>AYTS01000126.1 GCA_002009475.1 Candidatus Brocadia carolinensis | reverse complement strand
AAGGATACCTTTTACCTTGATCACTACCAGGTCAGACATATCAACAAGATTGAGCGGTACTGGAACCTCTGTCTTGTTGCATGGACTCTCACCTACTGGATCAAACAAAACGCCTATCTTACGAAAATCCTTGAAACAAAACCTACTACCTTCAACGGAATCAAACAGGCTATCAATGCCATGCTCGAATTCGCCTCTACCAATGCCTTATCAAAGAACGAAAAACTTGCCAATGGCTATTTCAAAATTAAATCGAAACGACTGAAGAAAAAATGCGCCGCTTAATTTTTTAACAAAGTAATGATTGGACTGTACTCAAGGCGATCACGAAAAAATGGAATTGGAAGAAGTCCAGGCGATGCTTACCGGGTTTTCGGTGGTATGATATTTTTAAAGTTATCGCTGTATGATACCAGACGGGAAATGGGCCCACAAGGATTCGAACCTTGGACACGCGGATTATGAGTCCGCTGCTCTAACCAGCTGAGCTATGGGCCCGTGTACAGTAATGGCAAATTATAGCAAAATCTCATCCCTTTTCAATTTCATTTTCAAATAGACCATTCATGGTTGTCTTTCCCTGTGATAAAACATGGACTTTATCCTCAAAATGCTCGTACAAGGTGAATTTTAAATTGGTAACAGGGTCTTCGATACCGATGTCCTCGGATGGCATTCAGATAATCAGTCTCTTTCCGAGCTCGCATTCTGTTTGAACAAGAGTTCTTATAAGCGACTTAATTTTTTGTGTCATAATTAAGAGATGCCCGAATAGCCGCAAAAAATAACTTGTTGTTGTGAGGAGCAAAATGGATGTGAGGCGGAAGCTGAAACAGACTCGGAAATTCCTCGATGAAACCCAGGAACATGCACCACAATCTCGGCCATGGATTGCTTCTCTGTCGTTTGCGATGACACGTGCATGTTAACTTATTTAAGATGTTTACTAGAGGTTGTTTTCTACGAGATCTGTCAGTTCCCGGTTATTTCTTGCGATATACGTTCAGGCCAATCTTTTCTTCACGATTGGGAATGGTAACGTTCCCTTCCGTGGACGCTACGATAATGTTCTTGCCTGAAGAAGAGGGGCCGAACTCTTTTGACAGATCTATCTTTATACTAAGGATGGTTCCTTCTACTGAAAATTCTACATTTTTCATATACACAACCTCGATTTCTTAAAAAACTTGCGAGAAATTTAACGGCTTTTTTGCCGTTCCTGGAAATATTTCATCCTCTCACTTTACAAGCGATCCTTCCCTGGGCTTACCGCCGGACATTTCCATTTGAGAAAGGTCGGCTATCTTTTCAGAGTATAATTCATTAATCGTCCTGACCAGTAATAATCTGTTGTTACGAACGGCTTCATCGTCAACATTTACGTATACCTTTTCAAAAAAGCTATGGACGGGTCGGGCAAAGGCCTCATAGTATGCCCGGCATGTCTCTTCATATCGTTTCTCAACCGCCTGTTTTCGAAGAGCGGTTTCATTCCCTTTATAAATTTCCCACAATGTCCGCTCTTCCGGTTCTGTAAAGAGCCGCTCATCCACTGACCCGCGGCTATTTGCCTTTTTTCCGATATTAAACGTCCTTTCAACGACCGTAACCAGGTCTGGCCACCAGCTCTCTTTTGAAACACGAGACAAGGCCTGTAACCTTTGGAATAAATCATGGATATCATGAAAACCAGTGCTGGCATTTAAGACGGCATTTACCAGGTCATAGCGATGTCCCCGTTCTACGCTTATCTGAAATAATCTGTCCCGGAAAAAGTCCTTGATGTCTTGTACCTGTTTGTCCTGCTTGTTCTGTCCTGTCTGGTCCTGAGTATGGCCTGGTTTCTTTTGAAACACGGGAAGCAAAGAAAAAGCTTTGGAAAGAACCTCCTGAATTTCCAGCGTAAACCCACACTCTTCTATGATGCGGATAATACCATAGGCATGCCGTCGTAAGGAATAAGGGTCCTGCGAACCAGTTGGTATTAAATGTACGGCAAAACAGCTGCATATCGTGTCAAACTTGTCTGCCAAGCCCACCACAGCGCCAATCTTTGAGGTAGGAATCGTGTCGGTAGCAAAGCGAGGCATATAATGTTCTGCTATTGCTAAGGCAATCGCTGGTTCTTCGCCGTCCCATGTGGCATATTCCCTCCCCATAATTCCCTGTAACGATGGGAATTCACCCACCATCTGGGTGAGGAGATCTGCCTTACACAGGAGGGCAGTACGTTTCGCTAACGCATCGGCTTCTATCGGCAACTGATTCAGCGCAATCAAACGGTGTGACAAATATTCTGCAAGAAGAACGATCCTGTCCGTCCTGTCACGATAATTTCCCAGCTTTTCAAGGAAGGCAAGGTTTTTCAGGTCGTCCACCCGCTTTTCCAGTGGTATCTTCCGGTCTTCTTTCCAGAAAAATCTGGCATCAGAGAGTCGCGCCTTCAATACGCGTTCGTTCCCTTGAACAGCTGTTCGGGCATTGTTTTCGTCGCGGTTTAGCACGGCGATAAATTTATTGGACAGCTTGCCATCTCTTTTTTTGATGGGGAAGTACCGCTGGTGTTCCTTCATGGCCGTTTCGGTAACGGCGCCGGGGGTATCCAGAAACTCTTCGTCAAAACTGCATTCAATAGCATGGGGGTACTCCACTAAGTTCGTTACTTCATCCAGCAGCTCTTCATCATCAATAGCAGCGCCATAGGGTGTCATAAGTTGCGTGATCTTTGTTCTCAGTGTGTCACGGCGCTCATTCATGTCGACCACGACCTTTTCCTGATGCAGCAATTGCTTGTACATACCCCAGTCGGCATGGGAAACCTCAACCCTTTTGCCGGATAAGAAAGGATGTCCGAAGGTAAATTTGCCGGCTTTTATTCCATTCATTTCAAGCGGAACAACCCTGTCTCCGAAGACTGCAAGGAGTGAACGTATGGGGCGCGCAAAGAACAACGTATTCCCTTTCCATTTCATGGATTTGGGGAATGGGATGTTTTTGATAATTTCAGCCAGAATTTCTGGTAAAAGGTCTAACGTCTCCTGCCCCTCGATCTTCTTGATTGCAAAGCAGTATTCCCCTTTCTGGGTCTTTTTTATGCAGAGGTCAGTGACCACGACACCCTGTGATCTGGCAAAGCCTAACCCTGCCTTGGTAGGGTTTCCTTCCTTATCGAAGGCAATTGATGCAGCAGGCCCCGGGATCTCTTCGGTCACACTTTCCTGCCGGTGGGTAAGGCCCTTGACAAACAAGGTCAATCTTCTGGGCGTGCCCGTACTAGATAGAGCATGCAACTCCAAACGGTATTTTTTCGCGCGTTCCGCAAACAATATTTCCATCTGCTTCAGCGCGGGAGCGATATAGCCGGCAGGAATTTCTTCCGTTCCAATTTCAAAAAGCAGGTCAGTCATGTTAGAGTCGCACGATGTGTTTTTTTATGGATATTTTTCAAGGCGTTGCGGGTATCGACAATCAGTTTTGAGCTGGACACAATCAGGTTGTAATCAAAGTTGCTGTGATCGGTAACAATCACAGCGCAATCAACCCTGGATAAGACCTCTTTCGAGAGGGGTTTTGATTTGATGCTGAGTTTCTGATAGGCAATCTCCGGGATATACGGATCGGTGTAACTTATCTTAGCGCCTTTCGATCGCAGGATATTCATAATTTCAAGGGCCGGTGATTCCCGGAGATCATCCACGTCCTTTTTATATGCAACACCGAGGATATGGACATTGGATCCCTTTACGCTTTTTTCTGCATCGTTCAGCGCATCCGTAATCTTCTCCACAACAAATTCCGGCATAGCGCTATTTATCTGATCTGCAAGCGCAATAAATCGCAATTCAAAACCATTCTTTTTGGCAACATAGGAAAGGTACAGCGGGTCGATGGGGATACAATGCCCTCCCAGTCCCGGTCCCGGATAAAACGACATGAAGCCAAAGGGCTTTGTCTTTGCAGCATCAATAACTTCCCACACGTCGATATTCAGGCGTTCCGACATGATCGCAATTTCATTGACCAGGGCAATATTGACGTTCCTGAAAGTATTTTCAAGGAGTTTCACCATTTCCGCTACCTTCGGAGACGAAACAGGTATAATGGTTTCAATGATATGGCCATACAAACGCCTTGCCAGTTCCGTGCATTGAGGAGTAACACCGCCGATTACCTTTGGAATATTCTTAACCGAATACTTTTTATTGCCGGGATCAATACGTTCGGGAGAAAAGGCGAGGTATATATCTTTCCCCACCGTGAAACCCCCTTCCTCCAGCATGGGCAGCACGAGTTCCTCTGTTGTGCCCGGATAGGTGGTGCTTTCCAGAATGAAGAGCTGGCCCTTATGCATGTAGTTTTTAACTTCCTGACCCACGTTAATAATGTATGACATGTCAGGGTCTTTGGTCTTTGTTAACGGCGTTGGAACACAGATACTGACGGCATCAAGCGTTGACAGTGCGCTGACATCATGGGTTATGCACAAGAGTCCCTTTTCAATGAATTGTGAGATATCTTCACTCTTTACGTCGATGACATACGATATCCCTTTGTTCAGGGCATCGACACGCTCTTTGTTTTTATCGATCCCGGTTACGCAGTACCCGCTCCGCACAAATTCAAGGGCAAGGGGTAATCCAACGTAACCAAGTCCTATGACACCTATTTTGGCCTTTTTGGATTCAATTTTTTCTAATAATTCTCCCATGTTCACCCCGGCAAATAATTCATTTCGGTGACCTTAGTAATAATTGCACCAAATATTAAACAGTTGGTCATCCGATTGCAATAAAAAAATAGAGGAAAACCTGCGTATACCTCTTAAAATCAGTTCATGATCTGCGTAGAATCCATACAAAAGCCTTTTGCTGTTATACATGAAAATGTAGTGGCGTGCGATGTTCATAAACGGTTGTTAAAAAATACTTTTATGTGAGGAGAGTTTGACCTAACCCTACTTCTTAATTGAGGCTGAATCCCATACGTGTTGAATTATGCCTCCGGCGACTTTCCCCCCGTTTACGGGGGGATTATGGGGGGTAATTGAAATTCCTATACCTTAAATTAAGGAACAACAATCACTGGCAACTCCTTATGCGTGCTGCACCGCCTGTCTTTGCTGGCATCTTTCTATTGTCTCCCGCTGGCGGGAGTATAGGGAGAGGATTGGACTTCTCTTATCGCTTTAAATGCCCCCTTTATTATGGATACGAATTTTCGCCTTTACCCTGGAGTGAACTCTCCAATCATTGCAAGTGTGCCCTGGTTTAAAAAGGCTTATCGATATTCAGATTATGAACCTGCAGAAATGCCTGTTTCTGACAATCCACCCCCTTGATCTCCCGCCTGCAGGAGACAACAAGAAGATGCCAACAGGGGATAACTATTCGTCGCATCTCCAATTGTTTTCACACCGTTGTAAGTCACGAGGGGCAAGCACGGACAAATGGGGTTTGTCCATGCCACCAGAAAATCGTTTAACTTAACACCCATGGGCTGTACCCCGGTCATTCTTAAGCATACATCGCCAGGCTATCCTTAATTTTAACAGCAGAAAGGAGTAATATTTTCGCTTTTTGAAAAACCCCAATAATAGCGATGTTTGCCTGCCTACCTTGGTCCCTGGTACTCCCTAAGATGCATCCATTTCGATACCCGGTAACTGCTGTCTCGAAAGCGCCCCCGTTCGAACCGCACTATTTCTGAGATTCACATATCTGCCGGGATAATTGTGCTCTGGATTTCTGCCGGTTTTTTGCTATAGTATTCCTGTGTAAAAATATCTTTTTATGTAAGGTTTTTAACACACCCAAAATCACTGAGGCAGGTCAACCGTCCCCGGTTGACATCATAATGACAAGCGGGGACGCTTCTCCTGCCAAGAGAGGAGGTATTTGGGTGCGGCTTCGTTGTGCTATGATATGTCGTATCTGACGTACCTTTTCATTCAGAATCTCTTTCCCGCGTACTCTCATGCGAATAGGTTGCCATGGTGTACCCATCGTGTTTAGTAAGAGATAGGAAGATAATAAACCCTTGAGAGAATGTGGAAAGGGGATTGTAAAAACTATACATAAAAAAGTTTCTTGCAGCATAATAGTTATGAAACAGAAAGAGGATGGAAAACAACATGGTTGATTATCCAACTGCAAAGGCGAAGCGGATTGTTATGTTCTGCGACCTCAGGGATTCGACGGACATCTTGATGGATTTTGAACAAGGCATCTATCGTGGCGTGGAAAGTTTGGGGGTAAACGCCTTTACCTATGCAGAATTTATTATGGATGTCCATGAAACGTCCTATAAAGAACTCTATTTAGGGCACGAAAATACCTATGCGGAAATATATGGTGATGGCGTGATGGGAATATTTCCGGAAGACAATGCAAAGTACATCTTAGAAAACATTTACCGGCTGACAAAACGCATGCGCACGTATAATGATTCCCAGGACGTGGGTATCTTAAAACCCAGAATCGATATCGGGTTCGGCATTACGGTAGGAGAGGTTGCGTTTATTTATTATCCGCTGGACAAACGCCACCATCCCGTAGGCCGGTGTGTTCATGAAGCCAACAGAATTGAAGGACTATCGAGATTGTATGATGCCAGGGTCTTGATTTCTGACCGGTTTTTTAAATTTGCAGAAGATTACCTTTACACCGACCAAAGGTTCTCCTATCGTTTCATTGACCGTATTATACTCAAGGGTTTTAGGGAACCCATGACCCTTTTTGAACTGCTTATCGACAATGACCCCAGATTTGAGATTAAAAAAAAACTCCGTGAAAGAGTATTCGGAGGCATACACGAGATATTGCAGAAGAGAATGGGGAACCGCGGCAGACCTCTTTCAGAAAATCTCCCAGGAATATGGCTTAGGCATAGGGTCAGTTATGGCAAAAAGATGTGATATCCTTTCAAAGAGCCCACCGAGTCCTGAGTGGAATGGAATATGGAAAATGAAGGATAAATAGTATGTATGCTGTTCCCCTTTTTATACGCAATGCCAGGTGGGCACGTAAATCGTGAGTCGTGACCGTTGTCCGTGTCCGGGAACAGAGAAAACCTACGTCTCTTTACGGATACGCTCAACGGACACGGTCACGAAAGATGGACACGTCTCACGGTTAAAACATCCCTCATTCACCAGGCCAAAAGCAATGTTCAATTGTCAGTGAACAATGTTCAATGCGCGATTTATGTTTTTCTTCATTTCATTGTTCATTAATCATTCTTCATTAGCGATTCAGCAACGATAAAGCACGGTCATAGGCATTAATAAATCCCTTCCGACTTGTTCGGGTGGTTTTATCGTGCTCTTTTTTCTCTTTGTAGCGATTGCAGCTTATTGTATCATTACTACTTATTGAATCTTATTATTCCCTTAACTTAACACCTATGGGGCAGAGGGAGGATGGCCACCCACTGGCTGAGGATAAACCACCCGCGCTGCGCATCCCGACGAGTTCGGGTGAGGAAAGGAACAATCTATGGCAACACATTTTAAAGGCAATTTCTCTGCGACTGCAATTGGGAGTTTACCCCACACCAACGTTGAAGCAGCGTGTGAGCTTATGTTCAGGTCGCTTCCGGAGATACCCTGCTGGCCTCAGCTGCCAAAAATCAGTGCGCAAGAAGAGATGTGCATTCAATACACCGAAGGTCTTCCCTGCCTTAACATTCATCCCGATGGAAAAACTGTAAGCATCAATGTATCAGATGACACATCCAGCGCTCTAGCTGATTTTTATGAGGCCTATCTAAAAAATGAACCAGATCTGTTTCAGATAAGCCCCACATGTTCCGCAGGGTTTTATGCAATGATTGAACGACTCAACAAATCACCTCAAAAATCTCTGCGTGCACTCAAAGGGCAGGTCGTTGGCCCGATTACCCTGGCCGGTTCATTAAAGCTTTCTACAGGGATTTCAGCTTTGTATAGCGAGGAATTCTTTGATGTAGTCATTAAGCTGATGTCGATGAAGGCGTATTGGCAATTTAAAAATTTATCACGGTATGGCCTGCCGGTTATTATCTTCGCCGACGAACCGTACCTTACGAGCTTTGGTTCGGCATTTATGAATATCAGCCGTGAAAGGGCCATCTGCGCCCTGAACGAGGTCTATGAAACCGTTCAGTCCCAGGGTGGCCTCACCGGCACCCATTGCTGCGGCAATACGGACTGGGCGATGCTTATGGATTCAAAGGTAGATATCGTCAGTTTTGATGCCTATGAGTTTATGGATAAGTACCTGATGTACTGGCGTGAGATACAGGCATTTCTTGACAGAGACGGCTATGTAGCCTGGGGTATCGTCCCAACTTCTCCAAAGATAAACATCACCTCACTCAACGACTTACGAAAGAAATTGAAAGAAGGCATTCAATTTCTTGTTGATAAAGGTATATCAAGAAGCCTGATTTATGACCGATCTATCATTACCCCCAGTTGCGGAACGGGGACATTAACGATGGCAGAGGCAGAAAGGGTGATGACACTGACACACGATATTTCTGTAGCCATGAAAGATACGTTATAAAGAATCCAGAATAGCCCCAGTTCTCAGGGTAATCCCGTTAATTACCTTTGACATCTGCTCTTTCTGGAAATAACCGGCTGTGAATCATAGGACAAAGATACCTGGCATGGAGAAGTTTTGACCAAAAGAGAGGAAAGAAGTAAAAAGGGAGAGGAAAAATTCATTGATTGATGCTATGTTAAAAAAACATAAGAAATAAGACTTCATGAAAATGAGTAAACGGTAAGGGTAGGTTTCGCCCACCAACAATAAGCCCATGTGTTGGTGGGTATAGCTCGATCTCATGGCCGTTTTCAACAATCTGGGATTTCAGGAAATCAATGCCATAGGATTGTACGTCTTGAGAGGGTATTGTGTCATATTTCCTGATGGTTCTGGCTATCCGTAAAAAATTATCCCCTGGTAAGGTATGAGGAATTGTGAGGACCCCGCAGATTTTCATTAAAGTTTGAATGAAATGAGCACGGGCAAGCTCCATTTGTCATTCGACTGAGTGCTCACAACGAAGGCCATGCCATCCGAGAAACAGCTTACACAATGTTATTTCCGTATATCCTTTTTCCTGTATTGAATGGTCGAAAGGGAGTAACCGTTTGTCTGCAGAAATTGGAGCAGCTTTCTGTTTGCGGTCTGTTCATGAGAATAGTCGGGCAACCAGAATTTTGTGGTGTCAATTCCGCTGATTGTTTTATTATGGGAATTTATGATGCAGGTTTTTTGCTCTGCGTGTGAGTCCTGGTATTTGATGAGAATTAAACCGTCGTTAAAATCGAAATCGATTTCAACTCTCATACTCTCATCGTCATATATTTTGCCTATGTTTTTTACGATGCCGATTAATTCGTTTAACTTTTCGTCTTTGGGCATAAGCTGACCTGCACGAGTTGGAAGAGACGACATCCGAAGCACGAAATTCGCGATGGAATCCAGTCAGGGTTCTAAACCCTGACTGGGTTAATCATCCTTGCTGAACATGTTAAAATTATCTTTGTGAGACACTCTTGTAAACGTATCATGCAAGTGTCATCACAAAGACGATAGCCCGAAGCAATCTATAATATTACCCTGTAAAAAATCTCTTTTTTTGTAAGTTTTTTTCACACCCTATTTACCCCTTATCAGGAGGTACAGGTCGTTTATGAGAGAAGGATTGCTTCGCTTCGCTCGCAATGACAACGCACCATGTGTCATCAAAGACATAGACAGCGTCATTGCGAGGGTCTTTTCCGAAGCAATCTCTCTATGACTGTTATTCCGAGCAAAGCGAGGAATCTCATGGGTTTGCCCCGCTTGGGCTCGCAACTTTGGCTTCGCTCTGCTTGCAATGGCCACGTTCTTATGGTGTTTACTCTATACATCAAAACATATCAGAATAGCTCGAAAGAGACAAGGAATAAATTCCCTTGAATGACTTAGAAATGTTGATAAAATCAAGAGATATCAGAAGAGGTAACAACGGATACATAGGCCAGAATATTGAGGAGGGCAGCATGATCTATTTAGACAATGCGGCAACGACGTTTCCGAAACCGGAGATTGTGTATGCAACAATGGACACCTTTTACCGAACGTTGGGCGCTAATCCCGGACGTTCGGGACACCGGATGGCAGTTGCAGCAGAGAAGGAGATTGAAGATACCCGCAATGTAGTCGCGCGGTTATTTGGTATCAGAGAGGCTAAGAGGCTTATTCTTACATTTAATGCTACCGATGCAATTAACATGGGGATTAAGGGGCTGCTGAAACCGGGTGATCATGCCATTACAACCTTTCTTGAGCATAATGCCGTATCTCGTGCCCTTCATGGGCTTGAAAAGAGAGGAATCATTACGGTAACCAAGGTGAGAAATTCCCCGGAAGGTTTTATTGACCCGGGTGATATCAAGGATGCCATTACACCAAAAACCCGATTAATCGTTATGGCACATGCACCGAATGTCCTTGGCACCATTCAACCGATCGGGGAGATCGGCAGGATTGCACGGGAAAATAATCGTATATTCATGGTCGATGCCGCACAAACGGCAGGGGTGTGCGAAATTGATGTTAATGAATGCTTTGTTGATATGCTTGCCTTTACCGGACACAAAGGCCCCTTGGGACCGACCGGAACGGGGGGGCTATATGTGGGAGAGCGATTGACTTTGGATCCCTGGAGGGAAGGGGGAACGGGCTTTGAAGCCGCATCACTAACTCAGCCTGATGAATTACCTTTTAAACTGGAGAGTGGTACACCCAATACGGTAGGAATTGCCGGTCTGCGGGCGGGAATTGAATACGTTTTATCAAAAGGGATAAGCACGATAAGGACACATGAACAAAATTTTACCAATAAACTCATACACGCATTCAATCGTGATCAGCGTTTTGTCTTGTATGGATCAACAGATATAACGAAAAAGGTAGGTATTCTGTCGATGAATGTAAAAGGTTTTAAACCTCAGGAGGTTGGTGCAATTCTCGATCAATCCTTTCATATCGCGGTACGACCGGGTCTTCATTGTGCCCCGTTTGCACACCAAATGCTGGGCACGTTTCCCGATGGGACCGTACGGATAAGTCCGGGATGGTTCAACACCGAGAATGACATAGACCAACTTATCACAGCACTGGATAAAATCGCAGGCGAAAAGATATAATTATTCAGTTCCTATCCCCGGTATCTTTGCAATAGGAGTTTGTTTGTAAAATAGTTTTGCGATAACCCGAACCCGAACGCGTAGGAAAAGACAAAATCTGAAGCACGAAATTCGTGAGTTAACCCTGTCTGGGTTTTAAACCCTGACAGGGTTAATTTTCTTCATGGTTTTGCTAAAAATATCAGAGTCATCTTCGGAGGATACGAAAGACTCTTGCGCTCATTTTTTATTGAATAAATACCGTAACAAACGTAAGATATGGGGCATGGCAGACAAAAGAGACTATTACGAGATATTAGGGGTAAGCAAAGCTGCAACAAAAGAAGAGATCAAATCGGCATATCGCACCCTGGCGAAAAAATTCCATCCCGATCTCAATAAGGATAATCCAAAACTGGCTGAAGAAAAGTTTAAAGAGATATCCGAGGCATACGAAGTATTGATTGACGATAATAAAAAAGCCAGATATGACCAATACGGACATGCGGGGGTTGCATCCGATTTTGGTAAGGAAGGATTTACATGGCGTGATTTTAGCCATGTCAGTGATCTGGAAGATATTTTTGGACATGATATTTTTTCTGACTTCTTTGGCCGTGGCAGTATTTTTCATGACTTTTTCGGCAACCGCAGGTGGGGTTTCAAACAACCGGAAGAACATGTTAAGCGTGTGCAGGTTGAAATTACGCTTGAACAAGCATATCGGGGTATCAGCACGGAGGTAGCAGTACCTCACATGGAGAAATGTACGGATTGCGCTGGATCAGGTGCTTCAAAGGGCACTGCTCCAAAGACTTGCACGAGTTGTAGTGGAAGAGGGGAAGTGCAACAAGAGCAATTGCAAGGTTTTGGCAGGATTATTAAGATCGGCGCCTGTCCGGTTTGCAGGGGCCGTGGGAAGATCATTGAACATCCGTGCCCAAATTGTCACGGAAGTGGCGAGATACAAAAGCTGGATAAGATCAACGTCAAGATACCTCCAGGCGTAGATAATGGAACAACCTTGAGGGTGACGGCTGATAAGGCTGCCGGAAGACTGAAGGAAGATGTTTACGTAATTGTTTCCGTCCAGCCGCATCCCATTTTTCATAGGCAGGGAAGCGATGTTTACATGGAGAGGACGGTCACGTTAACTGAGGCAGCCTTGGGCTCAAAGGTTGAAGTGCCCACGTTAGACGGAAATGCCTTGATGAAGGTTCCGCCAGGGACACAGACCGATACCCTTTTCCGACTAAGAGGTAGCGGCATGTCCCATGTAAAAGGACATGGATACGGCGACCAATATGTGCGCTTGATTGTCCGCATCCCTAAAAACTTAACAGGAAGACAGAGGGAATTACTCGAAGAATTTCAGACGATTGAAAGGGAAAAATAAGGAAATTACATGAAGAACGGGGATTTCTTGACCATTATCAACAGGTGTTTTGTCTATGCGGGACGGTATTTTGTTGCAGTTGCCTCCATTCTCACCATTTTAGCCTCTGGCTTTTTGATTTTTGCCGGGATTTGGGAATTTGTCAACGGCATTCCAAAGATATTGGATTTTTTGTTTAAACACGAAGGACATCGTGTGGAACTCTCGGTTCATTTTATTTCTGCAATAGATTTATTTATGGTCGCCGTGGTGATGTTCGTTATGGGGATTGGTCTGTTCGAATTATTTGTTGATAAAGATCAAACCATTGACTATCCACAGTGGTTACAAATACGAGATCTCACAGATTTAAAAGAAAAATTGATTTCGGCAGTCGTGGTGGTTATTGTCATTACCTTTTTAAAACATATTGTAACGTGGGAAAACCCTTTAGAAACCCTCTATTTTGGCGGCGCAATAGCTGTCGTTATCATGGCAATCACATTCTTTTCAAAGTTGGTGGTAGGCGATGAGTCGCGAAAGAAAAAAAGAGAGGAAAAAAATGGTGAATAAAACGTTGTTCTTCCGCTGTGTGTGGTAGGTTTCGCACCTTAACCCAACGTAAGGTTAATCATCGTTTCTTTCAGGAAGTGAATTCTGTAATTCATTAAGCAATGACCTCTTCGTAATATTCAAACATCTCACAGATTTAAACGAAACGGCTAACCAGTAAGGTCGTGGTCTCTGAAGTCGGTATTAAAAGCAGATATCATGACTCAAAATGAATCGCCTGATGCTTGTAACATATTACGAAATTTTTGAGAAATACTTTCGGTGTGGTTTTTTTTGCAGGTCAAAAACGCGCGGTCTTTGACCTGCAAGGAGTAATTTGGGGTGAGCGACGGGATTCGAACCCGCGACCCTTAGAGCCACAGTCTAATGCTCTATCCAACTGAGCTACGCCCACCACATCATGTTTACATGAAATATTCTATATGGCGCGCCAGGAAGGATTTGAACCCTCGACCGCCGGATTAGAAATCCGATGCTCTATCCAGCTGAGCTACTGGCGCAAATTTACTATTACATGCACTAAAATAATAACCTATGCAAATAAGATTTTTATTTATAACATAAATATGCGTCTTTGCAAGAAAAAAAAAACCATGGTAGACTTGAGTTGCGTGATCGCCTGCTCTTCAAGGATAAAATGATATCACGGGATAACATAATATTTTTACCAGGCATAATGGTGTAATTATTTATCATGCACTTTTACGAGCCTCATGATATAATCCGTTTATGTTCGATGGTTTTGCATATTAGCAACATTATTTGTTATAAAGGAAGATAAATTATGTCAAAGGGAAAATTGCCTAATCAGTTTCTCCAGCTAAAAAAGAGACATGAAAAATTTTTTACTGCAGTCGAGGAGCTTGGTAAGGTTGTCAAGCAGGAAGGTCCCCTGGATGAAGAGACTGCTCATCTGATTCAACTAGCGGCAGCGGCGGCGGTTCATTCTGAAGGTGCTGTCCACAGCCATGTAAGACGGGCACTTGAGGCCGGGGTAACGCCGGAAGCAATATATCATGCAATACTTCTCCTCACAAGCACGATTGGATTTCCAACCGTTATTGCAGCGCTTAGTTGGGCAGAAGATATTATAAAAAATCAGAAAAAACAAAATACCCGAAAGTAAACTGGCAGGCTATACGGGTGCAGTATGCAAGATCAGCTTAATCTGATGCACTTGCCCTCCTGAAAGGGTATTTCGTCTATACTGTGCCAGAACGCTGGAAAAACACAGGAAACGGTAGCTTTTGATTGATGTGAGCAGAGCGGTTCATTTAAAGGCATAGGAATTCCAATCACCATCCCCCATAATCCCCCCCGTTTACGGGGAGAAACAGGGGGGAAAGTAGCCGAATGCCTCATTAAAGGTTTTGGAATTTCAAACCAGGTTAACTCTGACAGGGTTTTGAACCCTGTCAGAGTTTTGGTTTACTTGTAGTGGTAATTCAAGGTTTTGGAATTTCAAAGTTGAGATTCTTCGGTCGTTTCACTCCCTCAGAATGACAGAACAATGCGAAAAATATCATCCTGAACGGAGCGAAAAATCTAATTCTATAGTTGTTATACTAATCCGGTATGGACAAATTGCTGTCAATTTTTACCCGCAGCGTTTACTTTCTTCCTGTCCGAAGTTTCATTCTTGCAATTTTTATGAAAGGTTGTGTCTTTAACACCATGGATGCAAACAATAACAAAATTCCGTCAACACCGCAGCAGGAAGCAAAACTTTCTCACCAAGGAAAGCCGAACCGCTTAATTCATGAAAAAAGTCCATACCTGTTGCAGCATGCGTATAACCCCGTTGACTGGTATCCCTGGGGTGAAGAGGCATTTCAGAAAGCTATTAAGGAAAACAAACCTATCTTTCTTTCCATTGGTTACTCGACCTGTCATTGGTGCCACGTCATGGAATCAGAGTCGTTTGAGGATGAAGAGGTCGCAAAAATATTGAATGAGAATTTCGTGTCGATTAAGGTTGACAGGGAAGAGAGGCCTGATATTGATCATATTTATATGGCTGTTTGCCAGGCCATGACCGGCAACGGTGGTTGGCCGCTCAATATTTTTATGACCCGGGAAAGAAAACCATTTTTTGCCGGCACCTATTTTCCTAAAACAGAACGATATGGAAACCCCGGATTTATTGCTATTCTTAAACAAATATCCAATTTGTGGAAGACAAATCCCGAAAGTGTGCTCACCTCAAGTGAACAGGTGACAAAGGTTATACAATCCATGGCAACTACGACGCCGGGAGAACGTTTAACCGAAGAAACGCTGAAACACGCCTACGAACAATTAAGAGAGGCTTTCGACTACATTTACGGAGGATTTGGCTCATCACCCAAATTTCCCACACCGCACAACTATACCTTTCTTCTTCGTTGGTGGAAACGCGGCAATGATCCCACAGCGCTGGAGATGGTAGAAAAAACCCTGGAACGAATGGGCCGGGGTGGCATGTACGACCAGTTGGGAGGCGGATTCCATCGGTATTCAACTGATGAATACTGGCTTGTTCCTCATTTTGAAAAAATGCTTTACGATCAGGCATTATCGGCTATTGCTTATACCGAGGCATATCAGGCCACAGGCAAAACGTATTATGCCGATATCGTAAAGGATATTTTTCAGTATGTTTTACGTGATATGACTTCCCCTGACGGCGGTTTTTATTCCGCTGAAGACGCTGACAGCGAAGGGGTCGAAGGTAAGTTTTATGTATGGACTCCTGATGAGATTGTAAATATCTTAGGTAAAAATGATGGCAAGATTTTCTGTGACTATTATGACGTCTCCGATGAAGGCAATTTCGAAGGAAAGAACATCCTGCATGTTGATAAGCCGTTCGATGCCTTCGCCAAACTGGAAGGCATCAATCCGGATAAACTCAGGGAATTATTACGCACAGCACGGGATAAACTCTTTGCTGTACGGGAGAAACGCATTCATCCCCACAAAGACGACAAGATACTTACCTCGTGGAATGGTTTAATGATCGCTGCTTTTGCCAAAGCTGCACGGGCACTAAATGAGCCAAGATATGCACAGGCGGCAGTGCATGCAACTGATTTTATTTTGAATACCCTCTACGAAAACCAGGGAACATTATTAAGACGACATCGTCAGGGACACGCTGCAATTCCCGGGTATCTGGATGACTATGCCTATTTTGTCTGGGGTCTAATCGATCTTTATGAAACCACGTTTGAGACAAAATACCTGAAAACAGCATTAGAGATTAACAAGCACATGATTGAAAATTTCTGGGATGAAAAAGGGGGAGGGTTTTTCTTTAGTGGCAGGAAGAATGAGCAACTTATTGCACAGACAAAGGAAATCTACGACGGGGCAACTCCTTCAGGCAATTCGGTTGCCCTCCTTAATGTATTACGGCTGGGACGGATGACGGGAAATCGGGATTTGGAAAAAATAGCGGAACAACTTATAGAAACCTTTGGAGAAACGATACGCCAGTATCCATCAGGCTATACCCAATTTTTATGCTCTCTGGATTTTGCCCTGGGGCCGACGAAAGAGATTGTTATCGCAGGTGAACCTGACCAGAAAGATACAAAACAGATACTCATGGAGATTGGAAAGCATTTTCTACCGAGAAAGGTATTGCTCCTCCATTCCCAAAAAGACAGTTCCCTTGAACAAATTGCGCAATTCGTAAGAGAACAAAAACCCATTGACAACAAAGCTACGGCTTATATTTGCGAGAGCTATGCCTGCAAGGCGCCCACCTTTGATATAAATAAAATCATACAACTCTTAGAAACACCTTAAATTTTTTATTCCTCAGTCATGGGTGAATTCATTTTTCTCTGTGTTATTGCTACTTCTGCAATCGTCTGGTTTGCATTGCTGTGTATGCCCACGCGCTGGCGCATTTCTGAACGATGGGATATTTCCAGCAATTTACCTGCAATAATTCCTCCATGGCCGACCTTGTCTGTTATAATACCGGCGCGCAATGAAAGCGCATCACTTCCGACAACCTTGCCGTCGTGGCTCCAGCAAGATTATCCCGTGTCTGAAGTTATCCTGGTAGATGACAAATCAAGCGACGGTACCGCGGAATGCGCACGGAGAATTTCATCGCAGGCGAATCGTATGGTGCAAATCCTTGACGGCACCTCACCTCCACCCGGATGGAGCGGTAAGCTCTGGGCTCTGGAACAGGGAGTCCGAGCTTCATCCGGTGAATGGTTGTTGTTTACTGACGCAGATATTTTCCATCTTCCACATCTATGGCGAGGGTTGGTTGCAAAGGCCCTGGCTGAGCAACGGGAAATGGTTTCCCTGATGGTGCTCTTAGACATTCACGGATTCTGGGCTCGATTACTCATCCCTGCCTTTGTTTACTTTTTTCACGTTCTTTATCCATTCGCAAAGGTAAATGACGGCCGGTCTGGTACATCAGCGGCTGCCGGTGGATGCATCCTTGTTTCGCGTAAGGCGTTGGCTGAAATAGGTGGAATAGCAAGTTACTGTGATGCGTGGATAGACGACGTTGCGCTCGCCACCCGAATCAAACGCCGAGGAATGTCAATCTCCCTTTCATTGACAAAATCAGCAATCAGCATTCGTCCTTATCACAGACTTCGGGAGATTTGGAATATGGTCGCGCGCAATGCCTTTGCTCAGTTGAACTATTCGTGGTTTGCTTTGGCTGGAACGGTACTGGGACTGATCCTGCTGTTTGTGTCGCCTGTGGCAGGAATATGTGCATCTTTGGCTGGTAAGGCTGTTATGATGGTACCTGCGGGCATCTCACTTTTGTCAATGGCAATCACATACCGCCCGATCATTCGCTTTTTTAACCTGAACACCGGAAGGGTGTTTTCACTGCCTGTTGCAGGCATCTTTTATCTGGCGATGACGTTGTCTTCCGCCAGAAATTATCTTTTGGGCCGACGTGAGTGGCGGGGCACTCGCACGGAAATTATTGATGAAAATGACTCTAAGGGAAATGTATGATTTTCCAAAGATATTAATATGGGAGGGGAATCTATCCGGTAAGATTTCTTTTACGGACATTCGTTAAAGAAGGTGTCGTGTGGCCACACCACTTTTAACAGCAGCATCTGCTACCGCCCTGGCCACATCTTTATGCACCTTTTCATTGAATACACTTGGTATGATGTAATCTTCGGAGAGGTGTTCTTCCTCAATAGCATGTGCAATGGCGTAAGCTGCTGCCATATTCATGGTATCAGTGATTGCTGTTGCTCCGCTATCTAATGCCCCCCGAAAAAGACCGGGAAAACAAAGCACATTATTGATTTGATTATGATAATCTGACCGGCCAGTGGCAATTATCCTTGCGATATCCTCAATTAAATCTGGTTCAACCTCCGGGCTGGGATTTGCCAAAGCAAATACGATAGAGTCTTTTTGCATAGTTTTTACCATATCTCTGGTAATAGTATTTGGACCGGAGACACCAATGAAAACATCTTTACCCCTCATCGCATCAGCAATTGTGCCTTTTTCATTTTTTGGGTTTGTGATCTGTGCAAGCGCCTCTTTTGCTGTGTTCATATTGGCCGCTCTTCCTTTGTAAATGATACCGGAGGTATCACAAACCACGATGCCCTTTGCTCCGGCACCTATAAGCATCTGAGCGATCGATATTCCTGCCGCGCCTGCACCACTGATGACCGTAGAAACGTTTTCTATTTTTTTCCCAGCTACTCTTAGGGCATTCAGGAGGCCGGCAAGACAAACAACGGCTGTGCCATGCTGGTCATCATGGAAAACAGGAATTGGTAAAACTTCCTTGAGCCGTCTCTCGATCTCAAAGCAACGGGGAGCTGAAATATCCTCGAGATTAATACCACCAAAGGTGGGGGAGATGTTAACAACCGTTTTAATGATTTCCTCGGTGTCCTTCGTATTTACGAGAATAGGAAATGCATCAATATTGCCGAATGCCTTGAACAACATGGCTTTTCCCTCCATAACCGGCATTCCGGCAACCGGACCAATATCGCCTAATCCCAGGATTGCTGTGCCGTCGGTAACGACGGCGACGGTATTCCTGATAATCGTATATTCTCTGGCCAGTTCCGGACGCGTCTGAATCGCCCTGCAAACTTTGGCTACACCAGGGGTATAGACCCGCGAGAGGTCTTCAAAGGTCGTAATGCTGATGCGGTTACTTAAGTAAATCTTTCCCTTTTCGTGGAGTTCAAAGACCTTGTCCTTAACTGCAATAACCTCAACCACGTCCCTTCCAAGCGCTGAAAGAGTGGCCACGATTTCCTGGACTTGTTCGTCCGTGCTAACATAAACAGCCAGATCCCTGATTTTAAAATCCTTGTCGGCCTGAATAATTTGTATATTGCCCATACTTCCACCCGACTTGCCGATGACCGTAAGTACCTTGCCTAAGGTCCCCGGCGAATTTTTGAGCCGTAAACGAAACGTCACAAGATTTTCAACAATTTTCATAAATATTTTGATCTCCAGGTCGAAGCTCTAATTTAAGGTTTCGGAATTTCAATCATCCCCCCATAGTCTCCCCCGTAAACATAGGGAAACAGGGGGGAAGGTTGCCGAAGACTTAATCCATAGTGAACGTATTAAATAAGTTAACAGGTACTGGTCATTGCGAGCGACAGCGAAGCCGAAGTTGCGAGCCCAAGCGAAGCAAACCCATGAGATTCCTCGCTTTGTTCGGAATGACAGTCATAGAGAGATTGCTTCGGAAAAGACCCTCGCAATGACACAGGATATGCTTTTGATGACATATGGTGCGTTGTCATTGCGAGCGAAGCAATCTTTCTCTCATAAACAATCTGTACCTCCTGATAAGGGGTAAATAGGATTGTGAAAAACCTTACAAAAAAAAGAAGTTTTGACACAGCAATACCATAATCTTGTTTAGCTTTCAATGGTATCAGATAGCGCTTGATTCGTGATATTATAACAGTATAATACATCATTTTACTATATTATTAATGTTACACACTGAAAGACACCTGTGTGAAGATCCTTGTTATTTCAGACATTCATGGCAATCTGGCTGCTTTAGATGCGGTGACAGAACGTGCCGATATGGTTTTTTGCCTTGGTGATTTGGTGAATTACGGGCCCTATCCCAGGCTCTGTATGGAAAGAATCAGAGGCTTTGCTAATACCGTAGTGATTCGGGGAAATCACGACAACGCTATTGGGAGAGATGCGGATTGCAGATGTTCCGTGAAATATCGGGAACTTAGTGACGCCGGAAAAGCGTTTACCATGGTAGTTTTAAATGACGAGGAAAAAGACTATTTGGGTAATTTACCCATAGTGACGGTTTTAGAGGTAGAAGGCAAGAAATTTTTGTTATCACATGGGTCTCCTGACGGGGATCTTTATAAATATCTTAGGCCTGATGTTTCTGACGAACAATGGGAGTCAGAATTAAAGGATGTTTCTGCCGACTTCGTCTTCCTTGGCCACACCCACTTTCCCATGGTGCGTATGATCCGGGGTGTTACGGTGGTAAACCCTGGTAGTGTTGGTCAGCCGCGTGATGGTATTCCTGCTGCATCGTATGCAATATGGGAAGATGGCCGTATTGAGATAAAACGGGTTCATTATGACATTGAAGCAACCATAAAAGGGTTGCGCGGGACTAACATTCCCTCTCATCTGATTTCAACTCTTGCAAAGATTATACGGGAAGGCGGGATGTAGCGTATGCCGAAGCAATTCATTGACAGAGAGTTTAGTTATATATTATAATCAGATTTGTAAAATAGCTCTGCAAAATTTGTATTTTGGGAAGATTATTTAGGGTAAGACGCCATGTCAAATAAGACAGAAAAGGATACCAATCCTTCCGAAAAAAATTGAAATAGTACAGCCTTCCGAGGTATTGTTTGCAGAACAACAAGTTATCATTCAATCTCTAAAACAGGAATTAGAGGTTAATAAGAAAAGAATTAGCGAACTTCAGGACTCGATGCGACGCCTGGCAGCAGATTTTGAGAATTATAAAAAATGGTCTGCAAAGGAGCGACAAACAATCGAGCGTGCTGCTGCAGAATCGCTGATTAAGAAATTATTGGATATTTATGAAAGTTTAGGCAAAGCAGCCTGTGGAACAAAGGATACAAGAGCAAATGATTTTATTGACGGGATTAAAATGATTTATAAGGAATTTTCACGCATCTTGAAAACAGAAGGCTTGGAGCCAATACCTTCTGTTGGTTTGCCTTTGGATGTTTATAAGCATGAAGTCGTCATGCAAAAGGTCAATGATGAGGTGCCTGAAGATACGGTAGTGGAAGAGATTCAAAAAGGGTATCTGTTAAATACCTTAGTGTTAAGAGCTGCAAAAGTGATTGTATCTCAGAAATCAAAAATATCGGAAAACATTCAGAATCCAGAAAAGCCAGAAGAGGAAAAAGGAGGTTAAGAAATGGCAAAGATTATTGGTATAGACTTAGGGACAAGTAATTCTGCCGCATCTGTTTTGATAGGCGGCAAACCCACGATTATTCCCAGTGCAGAAGGTGCAACGGTTGGCGGAAAGGCGTTTCCTTCATATGTTGCCTTCACCAAAGATGGTGAAAAACTTGTTGGGGAGCCTGCACGGAGACAAGCTGTTAGTAATCCGGATGGTACTATTTATGCGATTAAAAGAAAAATGGGCACCGATTATAAAGTTACTATCCGCGATAAAACCTTTACCCCTCAGCAAATCTCAGCATTTATTCTGCAGAAGATAAAACAAGATGCTGAAGCATTTCTCGGTGAGCGGGTTGAAAAGGCCGTAATCACGGTTCCCGCATATTTCAATGATAACCAAAGGCAAGCCACGAAGGATGCAGGCACTATTGCTGGATTGGATGTTGTCCGGATTATTAACGAACCAACAGCAGCATCATTAGCATATGGTTTGGACAAGGTGGAAGAATCCCAGAAAATTCTGGTTTTCGATTTGGGCGGTGGCACTTTGGATTGTACCATAATGGATTTTGGCCAGGGAGTATTTGAAGTTGTGTCTACCAGCGGTGATACCCAATTGGGCGGCACGGATATGGATAATACTATTGTCGATTACTTGGTTTCAGAATTTAAGAAGGAGCATGGCATTGACCTTAAAAACGACAAAATGGCAATGCAGAGATTGCGGGAAGCAGGAGAAAAGGCGAAGATAGAGCTTTCTACTACCTTGTCAACTGACATTAATCTCCCATTCCTTACGGCAGACGCCTCAGGACCAAAACACTTTACTCATGCGATAACAAAGGCGAAGCTGGAACAATTGGTTTCTCCCATCGTTAATCGATGCGGTCGTTCGATTGAACAGGCATTAAAAGATGCCAAGTTGACGCCAAATGACATTCACAAAGTTATCCTGGTGGGTGGTCCAACAAGGATGCCCATCGTTCAGAAATTTGTGGAAGATTATGTTGGGAAAAAAATCGAACGGGGTATTGATCCTATGGAATGCGTGGCTATGGGCGCAGCAATCCAGGCAGGAGTATTATCTGGAGAGGTCAAAGATCTGGTACTCCTTGATGTGACACCACTGTCACTTGGTATAGAAACCCTTGGTGGGGTCTTTACTCATCTCATTGAAAGAAACACAACCATCCCGACAAAAAAAAGCCAGGTCTTTACCACTGCAGAAGACAATCAGACAAGTGTAGAAGTGCACGTTTTACAGGGTGAAAGGTCAATGGCCAGAGATAATGTAACGCTGGGGAGATTTCATTTATCTGGTATTCCACCTGCACCACGGGGTGTCCCCCAGGTTGAAGTATCATTTGATATCGATGCCAATGGTATTATTAATGTCCATGCAAAGGACCTGGGTACAGGAAATGAGCAAAAGATTACAATCACGGCTTCAACCAAACTGAATAAGGATGAAATTGACCGTATGGTCAAGCAGTCACAGGAATATGCAGATCAGGACAAACGGTCAAAAGAAAAGGCTGAAACTAAAAATAAGGCAGACAATCTGGTTTACAGTGCAGAAAAAACCTTGAAAGACGTCGCCGGGAAAATCGATGCCGCTCAAAAGCAGAAGATTGAGTCAGCGATTACGGAGTTAAAGGAATCAATTAAAACGGAAGAAGAGAAGGACATACAGCAAAAGATGGATGCGTTAACCAGTGCCTTGCACGAAATTAGTGCAAAGGTGTATCAGGAATCTGCCAAGCAGGGAGAACAGCCACCACCACCGCCTCCGGGTGATGAAGGGAAGAAAACAAAAGGAAGGAAGGGGGAAGGCGGAGAGGATGAAATAATCGATGCTGATTATGAAGTGAAAGAGTAGTTTTTTAAATTCATAGTACCTTGTCGCTGAATCATACGTTTTTTAAATTATAGTAAACGTGTTAAATAAGTTGGCGTGTTGCTGGTCATTGCGAGCAACAGCGAAGCATCCAATGATAGAGATGCTTCGGGCTAGCGTCCTCGCAATGACAACTTTTTTAGGCTTTACTATAGTGTTTAAATTTTGTGTCCTGTTTCTAAAGGAGTCAGTCGCAGGAGTTCAGAATTCAGAATGGAAAGCCACAGGAGGTGTTATTGTGGTAATCAATTCTGATCGCTGAATTCTGACGCCTGACTCCTTTTTTGTAGGTGCCGGACTACTTTCTTCACCATGATCAATCCCGTGCATGTTGGTCTTATTCAGATTGCCGTCGCCTATTTTACGGACATTGCACTTGGTGATCCGCAATGGTCATATCATCCGGTTCGACTCATAGGGAGGTTTATTGAACATACGGAATTGATATTACGAAAATTTTCTCTGTCAGAGCGTGTGAGTGGAATCATGTTAACCACGATCGTTGTGTTGGGAACGTACCTGACAATTTTTGCCGTAATGTCCATAGCAAAACAATGCTATTTTCCTTGTGAAACAATAATTGGTGCTGTTTGCATCTATTTCACCATTTCTATCAAAAGCCTGGCGGATGAAGCAAAAAAAGATTATGGCGTCTCTCAAAGAAAACGACTTAATAAAAGCCCGAACGATTTTGTCGCAGATCGTAGGAAGGGACACTGCACATCTTAATGAAGAGCAAATAGTAAGGGCATGCGTGGAAACCGTTGCTGAGGGTAGCGTCGATGGGATTGTGTCTCCGCTATTGTATTCCTTTCTCGGAGGCCCGTCCGGTGCAATGGCGTATAGGGCGGCAAACACCCTGGACTCTATGGTGGGATATAAAAACGAGAAATATATACGATTTGGTTGGGCATCGGCGCGATTTGATGATGTGGCTAATTACGTACCAGCAAGAATTTGCGCGGTATTGATTCCTGTCGCTTCATTTCTCTGCGGATGTGGTTTTACCAGGTCTTTACGGATCGCTTTTCGTGATGGCCGTAAACACGAAAGTCCCAACAGTGGTATTCCTGAGGCTGCAATAGCTGGAGCGTTAGGAGTTCTGTTAGGGGGACCAAGTACGTACCAGGGTGAAGTTGTTGATAAACCATTCCTTGGCGATGCTCAAAATCAACTGACTTTAAAGTCGATTGATACCGCGGTAAAGATCGTGTATGTTACTGCTCTGTTGTTTTTGATCTGTGGAATTGGGGCTGTGCTATGCTTAAAATGCCTGGTTTCTTAGAAAACCTTGATCCACGGTCAAAAATCATCTCCTTTCTCGCCATTATTGTCTGTATAATCCTGACTCCCATTACCCGTTTTAAGGATTTTGAACTGTATTTCCTGTTAATCCTGGGCATGGCATTCCTCTCAAGCATTACAGCAAGGCAGATATTGAAAAGAATACGTATTTTGATTCCATTCATACTTTTCATGTCAATAATCATGCCCTTTATAAAGGAAGGATTGGTCTGCTGGTCAATGAAAATAGGTTGTTGGAAATTGGAGATCACCTCTGGGGGTGTATGGATATTTCTCAGCATTGTCGTCAAGACGAGTCTAAGTTTTCTTTTACTCATCTTAGATAATGCTGCAATCATTCGCATATTTCATGGAGAAATGTGGAGTGCTAAAGATTTTCGAATCTCATCACTGGATTTTTTATTTATAGCAGGTATAATCGCTTCGTTACTCTGTATTGTTTCTGGTTTTGTTTATAAGATAGAATTTATGAGAGTAAAAAAATGTCCATGTGTGGCATGGATTATAATTGTTTCATCCTTGAATTCTTGTAACAATTTAGTTTTTTTAAACAATGTAAGGTTGAATAGCAGCCAGACAATTATAGCCTCATGTGAAAGAGAAAGAGTGTTGTTGTGAAAACAGGTTCCGAAATCATTGGTTGTGGTAAGAACATTGGTCTCGTCAACGATATTTGTACCGATGGGATATGCTGTTTTATGAGCATCCCACGGAATCAATCCCATTTAGGCATGTCAAAGCTGTTTCTCAAACGAAGGAATGCGTCCTATGGGATCAAGCTGCTTTACACAAGTCTTCAGACAAAGGATATCGTGTACAACCCTTGCAAATGTCTGGAATTTTATTTGAAGCAATCTGACACACCTGCAGGTTTTGCTGCCAACGTATTGTTACGATGCGGTATCTTTGGTAAGAGGTGTCGGCCATATAGCTGTAATGAATTTCCTGATAAGTCTGATAGTTTTATGCACGATGTCCCTGCTCCTTGTGTCTACAATGAATACCTTGCACCAGCGGACTATATTACGCTGAAACACAAACATGACTTCCGGTTATATTATGCGATCAAGGATGATCGTAAACTGTTAAATAAAATTGCCCCCGGATTTACAACGGAAGAGATACGGAAGACGTTAAACTTGTGTGAAAATGTAGTCAAGGTTAGTGCAGCATGGGGTGAAAAACCTGCAGAATACTTTCTTGTAGATGTGCCCAAATCGGATTGTGCTTTGTATACATCCAGGGTACATCCAAAAATTGAAAGTGTAAAACAAGCGTATAATCTGTGGCATGGGCATATTGAAGGCTGGCTGGAAAAACATTACGGCAGCAAATGGCAAAGCTGCTTAGACCGTGCACTTGAGGATGAAGGTGGCAGGACAAAGAAACAAAATGTACAAAAGCAGTAAGATACGCGTGAATTCTGATCATTGCACGACAAAATACATTACAAATCCTGATTATTATACCAGCAAAGAATGAAACAACCTTCATCTTCCTTTCCACGAATATTGATTGCCGGTACACACAGCGGCGTGGGGAAAACAACCATCACTCTGGGTTTGATGTCTGCGTTAAAAGACCAAGGTTATCGTATTCAGGGATTTAAGGTTGGTCCTGATTATATCGATCCTTCACATCATACCGCCCTTACAGAAAGACCTTCACGAAATCTGGATACATGGCTCATGAGCATGATGTGTGTCTGGAATTGTTTGAACATGCCTTCTCAGGATCGAATATGGCAGTAATCGAGGGTGTGATGGGATTGTATGATGGCTGCTTGGATGGGACAGAATTGGGGAGTACTGCGCATCTTGCCAAGGTATTAAATGCCCCCGTTGTGTTGGTAATGGACGCAAAGGGGCTATCTCGCAGCGCAGGTGCAATTGTGCTGGGATACAAGCATTTCGACAGAGAGGTGAAAATAGAGGGAGTAATCCTGAACAGAGTTAGAAGTGAGCGGCACTATACTGCTCTTAAAAAATCTATCGAAAGCAATTGCAATGTCCCCGTACTTGGATATCTCCCTCTGGACGGGGAAATAGGACTGCCGGAACGACACCTCGGACTGGTACCATCAGCAGAACAGGAGCTTTCAAAGGCCACATATCAAAAGATTGGGAAATTGTTGTCGGCTACCGTGGATATTGACAAATTAGTCAATATCGCATCTTCCACGAATGATCTTTCCCCATTTAAAAAGACCGTTTTTACCGAAACCCATGAACAATTTAATTTCAGGATTGCCGTTGCCGCTGATGAGGCATTTAATTTTTATTATCAGGACAACCTTGACCTTCTGGAATTATACGGGGTAGAGTTAACGTATTTTAGCCCTCTGTATGATAAATACCTCCCGGCAGACATTGATGGGCTGTATATCGGAGGTGGTTTCCCGGAATTACATGCTTCCATGCTTGCAGCAAATACCACCATGAAGGAGTCTATTCGAAAGGCACACAAGAATGGTATAGCCATCTACGGAGAATGTGGCGGAATGATGTATTTGCTCGAACAATTGGTCGATTTTAAAAATAATACTCATGAGATGTGTAGGATACTGAAGGGTACAACAAAGATGGAAAATAAACGGCAGGGATTAGGCTACGTGACGGTAAAAACAATTCAGGATACTCTTCTGTGCAGCAAAGGAGATATATTCAAGGCCCATGAATTTCATTGGTCATCTTTGCACACATCTACAGAAACACCATATGCGTATGAGGTTTTTAAATATGGTGATAATACACCAAAGCGAGATGGTCTTATTGCTAATCGTGTACTTGGTTCTTATTGCCACATACATTTTTCAACCGATCTCAAGTTGGTAAAAAAATTTTTATATACAATTGCGGATAGGGGCTAGCGTACAAATTAACAATGTTTCATGTTATGTAAAATTTATACGATATAACAAATGTCCATTTTATTAGACACCATCAACTCTTTTGGCAGAGGAGTGTATGTGATGTTTTCTTTTCTAAAGATGTTAGAATGGTAGGGGTAATTTTATTTAGTGGAACGATTGCATCGACTGCACCCAATTTGATTGCTTCCTTGGGCATGCCAAATACCACGCAGCTATCTTCGTCCTGGGCTATTGTTTTGGCGCCTGAATCTCTCATTTTCAATAGCCCTTTTGCACCATCGTTGCCCATGCCCGTCATAATCACACCCACGGCATTAGCGCCAGCGTATTTGGCAGTCGATTCAAATAACACCTCGACAGATGGTCTATGGCGACGAACCGGAGGTGCCTGGTTTGTTGTTACGTAATATCGGGCGCCATTTCTTCTTAATTCCATGTGATAATTTCCCGGTGCAATCAACGCCAGACCAGGAATAACGCTGTCACCGTCCTTCGCCTCTCTGACTTCGATAGAACAAAGAGAATTCAACCGGTCAGCAAATGATTTTGTGAACAACTGAGGCATGTGTTGTACGATCAATATTCCCGGTGCATCAGGCGGCATCTGCACCAATACCTCTTTGAGTGCCTCCGTTCCTCCTGTTGATGCCCCAATTGCAATGATCTTGTGCGTGCTGTTAATGAGTGCATGATTTGACTGAGCACCCCTGATATTTGTATCTTTCTTGTCAGTATTTTTAGCATATTCTTTCTTTTTGATTTTAACGCTTGCCGATTCTTTTATCTTTTCTGCCAATTCGGTTACTATCCCATTCAGTGTCTGAGATACATCCAGGGATGGTTTTGCGACAAAATCTAGTGCACCCATTTCTAAAGCCTTTAGCGTAGTTTCGCAGCCTGCTTGTGTTAATGAACTGACCATAATAACCGGTAAAGGATAGTATGTCATCAATCTCTGTAGAAAGGAGATGCCGTCCATCCTGGGCATTTCTACATCCAGGGTGATTACATCAGGCCTTAAATTTAGGATTTTGTCCCTGGCAATAAATGGATCAGCCGCCGTTCCTACAACGTCAATTCCTTGCTCTCTGCTCAAGCCGGTGGATAATATTTTTCTTACAACGGCAGAATCATCTACAATCAAAACCTTTATTTTTTTTGCCATGTTAAAGCTCCTTTTCCGCTATATTGGTTTTTTAACGTATGTTTGTGTTTGAACCACAAAGGTACAAAGGACACAAAGTCATGTATCCTACCAGAGTTGCCTCCTGCACATTGCAGACAGGAGATTAAACATGGCGGGCACAGTCCGCCCTACAAAAATTTGATCGTGAGCGTTACTTCTGATAAATCGTCGGGCGTACGTACCGGAATCTTGTTTCAGTGCCAGCAAGGCTTTCAGAATGGCCTAAAAAAAGATACCCATCAGGGGCAAGATGTTTATAAAATTTTGATACCAGTTTAGACTGTGTTTGTTTATCAAAATAAATCATCACATTTCTGCAAAATATAAAATCAAATTGCCCTTTAAAGGGAAAGATTTCATCGGTCAGATTAAGCCTTCTAAATACTATCATATCTCTCAATGAATCTTTTATCTGATAACAGTTCTTGAGCGTATGTTCTCCATTTTTAAAATACGTGTTGAGCATTTGAAGAGGAACACCCCTTAACCGTTCTTTTTCGTATATTCCTTGCGTGGCTTTTTTTAATACCCGGGTTGACAAATCGGTGGCTAATATTTTTGTATCCCATCCGGAAAACTGTTCTCTACATTCTGACAACATTATGGAAATACTGTACGGCTCTTCACCGGTTGAACATCCTGCACACCATATTCTGATCTTTTTCTCACGAATTTTTCTTTTATTCGCAAATAAGTCAGGAAGTACCTTTTCTGACAAGAAATCAAAATGTGCCGATTCTCTAAAAAACTCTGTTAGGTTTGTGGAGATACAATCCAACATACTGACGAGTTCTTCACCCGTCGTGTCTTTTTTCGTAACGTATTCATAATATTCTTTAAATGAATCCAGCGATCTTTCCCGTAAACGCTTCATTAAACGAGATTTCAATAATTCTTTTTTTTGCAGGAGTAAGATTTATCCCGCTTTCGTTGTAGATTAACCGTTGAAAAAGACCGAATTCTTTGTCGTTGATATCGATGTCCATAGATATTTTTATTAAAACCTTTTCTTAAGTTTTTTAGTAACTCTCAAGGCCGGTTCAATCTTGCAGATTGAACCATATATTTGAACGATCCTCTAAACTATGAACTTGTGCAGCGAGACTAAAGCATGCTAAATGTTTCGTTTCAATCGAGGACGATTGAATCAGCGGCTAGAGCAATGTTTAGTACGGTGATAAATTTCCATGGTCAGACACAACGCCTTTTTGTAAACCATTAAATCATTAAAATTATTGACATTTGTTGTATCCATTGATTATTTTACCTACGGTCCACTGCCTACTGCATCTTTTTGATCCTCGTCAAAAATATTTTTTAAAGTCGATATCATGCGGTCGTCTTCAAATGGTTTTACCACATAATCTGAAGCGCCGTTTCGAATGGCATCTGTTAAAGAGTCACGCTGATCTATGGCGGAAATCATAATTACCTTCGCCTGTTTATCAAAGGCAAGGATATCTTTTAATCCTTGAATGCCGTCCACCTCCGGCATGATAATATCCATCGTTACGGCGTCTGGTCTTAATTCTTTGTATTTTTCGAAGGCCTCCCTTCCATTTCCAGCCTCTCCCGCAATCAGATATCCATGCTGTGTCAAAAGCCTCTTGATTACCATCGTATGACCTTGGCATCGTCAACCACTAATATTTTCTTCATGCTTTAACTCCTATATTATCTAATAGCTTTACAAAGGACGTCATCTCCGGCACTAAAAAAAAGATAACATTCTAGTTCGTTTTTACAAATTTCGAATTTTGTCTCCATCAGTAATAATTTGTCATCCATCATGCCTTGCTCCATGACTAGATTTGCAAACATAACTCCAGCATAGTCACTATGCACATGTGGGGGTTCAGGCACTAACGTAGCGTCAAAATCAGAGACCATCGCATTGCTAATATGACTTGCAAGAATGTTTCCCAATTCCTGAATTACACTTTCTGTAAATTCGCTATATTCCTTTGTCGTTCCGGCAGGTTGTCTGAGAAAGAGATCAGTGAGAATGAATGAACCATTCACTGGCAGCATGAATAAAAGTTTAAAACCTATATTTCCTTTGAAATCAACCATAACGCCAGTCATTTCCCGGAGATCATTATTCATTTTTTCAGTAGTTTCGCTTAAATCCGTTATGTACACCTTAGAAAGTGTGATCATGGCACCGGTTCTGAGTATCTTTGAGAGAGCTCTGGAAGCCCTGTCGATACTAAGTCTTGCCATTATTTCAATTATTTTCATACGATCTTGAGTAATATTCATATTTTATTTCTCCATTCTATCTCACTTTCATAACCACAAAGACACAAAGGGCACAAAGAAATTAATTTGCAATCCTGCAGATACCTTCTTTTAAAACCGGAACATTAAAATTTATAAGAAGTCCAAGCCATAAATCAGAAAGTTTCAGATATGTCAGAAGTTGAGCCTCATGTATCGATTCAATATGTTCAACAGTTTTCAATTCAATAATAACTAACTTTTCAACTAAAATATCTATTCGATATCCGCAATCAAGATGAATATCTTTATAGGTAATTGGTAAATTTTTCTGCCTTTCGAAAGAAATCCTTTTTGATGCTAATTCATAACAAAGGCATTTCTCGTACGCAGATTCTAGTAAACCTGGTCCTAAGTTTCGATGCACCTCAATCGCCGCACCGATTATACTTTTTGACAATTCATCACTTCTCTTTGTGTCCTTTGTATCTTTGTGGTTTGTCATAATGGAATTTTTCTAGAAAACTACGATTGTCTCACCAAATATGCGGCATGTCACGTCACCAGTTTTTGTATCGAACGAAATATTGTATCCTTTTGTACCACCAGTTCTCGACGCCACAATCCGGATGTTTTCTTCTTTCAATATTCGCCTTACCTCTAATTCATTTGATTCCCCGATATTCAACGGACCAAGAGTTTCAAACATTTTTGCACCGCCAAAAATCTTTGCATAAAGAGCGCCTCTGGAGGCGCCTGAATGTGTAACCATCTGATAAATAAAATAGGGGAGCCCGGTATTCGCATATTTGGTAATTTTCAAATCGGTACCATTTTTTTTTTGGCAGCATTATATGCAGAAGTCCGCCAATCTTGTTTACGGGATCATGTAACACAACTCCAATGCATGATCCCAGTAATGTCTTTAATACATGAGGTGCTTGTGTAATTTTTAGATCTCCAACACCAACCGTAATCATACATTGAGTATTGTTCACCGGGAAAATCCTTTCTTGACTTAATCATTAGCAAGCATTAAATCTCCCCATTTTCCCCTCCTTGCAAAAGAGGAAAATGGAGTTGTCTTGTTTTTGTGGTTATTAAAAATCTGTACATCTTTGAAACTAACACAGGGAAGTAAACATTAGAGACACTAAAAATCCTTAAAATCACTGCTGAGGGGAAGTAATTCTTCTGGTGTTCTGATGAGAGCCCGCCCACTTTTCTGAGAACCATTTCCGTTCGCTTTATCAGTCTGCTTTGAAAAATTGCTATTTCTTTTGACCTGGATCGTTTGTTTATTCTTTTTATCAGAAGGTTCTTTCTTCAAAAATTGATATTTCTTTTCGGAAGAAGAAGGAAGTTGCGATTTTTCAAGAGACTTCAAATCATCATCACTGTTCCCAATTTCCTCAGCCAGTTCATGGATGATAGCTTTTAAATTCTCTGCTTGTGCAGATAATTCTTCACTCGATGAAGCTAACTCTTCTGCATTTGCAGCATTCTGTTGTGTAACCGTATCCACGACCGTAACTGCCTTGGATATTTGGCCGATTCCATCTGACTGTTCTTGTGAGGCCGCAGCAATTTCACCGGCTAAGTCCGTTACCTTCTTTGCCTCAGTTACTATTTCTTTAAGATTTGTTGCAAATTTATCGGCTATCTTTGCAGCATTCTCGGTGCTTACTACCCTCGAATTGATTAAGTCCGCAGTTTCCTTAGACGCCACAGAACACCTTTGCGCAAGGTTTCTCACCTCCTCAGCAACAACGGCAAATCCTTTTCCATGCTCCCCTGCTCTTGCTGCCTCAACCGCTGCATTGAGGGCCAAAAGGTTCGTCTGAAATGCTATTTCGTCAATAGATTTGATTATCGACAGGATTTTGTCATTGCCAGAATTAAGGTCACGCATAGTTGTCTGCAGGGTATCAAGGGCATCATTTCCACTTTCAGCAGATGTTTTTGTCTTGATTGCAAGTTGATTGGCCTCTCTTGCATTATCTGCGTTTTTCGTTGTCATTGAGGTCATTTCTTCAATCGAAGCAGAGGTCTCTTCAATGGAAGATGCCTGCTGTGATGCCCCGTCAGCAAGAGATTGGCTGGAAGACGATATTTGGTTTGCTGCCGAGGAAACTTCTTCAGCGCCATTTTTTAAGTTAAAAACCAACCGTTTCAGTAAGGCGATAATATTTCGAGCAATGAAAAAGACTATTGTGCCTACCAGAAGCACGTAAATTCCATTGCCTAAGACGCTGAAATTTCTATTAGAGGCAATCGCCGCATTTACGGCTGTCATTGGCGCAGTTACACTTATCGCACCTCGTATATCCCCCAGTTTGTAATTCTCCATTTGTCTGCCCGTGATGTCTTTGCCATCCCCGGTCGAACTTGTGGCAGGGTCTCCATGGCACTTCAAGCATGCCTCCTCGATCTTCAGGGGAACCATCAAACGAAAAAACTCCGAGCCGTTCTCTAATTTCGTTATTTCTGATATATCAGCTAAGCCTGGCTCTCTCTCAAATCTTTCTAACTGATGGACCTCCCAAGCATCTGGCTTATTCGATGAGTTTCTGTATTTAATGCTCGTCTGCTTCATCTTGAAAATGGTCGTTTGACTGAAATGTTCGGCAATCTCACGTCCCACAATTGCAGGGATCACGCCCTTGAATTCATAGTTGCCTTTTGAGTCGGTATTAATTGCCTTTTGTTTCTCTGCTACTACTTTTCTCGTAGAGGTGAGTTGATCTGCTGCCATTCTCGCCTGGGTACGCACCTCAGCCAACATCTGTGTCTTTTGTCTTTTTGTATTGATATACGTCAAGATGCTTGTCGAGACAACAATGACAGAGATGATTATAACAATAAGTCTTGTCATCATATTCATTTTACCAATCATTTTTTTTCTCCCGTTTATTTTATAAAATGCACGAACAATCAGAATCTGAAAACGATAAATATCAAAAATCAAAAGTACCTATCAAACTGCAAAATTATCTCTTCCCCTTTAAGGTAAGGATACTGGAAGCTAGTATATTGGCAATCTCGGTCGTTTCTTTCAAAAGTTTATTAGCCTTGTTTTTATCGACTTTGCCTGAATCTCTGAGTAATCCCAACCAAAATATGGTCTCGTTGGCTGACTTAAGTGCGTGATTAAAGAAATTTGTGTAGTCTTTTCTTGATCTTGCGGCAGTGGCTTCTACAATATTAGCTCCAATACTGGTGGAACTCCGAAGGAGTTGATTACCAAAGATCTCAGTGGTTTTCTCTTTTGACAACTCATCAATAAGATTAATTGCGTCAAGGGTATCTTGATAAATTCGTCTTTTGAATTCATCTATGAATTTTGATTTGTCATTTTACATTTTGATTTTTAACATTTACAGTTACAGGAAATTTACCCATATTTCTTACGAAAGGATCCAAAATTAGCTTACACTTGTTAAACTCTCAAACATATTGATCTCTTCAGTGCATAGTATCTTATCAATGTCAAGGAGGATCTTTACCTTGTTCTTTATCTTTGCCATGCCCAAAAAGATTTCGGTATTAATGCCTTCTCCAAGATGAGGTGCTGGTTCTAAATCCTCACTGCGAACATCAAGTACTTCCGAAACGGTATCTACAAGGACTCCTGTGAGCTTGTCTTTGACTTCCACTACGATAATACAAGCTTCCTTTGTATGATCAGTTTCCTGAAATCCAAATTTTAACCTCAGATCTACTACCGGGATCACCTTTCCCCGGAGATTAATTACCCCTTTCATATAACTGGGTGTCTGTGGTACAGGTGTTATATTCATAATTCCTATAATTTCCCTTACCTTGAGTATCTCTATGCCATACTCCTCGCCACACAGTACAAAAGTCAGGTATTTTCCTTTATGCGACCGTGCCTCCCCTGAATCTGATTTATTCTCTTTTTCCATTACTGTTTGCATAAGATTCTCCTTTCGTTTAGTTAAACGGGATAATTTAAGATTTTGGAATTTTATAATTATCTAATTCCCCTCAAAAAAGAATAAAGGGGTGTGTAAATCGGCTATAAAACACCTCCAACTCATAGTCCGGTAGTCTTACAATGAGGGGAACCTAAAGCTGCTGCCGAAGGCAGCAAATTCATAACTTACTTAAAAATCCTTAAATTCCTCATCCAACATGGGAATAATACGATTGGACTTGCCAGCCGATACGGTATGTTTTTTGCCATTCTCTTCCTGCGAAGATTCGTCCTGGATATCGCATTTAGATCTGTTGTTATCTTTGTACTTGCTTCCCCTTGTAACACGATAGTCTGTATTTTCCCGAGTTGACAAGGTTCTTCTGATTGAAGGAATAAACATCTCTTCTGTTAATGATTGTGCTTCCTTCTTCATCGAGCCTTCTTTTTTTTTCTTTTTCCGTGCCAACCTCTCTTACAATTCTTTCCACAAGCGCTTTCAAACTTTCCGCTTGTGCTGAAAGCTCCTCACTGGATGAGGCTGTTTCTTCAGCATTTGCAGCGTTTTGTTGCGTAACTTGGTCCATCTGGGTAATGGCTTTGGTGATCTGACCTATTCCATCTGCCTGTTCATTTGATGCGCTCGTGATCTCATTTACAAGATCAGTAACCTTCTTTGCCTTTGTGACGATCTCTTTGAGGATTTCACTTGATTGTTTGGCAAGATTCGCACCTGCGGTAACCTTTTTTGCGCTGTCTTCAATCAATTGGGTAATGTCCTTTGCTGCGCTGGCGCATCTTTGTGCAAGATTCCGTACTTCTTCTGCAACTACCGCAAAGCCTTTTCCGTGTTCTCCTGCCCTTGCAGCCTCTACGGCAGCGTTAAGCGCCAAAAGGTTCGTCTGAAAGGCTATGCCGTCAATAACCTTAATAATATTTACAATATTATTGCTGCTTTTATTGATTTCCTGCATTGAATCGTTCACTTTCGTGATGGATCCGTCACCTGTTTGTGCAGATTCGAAACAAGATGTTGCCAGTTCGGATGCCTTATGAGCATTCTCTGCATTCTGTTTTGTCATGGAAGACATTTCTTCCATGGACGATGAAGTTTCCTCAATGGATGCGGCCTGCTCTGATGCCCCCTGAGCGAGACTCTGACTTGATGAGGATATCTGTTCTGAAGCGGATGCTACCTGCGCAGAACTCTCGGCTAGATCATCCAGTATGGTTCTAAAGAGGCCTGATATCTTGCTGGTAATCTTAATAACAAGGATGCCAAGTCCAGCAACAAAACATGTCGAAACAATTCCAATGATAACCATCCTTTTCCGTAAATCATCAACTGCTTTGAATGCCTCTGCCTTGTCTACCTCGGCGATAATTCCCCAATTCATGCCGTGTACATGAAATGGTGCATAAGCACTCAAAACAGGTATACCACGATAATCAGTAATTACCTTACAGTCAGTTTTGCCGCCCATGGCCTCGTTTACCGCCTCTGTATCAACTTTGCTAACTAAAACTGTTGGTTTTTCTGAAAATCTTGAATTAGAACGCATCAATTTATCTGATCCTACCAGGTAGGTCTCTCCCGTTTCACCCATACCTGAGCGTTCTTGCATAACGGCATCAATTTTATTAATAGGCATCTGAAAGATAAGTATGCCTACCTTTTGACCACCGTCGTAAATCGGGCTGGCAATAAAAGAAGCCGGGTCTCCATTTGAAGGGGCATACGGTTCAAAATCAACCAGTTTCACATTGCTCTGATCATTGACGGCATTTACAGCATTAACCTCTTTATATAGCCTGCCAATATTGCTTGTGTTATAAGGTCCTGAAACTAAACTAGTACCGAAATCCAGTTCTTTAAAAACGGTGTAAACAATATTTCCTGTTTCAGCATCTATAAGAAAAATATCGTAATATCCATATTCTTCAAGGTACTGCTTGAAGATAGGATGAAAACGAGCGTGTAACTTGCTGTAGTTGCTGCCGTCCCGAGCATCGAAATATCCCAATTTCTTACCTGCCGGAAATGGGTTTTTTGTAATATATAACTCTCGCGCCTTTTCTGTTCCTATCTGGTCAAATGCATTTTTAAATTCCTTTACGGCATTAATGACCATCTCATTCTTTGCAAGAGTAATGGCATCGCTTTTCCTCTTTGAAAACCACTCTTCTATAAAGGTTTGTTTAATGTTTCGTACAGAAACCAACTGGTTAAACGCCTGTTTTTCCAGCGCCTTACTGGTGCTATAATAGCTACATAGTCCAACTGCAATCAAAGGTACTAAACCACCAATAAGAAATAAAGAAATAATCTTCGTGCTCAAATTAATTTTCATGGCTTATTTTCCCCCTTGCTGAATCGTGCGTATTTAATAGAATAAGACAACCTTCATTGATTCTGATTTAATTTGTAAATCGGAATATCAGTATAATGAATAACTTTTCTACTATCGGCCGTTAGAGTGTCGGATCTGGTGTCAGTGGTCTGGGATCGGTTTTCTTTGAGAAAGATTTGTTAAAACCATTGATCATTCGTTCAACTTTTGAAAGTGATCCATAGGTTATAGACAGATGTTGGAGAAATTCTTTTCGGCATTGTCTTCTCCGTGTTCCAGCCAAACCTCTACATCCTAATAACTTTGCATATTGTCTGATATCGAATCTCTGCTCCCTGTTTTCTGACACCTGACACCTGACACCTGACACCTGTTCCTAATTATCCATATCGATTAATTCAATGCCATGCTCATAATTCCACCCACATCTATGATAAGACTAACGTGTCCATCGCCCAGTATAGCGCTGCCAGAAATGCCCCTGATATTTTGGAACTGTTCGCCCAGGCTTTTAATGACTATTTGCTGTTGACCCAAGAGGTCATCGACGAGAATTCCACACCTCTGTCCTTCACCTTCAACGATCAGTATGAGAGCCTCCCATGGATTGATTCTTTTCGGTTGAACGTTATACAAATTATGGAGCCGTACCATAGGTAGCAAATTGCCACGCACATTAATTAATTCTCCGCGTTGCTGAATAGTAGAAACGTCTTCTTGCTTTGGGCGGATGGATTCTTCAATAGAGAGCATGGGGACGATGTATTTTTCCGTACCAACCTGCACAATCATACCATCAATAATTGCCAGGGTAAGTGGCAGTTTGATGGAAAACTTTGTACCTTTTCCTTCAACCGTGGAAAGCTCAACCTTCCCCCGCAAACGTTCTACGTTCTTTTTTACAACATCCATGCCGACGCCGCGACCTGAAACGTCGGTTACCTTTTCTGCCGTAGAGAATCCAGCAGCGAAGATGAGGTTGTAGATTTGTTGATCAGAGAGTGATGCGCCTTCATTGATTAATCTTTTTTCAACGGCCTTCTTCAATAGCGTATCCTTACAAAGCCCTTTTCCGTCGTCTTCGATTTCAATGATGATATTACCGCCTTTATGGAAGGCATTTAATCTTACTATGCCTTCTATAGATTTTCCTTTGACTACTCGTTCCTCTTGATGCTCAATTCCATGATCGATCGAGTTTCTAATGATATGCACCAGAGGATCACCGATTTCTTCAATTACCGTCTTATCGAGTTCAGTGTCCTCGCCGGAAATTTCCAGCCGTACCTTCTTACCTACCTTTGCGGAAACATCACGCACAAGTCTGACCATTTTTTGGAATGTTGGTTTCAGGGGTACCATTCTCATGCACATGACCTGGTCTTGTATGTCCTTGACGATCTTGTTAAGGTGAGAGAGATTTTTATTTGAGCCGTTTCCTAACGTTTCGCTGATGAGTGCGTTGGCAATTACCAGTTCACCTACAAGATTAACCAGGTTGTCCAACTTTTGGGTGTCCACCTTAACTGTTTCAGAAGATGGTTTGCCGATTATCGATTGAACCTTGAGTGCATGGTTAATTTTTTCCGCCGTGGTGATTCTCTTTTCGATCAATATTTCTCCAAGTTTTTTCTTGCGATCTTGCTCCTCTAATGCCTGTTCCAATTGATCTTTGCTAATATCACCGCTTTCAATCAATATTTCCCCAAGATGTTTTTCTTTCTGAAAGGTATCGTTAGCATCTTCCTTCTGATCTGGATTTTGACTATCCCTTAAGATGGCGGCTATCTTTAATAAAAATGGCTGATAATCAATCACACCAATTGAAGTATTTCTGTTATCTATCTTGTTTGCTATAGTTTCTCTCAGTTTTTTTTAGTATATCGACACCTTCATACAGTACTTCGATAATTTCTGGTGTGATTTTTATTTTGAACTTTCTCGCCTCGTCCAGAAGAGTTTCCAATTCGTGGCTTACCTTACCAATATCTTTCAAACCCAGAAAACCAACGCTGCCTTTTATGCTGTGAATAGGACGGAATATGGCGTTGACAAGGTCTACATCTTTGGAATTCTTTTCCAACTCTAATATCTTGGATTCAACGTCATCCAGATGATCGTTAGATTCGACAAGAAATTCCTTAACGATTTCTACGTCATCAATAAAGTTCATGTTATCTTCCATATTCTTCAACCTCATCAATTATGTTTTAAGAGAAACTCAAATTTCGCGGTATGGCATAGCCACAACAAAAACAGATTATAAATATAATAAATCTCCGTTATCTGTGAAATCTGTGGTTTTCGTATGTTCGTTGGGTTAAGGTAATATCACCTAAGAAGGTAAGAGTACGTTGCTGCTTAGTAAGTGTTTAGTAATCTTTTCAATTAATGTTTGTCTGCTGAATGGCTTAACCAGAAAGTCTTTTGCGCCTGCCCGAACAGCTTGTATCACGGTTTCCTGCGTTGGAGATGAGGAGCATATGATAATCGGTATTGAATGAGACATGGCATTCCTTCTGAATCGTTCACACAGCATTATCCCGTTAACGTCAGGCATATGAACATCGATTAAAACAAGATCGACATGGTCTTTCTGAAGCCTGGAGAGCGCACTGTTTGGATTGTCTGTAACCAATACTTTATATTCACTACCCAAAAGTTTTCGAACAATTCGTAAATCTGTTTTTGAATCATCTACAACGAGTATCGTGCCTTTGAACTTCTTGGTATTCTCTTCGATGACCTCATCAAAAAACTCCTCACCAACCAGCCTGGAAATACTTAATATGAATTTACCATCTTCAAAACCCTGAATTTGCATGGCTGTCGTTAGAATAAGGCGTTCTTCATTCAAAGCTTCTTCACTGAGTACCGTGTTTGCATTCGCTTTGTTAATGAGAGCCGTGCTTGTTAATTTCAGGTGAATAGACTTGGGTAACTTCGGTCTTAGCTCGTTGTCTAACATACCACAGACCTGATTCGTAAATTCCTTGAATGCATCTGTACAATCACCTTCAAAAATGCCCTTGTCTGCATTTTCCTTTATTATGGCATCTTCAAGGGTTAACAGGAGACTGCCTATTATAATAGCCTCTTTTACGGTGAAGATTAAATACAGTTCTCCTTCGTAGAATTCTTCAATCGCTAATTTTGCCAGTATGTAGCTTGTATTGGTATTCTTAATAAATTCGTTCAGTGTTGTGCTCTGCAGCACGGGCTTTGTCAGTAAAAACTGTTTATTTGTTAATTTGCCACAATCGGTGCAAATCCGTGGAAAGGTACTTACCAGAGTCTCCTCCAGCTTGGACGAAGGTGGTTTTTTGATTATAGGGTTTTCCATTTTTGTTGTTATCGAATGAAAGTTATTTATTTGATTCTCTCATCAACAAGCCGATGTTAAATTTTTCATTATTGGAGATAAAAGGCGTCATGAGCCAGGTATCTCTGCTAAACCAGGAAAGTGTGCTTTCTGCTCCTATTGGATGGTTAGTTCCGGCGGTAATCGAAAGTCCCTCCCCAGCAATTACGATTGGGATGGAGAGTTGCATATCACCATATTGCGCAGTAAGTTTTGTCTTCACGTTTCCTGCGATCATGTTCGCTATCTCGCCTATCGCATCTTTTACTTCACCCGTAAATTCGTTTAGTTCTGTCATCAGGATGGCTGATGCAACCTTTAGTGCAAATTTTTTTGAACAAAAAAGAGCAATCACACCACAACATTTGCCGGTAAAGCTCACAATACCGATAACATCCGTTTTTATTTGTGTGTCATCTACCAATGATGCCGCGTCATACTTTAAATCCATCATAATCATTGTTTCAAACAATGTCCTTGTAGATTCGGCAATATCTACCGTGACGGTTTCTATCCTACTTTCCAGTGTCATGTTCCGTTCTCTCCTTTTTCTCTAGTGAAGTATTCGGAAATTTAAAGTATGAACAAAGATGATGCGGCCATTATTTTACGAGTAAAAAATTTCCTAATTTTGACTTTAACTGCTCCGGTGTGAACGGTTTTGTCAGGTAACCGTTTGCACCACTGCTTTTGGCCTCTTCAATCTTCGTTTCGCCACCTTCTGTTGTCACCATCACAATGGGAATATTGCTCTTTTGTCCAGAACCCCTGAGGGCCTTGACAAATTCTATTCCAGTCATGTTTGGCATGTTCCAATCGCACAAGATTAAGTCAACATTATTGGATATTGCCTTTTCCAGTCCTTCCCTTCCGTCACCTGCTTCGACAAACTCGTCTACCAGCAGACCAGACTGCAGAATGTTCCGTTGAATAATCTTGCGCATAACTGCAGAATCATCTATTATCAATACTTTTGGCATGCTTTTTACCTCCCGCACCGTTATGGTTACAATGAATACTTTCCGTTTTTTCCTTGATCCACTGGTCAATCTTGGATTGCTCAAATCGCCACATGTTCATGATTTTAAAGGTGGGAATTCCGCCCGTTTTAACCAACTTATAAATCGTACGAGGACTAACCTTAAGATATTCAGAAACTTGTTTTATTGTCATGATGTTTGGATTTTGCATAACTGTTTATCTCTTTGCATTCTATGCCATTTAGTTGAATTTGTTACCCTGCATTATCGGGAGAAAAAAAAAAATTATTTACCTGAAAATAATACTCGGATTTAGCAGGTAATTTCCGGTTAAATCTTTTATACTACAGACAATCAAATCCGTGGAATGTATATGGTTATTGATTAAATAAAGCATCTCTTTCTGTATGACGATTTACTTTCTTTGATCACGATTAGGTATTATGGAAATCAACAAAAAAAAGACCGGGACTCGTGATATCGCTGATAGCTGCGATGGCATCAAATCGTGTCATCGGAAATCGGGGATGTATGCCCTGGAAGATACCAACTGAATTGCGTCGGTTTAGAAGCACAACCTTGGGGCATACCGTGGTCATGGGTAGAAAAACATATGAATCAATTGGCCACGCTCTTCCCGGCAGGACCAATATTGTGCTTACCAGCAAGGTGAACTATATGGCGCCTGGATGCATTATTGCAAGAGACTTACCGTCTGCAATTAAAATCTGCCCTGAGGATGAAAACGAAATGTTTGTTTGTGGTGGAGGGCAACTCTACAAGGAGGCCCTTTCGATAGCCGATAGGATTTATTTGTCGGTTATCCATAGAGAGATAGCGGGTGATGTGTTTTTTCCTGAAGTTCCCTCGAAAATATTCCAAAAGATAAGCTCGGAAGACCATGAAGATATCCTGTCTTATACGTTATCGATCTATGAACGTGTTACATAATGGCGGGAGCTTGTGGAAACTGAAGCCAAAAGTAATTATTGTATCATTTTAACCTCACATCAAGACGAAATGTTCTGGTTGAGTCCAACAAAGAAACCTCGTATCAATCTGTTCTATTCTCACATATTCTGTATTCAACAACGTAACACGTATGGGCTTCACCCCATAAGCGCTAAGTTGTTTTTGATATTTTTTACCTGGAGTTCAATATCGAATATCGAACAAGGAATAATGAATGTCGAAGGATAAGAGAATATTTGATCTTGAAGAACGCTTGGTAGATTTTACCGTAAGAATTATTCGTACAACGGAATCCTTGCCAAAAACAAGAACGGGAAATCACCTTGCCGGGCAACTTATTCGTTGCGGTACGTCACCCGCTCCCAATATGGTGAAGCTCAAAGTGCAGAATCTCGTTCTGACTTTATCCACAAGATGAAAGTCTGCCTTAAGGAGTTGCGTGAAACAAGGATATGGTTATTGATGATGGTAAAAGCCAATCTCATAAGGCCAGCGTCAAAGCTTGAACCCCTGATTCTTGAGAATGATGAGCTTGGTTCAATTTTTGTAACACGCGTAAAAACTGCGAAACAAAGGGAGGATAAGAAAACTTCATAATTCTAAACTCCTTGTTCGATATTCGTTATTCATTACACGGTTAAATGAATCAATAATTTTAACTTAGCGCTTATGGGGCTTCACCCCCTGCTGTATCCTAACAGCCTTTCAGCCCTCAAATTCTGTGTCTATTGTCCGATCTTGTTTGCTACAGACGGCAGTGTTTGAAAATACGCCCAAGAATTACAAAGTATCAAGAAAATAATCGATTCATTTGACCACAATATTCACCAATTTTCCTGGCACTATGATAGTATTCATTACCTGCTTGCCTTGCAAGAATCCGGTAATGCGTTCATCACTTAATACACGTCTTCTTAATTCATCTTCACTCATATCAACCGGCACTGATAAACGACTTTTGACCTTGCTGTTGATCTGTACAACAATCTCTATGACCTCCTCCAGAATTGCATCTTTGTCATACGCTGGCCAGGGTTGCTGAAAGATACTTGGCTTGTGCCCCATAACTTCCCACAACTCTTCACAGATATGCGGGGTGAAAGGAGCCATTAACAAGAGGAGGGCTTCCATGGTATGACGGAAGACATGAAAATCAAGCTCTTCCGCAGCATTGTTGGGGATAACTACGTTAAATGCATCAACATTGTTTAATAACTCCATCACAGAGGCAATCGCCGTATTGAAGTGCCAGGAGGTTTCCATATCTTCGGTGATCTTCTTAACCGTCTGGTTCATCTGCCGGTACAGGGTCTTTGCCGCAGGGGAGAGTTTATTCATGACAATATCCACCCGCTGTACCCTGGCATAGACGTCTTCGTAATCAGTAACCTTCTGCCACAAGCGGCCCAGAAATCTGAAAGCGCCCAGCACTCCACGGTCATTCCACTCGGCATCCTTCTGGGGTGGTCCAATGAAAAGGATATAAAGACGCTGGGTATCTGCCCCGTATTTATCAATGAGGAAATCCGGACTTACTACATTGCCCCTGGATTTGGACATCTTGGCCCCTTCTTTGATAATCATACCCTGGGTAAAGAGATGCCGGAAGGGTTCTTTGAAATTGACAAGACCCAGGTCGCAAAGCACCTTGGTAATAAAACGTGAGTAGAGGAGATGCAGGATGGCATGTTCTACCCCGCCAATATACTGATCTACCGGTAGCCATGTGTTGACTTTTTTTGCAACAAAGGGATGACTGTTATCCTTCGGTGAGAGATATCTCAAAAAATACCAGCTTGAATCCACGAATGTATCCATGGTGTCAATCTCACGCCGCGCCACACCAGAACACTTCGGGCAAACCGTGTTGATAAAGGAGTCCACCTCCGCCAGAGGACTCAAGCCGTGTGGTTTAAATTCCACCGCTTCGGGTAGTATTACAGGGAGTTGTGATTCAGGCACCGGCAGCGTACCGCATGACTCACAATAGATGATGGGTATGGGCGCTCCCCAGTAACGCTGACGGGAGATAAGCCAATCCCTCAGCCGGTAGGTTACGGTCTTTGTGCCAAGCCCTTTGAATTCGAGATGTATGGTGATTTTATTTATCGCCTCGGTATTCGGCAATCCATCGAAATTCCCTGAATTTACCTGTATGCCATCATCGACGTATGCCTCTTGCATCGTGTCGGCGTTTAGTTCGTTGCCTTCTGGCTGAATAACAATTTTAATGGGGAGATTATATTTCTTTGCAAAGAGGAAATCTCGCTGGTCGTGGGCGGGCACACCCATAACAGCCCCCGTCCCATATTCCATAAGCACATAGTTGGCTACCCAAACCGGAACCTTGTCATTATTGACAGGATTAACAACGTACCTGCCAGTAAATACCCCCTCCTTCTCGGTCCCTTCCGCGGTGCGTTCCACCATCCCCTGGTTGCGCGCCCTCTCTGCAAAATCCGTCACCGCCTTTTCCTGTGGAGTACCCGAAATCAATTCCTGAACCAGGGGGTGTTCCGGGGCTAAAGAGATAAAGGTTACCCCATAGAGCGTATCGGGGCGCGTGGTAAAACAAGGTATCTTTTTGCCTAAACCTTCTAATTTGAAATCGATCCGAATCCCTTCACTGCGACCAATCCAGTTTGCCTGCATCGTCCTGACCCGCTCAGGCCAGCCTTCTAACAGAGAAATGTCATCCAGCAGCCTCTGGGCATATTGACTGATACGGAAGAACCATTGTTCAAGGTCGCGCTGCCGTACCGGGCTATCACAACGTTCGCAACACCCGTCAACAACCTGTTCGTTGGCTAGTACGGTAGCGCAGGAAGGACACCAATTCACAGCGGCCTTCTTTTTATAAGCCAGGTTATTTTCGTAGAGTTTCAGGAATATCCATTGAGTCCACTTATAGTAATCGGGATTGCAGGAAGTGATCTCCCGTTCCCAATCGTATCCAACCCCCCAGCGGTGAAGTTGCCGTTTCATGTCCTTAATATTATTCTTTGTCCAGATGGAAGGATGAGTACCTCCTTTAATTGCGGCATTCTCCGCGGGAAGGCCAAAGGCATCCCACCCGATGGCCGAAAGCACGTTGTAACCCTTCATCATCTTGTAACGCGCAACGACGTCGCCGATAATATAGTTTCTGCCGTGGCCGACATGGAGGGTACCCGATGGATACGGGAACATAACGAGACAATAGAATTTCTCTTTCCTGCTGGCTTCATCGGTGCGGAACAGTCCGCACCCTTCCCAAAATCCCTGCCATTTCCCTTCAATGTCAGCAAAATTATATTCCTTTTTTACCATTCAAATTCCTTTTTACATACCTGATAACACGCTAAATCCTTCTGAACACCCTCAGAAGAGTTTGAATTCTATCAAAATTTCATCCTGAATCAATCTAAAATGTATCACCGGCCTTTATGGTCGGCATAAAGATGCACGATAAATTCATTGATAAAATTCGAAAATGTGCATCTCGATTGAAAAGCCTTGACAATACTTAAGCATCATGTTATTTTCTATTAACTATCAAGATTCAATGGAAGGTAAATGACAACTGAAAATTGATCACTGAAAACTAAACAGGTGGGGCTGTAGCGCAGTTGGGAGCGCGTTTGAATGGCATTCAAAAGGTCAGGGGTTCGAATCCCCTCAGCTCCACCAATAAAATCAAGGTTAGCAAACCACGGATACATCTCATCATCACTCGATGGTCGTCAAATTTTAACATTTGAACCCATCTCAAAAACAGCGAGATCGAAAGCTTGGAAGAATAATTCCAAAAACAATGTTCAATTATCAATTATCAATTATCAATTATCAATTACTTTACGGTCATTTTTGATTTTTTTCCGATCGAGAACAAAATCTTAACAATCTCTTCTGATTCCGAAGTAATGTTTTTAATAAGTTCCGCTTTTACTTGTCCACTATCTTTTAATAATCTCAACCAATAGTTAGATTCGCGCGCTTCTTTATGAGAAATCCCGATTTTATTACAAAACTCTTTCTTACTATATGCTGCCTGTGCCTCTTCCATATTTGCGCCTACAGATGTCCCGGATCTGAGTAATTGACCACCAATTACTTCACATACCTTGTTATGAGGTAAAGAGCTAACTAACTTTATAACTCTCAGCGCAAAACTATAAGTCCTATCCACAATATCCTTGTTTCCCATAACAACCCTCCTTGGACAATTATCAATTATCAATGTTCAATTATTAATGATCAATTAACAATGAACAATTATCAATTCGTATCTTTTCGCCTCTTTTATTCATCATTGATCATTCTTAATTGTTCATTAAATCTCAGTCTCTTATTCATCAAGCCAGAAAAGCAATGATCAATTGTCAATGAGCAATTATCAATTTATTGTTTTTCATTTAATTGATCATTGATCATTCTTCATTCCTCATTCTTCATTACTTCCAGTTCCTTATTCATCAAGCGGAAAGGCAATGTTCAATTAACAATGAGTAATGAGCAATATATTTTTTCTCCATTTCATTGATCATTCTTCATTCCTCATTCTTCATTACTTTTTTGTGCCCTCTGTGTCTTTGTGGTTCATTTTAGTCTTTCATAGAATAGGGATGAAATGTCGATGTCCCGATGATTGCATCATGCAGGTTATGCGCCTGTATCTTAAATAGATCCCTGAATCCCTTCTTTGCATCAGACAAATTGCTTTCACCCTCTTTTATCATATATTTTTCATATTCGGCAAAGTATCGTTTGCGGGCATCGTCATTGAGCAAGACGCCTTCTTCGCCCGTATCCTCAAAATCCTTCTCCGACAGTATGTGGTTATTCACCAGATACAAGGTAAAGCGGTCAATAATGGCGTGACGGAAAGGCTCAATTAAATCCAGGGCGAGGGACGGCCTTCCATAATCAATGCCATGAAAAAAACCGATATATGGGTCGAAACCAACGGCGCAGATCATGGAATGCATCTCATTCCCGATAAGGGTGTAGCCTAAACTCAGGAGGGCATTCACGGGGTCTTTGGGTGGCCGCCTCTGTCGTTTCTCAAACCTGAGTTCCTTTCTCAGCATCTTACCAAATGCTTCAAAATAAACGGATGCGGCGGCGCCTTCCACGCCCATAACGGAATTAACGGATTGTTTATGCTCTATCTGTGAGATACATGCTTCCATCTGTATCTTATCCTGGGAGAAATCAATCTCGGGATGATTCCGGGCATATCGCATGAGGAGTTCGCGTCCGTTATGGAGTTTTGCATGCACGATAGCCTTTGCCAGCGAGACCTTAAATTCAGTATCAAGGTGTTTCTGGTACTGGCGGATGCGGAGTTGTGCATTTTTTGATTCCACCGGCGAAAGCCTGCCACGGTATTTCCCGTACAGGGAAAGAAAGCTCACCTCAATGCCGTTATCCAGCAGGAAGGCCATGGCCTGCGTCGTGATCTGGACGTTGCCAAAGATCAGGACGCGCTCAACCTTGAATTCCGGGATTTCAAGAAGTGTCTGCCCTTCCTTTTCAATCATCAGCCGTTTCGACGTCTTGCTCAGTTTTGAGCCTTGTTCTGTGAGATAGATGGTTGCCATAGTTGACAACCACAAATGCGCAAAAGGCACGAATAAAGTGATGGAAAGCGCCTATCTATTTAGACCTCTTAGAATTTTGGAAATTTCAGCTTTATCGAGCTTTCCGCATGAAAGATCCATCACGGCAGCGTATAAGGCGCCGTGAGTGTCCGTTATGCTGATTTCGTTTAATTCAAGAAATACAAGCGCCGATGCAAGGGCAGTCCGTTTATTACCGTCTATAAAAGGATGATTCTGGCAGAGGTGAAATGCATAAGCAGCAGCCATTTCGTAAACATCGTTATGGAGAAAATTACCGTCAAAGGTTGCCATTGGCATCGCTGCTGCGGAACATAAGAGATTGATGTCCCTTACACCGTGAGCGCCTCCATATCGCCTTATTTGGTCATTGTGTATTTCAATAATTTCTGCGAGTGTTAAAAAGAGAATCTCTTTCACTTATTTTGATAGTTTTTGAAGCGTTTCACCGTGCCGGAGATTTATTTTTTCAAGCGCCGTTTTAAATTTCGCATCTCTTTTTGTATTTTTAACGGGTGAAATAATTAAATTTTTCCCATCCGTTGCAATTTCCAGGGGCGTATTTATGGTTACTTTTAAAAGCTCCAGAATTGGTTTGTCGATTATCAGCGCTGCGCTATTGCCGTGAGAAATTAATTTTTTTATCACATCAGCCTCCCTGAAATTATATCGATTTTAGAGTATATACAATGTGTATATTATATTGACAGCAGGATATTTTTGCAAACGAATAGATAGTTTTTCTCTGCGCCCTCTGTGGCAAATGAATTATGAATTTATGTGGCAATAACGCTCTGTGAGTACGATGGTGAAATCAACACGATAAAATAGGCGATTCACGTTACAAACTTGAACCCGCAATAATCTATCCAAATCTTTTCTTTAATCTGCTCTTTAAATTCCTTACCTGCTCAAGGGTGAGGATTTCAATGCCGTAAGCTTGCGCCCTGTTTGTCAGGGATTCGTTTATTTGACTTTGGGTAGTACAAATCATGGCCCGTTTTTCTCCCTTACCAAGTAAGGTGGATATTGCGCCTTTCTTATATATTTCCTCTCTGATTATGAACTGTTCTTCTTCATTTTCATTTCCCAGGGTCTTACATTCGATATGATAGAAGCTATTATCCTTCATGAATGCAATATCCAAATCGTTTGAAGTGCGGCTGTGACTTTCAATGTGTACTCCAATACGTGCATCATCCAACATTCCTTGTTGTACGAGCACATATACCTCGTTAAACACATATTCCTCAAACCAACCACCGGTTAAATAGACTATTTCGTCCTTTTTCATATCTCTGCTGATCAATCTGTCTTCTATTTCAAAACCATGTTTCTCTAATATTTCCAGTTCAATATTTGCGGGATCTCTATCAAAGGCTGCTGATAGTTGATACCCTTTCTGGTCTCTTGCATCTTTCAAATTTTTATACAGAAAACCCAACACTCCTTTTACCTGCTCATAATTATCCAATATCCATTGTGAAGATTCTCTGCGAGTAAGGGCATTTGCCTTTACCTTTTCTAAGCTATTTTTATTCTGAATACCAAAACCATAACTGCTCAAGTACTCTTCAAGGTTTAAACGTTCTTTGATTTCATAAGTTTTTAATGGTTTTGTTTCCGGAAATATCTGAATAAATTCATTTTTCCCGAGTGGTATATAACCAATAATAATTTTTTTGTCCACTGGTTTTAAATACTTCGTAGGATGCAATTGCCATAACTTTATTACCGCCTGTCATGTTTAAAATATATTCCACTTCGCTATCAATCTTTTCTATGAGTGATTTTATCTTTTGCGCGCAATCGGTCAAAGAATCCTGGTCAACAATCACCTTTTCGACGCTTTTTGCAGGTGATAAAATTCCTTTTAATTTCAGGGTATTTACTATGCACTCAACCTTTCTTTCCCTTTCCATCTTTTCTGTCGAAACAAACCAAAAGTCATCTGGTTTATAATGGGCGGCAATGAGGATGTTGGGGATGGTTTGTTCACTGACGAGAGAGATGAGGATTTTCTTCATGGTTTATTTTCTCCAGGTTTTGGTTGTGCCTATTTTGAATCCTACCAAGCACGGATAAACAAGTGTATCCGTGCCACCCTGGGAACCGTCTTTATAGTCCCCATGAACAAAGGACGATTTAAGGGGGGGGTTGTGTGTTTTCCCCGGAAGCAAAGGCACTGATGTATACAGATAAATTGAAACAAGAGGGTGGCACTGACAAACTCTGTTTGTCAGTGTCTCATCATTGCATTTCAATGGCAAACGGTATTTTCAGTGTTGCTTTGAGTTGCTAATTCGTAAATAACTATTTACGTAACAATTTAGTTTTTTGAAAAAGTAGGGGCGAAGCATTTGCCCGCTTGGGTATGGACGTGTTAGTGCCAATTACAGCAAATGCTTCGCCCCTACACGGTATGGTAAACATCGTTATTATTGGGATTTTCAAAAAACTAAATTGTTACCAATTATCAATGAAGAATTATCAATTAACATCTTTCTGTCTTTTCATTCACCATTGTTCATTCTTCATTCTTCATTACTTCCAATCCCTTATTCATCAAGCCAGAAAAGCAATGATCAATTGTCAATGCGCAATTATCAATGCGTATCTTTTACCATCCTTTCCATTCATCATTCTTCATTCATCATTGTTCATTAAATTCTAATCCCTTATTCATCAGGTCAATGATTCACACGTGACCATTGCATACAAGAAAAAGAAAATGCTGAAATAAATTCTAATCCCTTATTCATCAGGTCAATGATTCACACGATAGTCGTGTAGATAATATATTATCGTATACAGAGCATTCTAATCCCTTATTCATCAGGTCAATGATTCACACGGACAGCGCTATCACTAGCCGTTTTTCTCCCCTGTATATAAATTCTAATCCCTTATTCATCAGGTCAATGATTCACACGGTGCCCCTTGTAACCCATCCTTTTACAACCACTTGCAAGGCCATTTTCTGTAACCTCCCTAATCTGTAATCATTCCACATTCAAATTTCCATAGCTTTTCACAAAAAATTATCATAAGTATTTGATAAAATATTCTTTATGATTTTCCTGTAACCACCCCCTTTTTTTAGTCTGTTTTCAAAATCCGTTCACCCGTTAAACTATATAGACATCCTCATTTTTGGTCACCTTACCCTGGCCGATAATTTTGATCGCTCTTTCACAACCTGCACAGATAGTATATACCCGAACACTATCGTCTTTTTCAAGGACAATCCTCTTTATTCTGGCTATCATTTTGTCCAAAAGGTTGCTATCCAGGATACACTCAAAAACGCTATATTGCACCCTGTCACCGAAATCTTCAAGTGTTTTGGCCAGCTTAGTCCTCCTTCCGGTATCGGGTATATCATAAGAAACGACGTACAGCATGCATCATATCTCCAACTCAAATGGAATATACGGATTGTCGTCTTGAATACTCGATGCCAGTCTTTCTGCCTGTAAACGGAAGCACTTTCTGAACGTGGTATTTTCCCCGGTTTCTTTCCGGACAAATTCACGATTGAGCACGCCCTCGTATTCCACGAAATATCGTTTCAATGCCTCACGCCTGAGATATACCCCCTCATTGGGGTTGGAATAAAAGTCATCCTTACTGAAAACCCGGTTGTTCACAAGGGTAAGGGTAAGTCGGTCTCCGATGGGCGCCCGGAATTCTTCCATGAGGTCAGAGGCAAGGGATGCCCTGCCATAGTCAATGCTGTGATAGTAACTAAGGTACGGGTCGAAACCCAATCCATCGAGGAGTGATGATATTTCATTAAAGATCATGGTGTACGTTAACGACAGGAGGGCATTCACCGGATCGGTGGATGGATGTTTCTTTCTTCCCGGAAAGGTAAACTCGCTCAGGATCATTTTACCAAAGGCGTCAAAATACTCGTTGGCGGCGCTTCCTTCAAGGCCAAACAACTGTTCGATGCGTGCTACTGATCTTACGTCGTTGAGTCTCGTTTTCAGGGCAATAAGCTCAGCTTCAAAGGAGATATCCGGGTGGTTGTAAGAAAAATGCCGTATTACCTGAATACCGTTTTTAATCTTTCCGGAAACGAGTTCTCGTGAGAAAGCTAACCGAAAGGTATTATCCCAATATTTCTTGAACTGTTGGAGACGCAGGGTAATGTTTTTCGTTGCAGGAGATGTTATCTGCCCAATGAGTTTGCCCGTCCTCGTCAGAATAGCCATTTCTATGCCATGCTCAAAGAGTTCATGCACGGCCTGTGTGGTAAACTGGACGTTCCCAAAGATAAGCACGGCGTCGATCTTGTGGCACTGCACGTCCAGAAGGGTTTCATCATCCTTCTGGACAATGAGCCGGTCTCCGCTCTTGCGTAAGATGGAATTTTGTTCTGTCAGATAAAGATTAGCCATGGTTAACTATTCAGCCACAGAGGGCACAGAGCACACAGAGAATAGACAATAGTTGAAATACTTGTTTCTAATTCAGTAGTTTTATTCGTAGAGTGTTGATTGTACAACACAATTTTCTTTATGACTCTGTGTTTTCTGTGCCCTCTGTGGCATAACTTAAAGTTATAACGAAATTCGTTTAATTCCATCAACAAGTTTTCATTCTCCAAAATTTATTAACAATCCCCGTTTAAGTTTCATACTTTTAAGATATGAGAGTACTTGAGCCGTAAAAATATCTTCTAACTTGCGGACAGATTTGATCTCAACTACTACTTCTCCAAACACGAGCAAATCAAGTCTCTGTCCTTTAACTACTTTGTCTTTATAAACAACATCGAGTTCCTTCTGTCTCTCAAAAGGAATGTCTCTTAGTGAAAATTCATAACAGAGCGCTTCTTCGTAAATGGATTCCAGTAAACCCGGGCCCAGGATACGATGAACTTCTATTGCCGCTGAAATAATCTGTTCTGTCAACAAATCCATAGTCTTTCTCTGTAACCTCTGTGACCTCTGTGACCTCTGTGGCGAAGATTAGCCATTATAGATTTTACCTCCTCTTTCAAGAAGATATTTTTCTATATTCAGGGGTTTTGGATAAAACAGGACTTTTTTCTCCTTCTTTGGGCGGTCAAACGGTACCATAATCATGCTCCGGACGAAGGTAACGCCAAGAAATTTGAACCCATCTTCAAAGCTGAGGATCTGTTCTTCATCCAGCTTCAAAAGAAGCTTTTCGAGGACTTCTTTTGATACGTGAAGCGCATGCCTTGCATCTTCAGACCTTTTGCAAAGAATGACAAAATCATCTGCATATCGGATATACTTATATCCTTTCCTGAGTAACTCTTCATCAAGCTCATCGAGAAACAAATTGGCCAAAACGGGTGAAATGGGTGAACCCTGAGGAATGCCTTTTTGTAATACGGTTAAGGATTTTCCATCCCAGATTTCAGCCTTCAACCAGAGTTCTATGAGTCTTTGAATATCCGGGACAGGGACATATTTTTTCATTTTTGACAGGAGCAGGGCATGATCCACGCTGTCAAAAAAGGCGTCGATATCGGCATCCACCACCCATTGATAGCCTTGTTCGTAATATTCTTTTACCTGAAAAACCGCGTGTTTTACCGAACGGCCTTTGCGATAGGCAAAACTACAGTCTTCGAATTCTCTTTCAAGTGCAGGCGCTACCTGATGTAATACAGCAGTTTGAACAATCCTGTCCCGGACGGCCGGAACACAGAGCGCCCTTGCCTCTCCGTTTCCCTTGTCCACCAAAATCTTTAGCAACGGAAGGGGAAAATAAGTTTGATCTGCAAGGTCTCTCTGCATTATTTTGAGATTGATATCCAGATTGCTTTCATAGTGCTCAATGGTAACCCTATCCACCCCGGCACAGCCGTGGTTTTGTTTAACAATTTGAAAAGTTGAAAATAGGGAGTCGCGTGTGATAGTTAATTTGCTCATACTCAAAACGGGTCATGGTCAAATATCACAACGTTACCGGTTGTCGGAGACCGATACGCCAATTTCTTTGCCTTGACATGAAGCGCACAGATAACGGCACTTTAAAGCCACGTGGATATATTTAGAGTTCAGGGTCCATAACTTCTTTGAATAAAGAACTATCAACACCAGGAATATACCCTTTATGTAATATTGTCCAGAATTCATATCCACCAGTTTTTACTGCCTGATAAACCTTAACCGGAACCCAATTGTCTAATAATGCGCCAATGGCTGCGCCAAAAGCAACAGGAGCTGCCAGAAAAAGATGAATTTCGGTTACACCTTCACTGGTAAGTTTAGTCTTAATCCCGAGGATTTCACGCAATAACTTTTGAATGTTGTCCTTTGTTATTCCCGTTCCTGGTTCTATATAAAATGGTTCGATTTCCATTTGCAGACTCTGATTATTCAAAAACTGTTTGACCTGATTTGATATATCACCAGTACCCACAAGTCCAATAGCTAATGCTTTAGGTTTTTGAGACGTAGTACCTTCTTGTTTTTTCATTAATTCTCTATATTTTTTAGCACGATTCCAGAACAGATAAGCAGTAACTAGCCAAGGAAAAATAGATACTATTTGAATAATATTTGATACATCTCCTATGAAATCCCACATTTTAGACCCTCCAGATTAAAATTTTTTAATAATACCTCAAAATAAATATTTCAATAACGTCATTTATTTCAGGAAGAGTGACGTTAGTACTGGGCGCATCCCCGATTTTTTGTAACCGATTCAACAACCCTGTCAGGGTTAATACAAAAAATCGGGAATGCTCCCTTCGTACTTTTTGAAGTATACAATTTCATTGAAAAATATTGCTAGTCAGGACTGTGATCAAATATTACTATCTTTCCGGTAACGGGAGAGTTGTATATCAGTTTTCTTGCCTTTCCATGCAAGGCGTGGGCAATCTTAAGATAAAGCCAGACGGGGGCGGCACCCGTCAATATTACTTCATTACCGTCTCCTGCCAATGATTTTGCTTTTTGAATATATCTGTCAAGCTCAGCTAATTTGGCAGTATTGGTAAAAAACAGTGATAGGTCTATTGTTACCTCTGACATTGTTTAAACCCTATATATCTCGTGTTATCTCAATTCCCTGTTTCAATATTTCTTTGACGAAGGGATTTTCTTCGGTAAAGTCTTCTGATCTGAACGGATGCGGTTCAATTCTTGAATCTACCTTTATGAGAAACGGATTAACTCGTTTCCTGTCGTAAAACCCGATACCCGTAAAGTCCTTTGAAACTAAAGCAATGTCAATATCACTCCATGTGCCTCCCGATCCTTTTGCATAAGAACCAAAGAGTATTGCCCTCTCTACGTGCAATCCGCTGGCAGAGACCATACCAAGGAATCTTTTAAGCTTCTCTAATATTTCATCTGAGACAGTAACCATTGATGTAACTCCTTGATCGTTGAAAATTGTTTTTCGGTGAATTCTCTTGTGCATATCTGATAAAAGCTAAATTTGAAATCCGGATATCTGGATTCTATATTGAAATCATTGATATCTGCAAGTAACGCTAATTGCTCATCGGTAAAGGAAAGACCTGTGTTCTCAGCAAGCCTAACCAAATTATGGATTTTGGGTGGGATTTCCTATTTATTTTGCACATAAAAGGCCTTGAGGATTTTTTCAATAACCAGATGTCCGACGAATAAACACCAGTCATATTTCTGGCTTTGAAAGAGGGTATCTGCAACTTCCATATCATGAGATGCTGACTTTAACCAGTATTCAATATATTCTTTTATATTCATTACAAAGTCTCCATCACTGCCCGGCCAAAAGGGAACAGGTCCGTTATTGGAATTCTGCATTATATTCTCTGTCTTCTCCATAGCCTCTGTGGTTAAGTTATACAATCCTTTCCCCTGTTTTTAGTATCTCTTTAATATAGGGATTGGTTTCATCAAAATCCGACTTTGCAAACGGATGCGGTTCTAGCCTCAAGTCAACATTTCTCCTGAGTTTCATTAATTGGGCGTCATCCTCGAAACCATCGAGATCGTCTTTTTCCAGAAAAACAGCCAAATCTATATCGCTTTCTCTTGTAAACGTACCTTTTGCATAAGAACCGTAGAGATACACCCGCCAGATTTTTATATGATGCTTTTTAAGAACAGTAATATATTCTTGAATTATTTGATATATTACGTGTTTATCTTTTTGAGAAGCCATGATTGGAACTCCTTTATTTTTGTAATATATTCACGTGTAAACTCCCCGGTTGCTCGTTTGTAAAATCTGTTCTTATAGTCAGGATACCTGGCCTTTATATTAAATGTAGTTACCTCGTCAAGAAAATCCGACTGTTCATCTGTTACTATGAGATTTCCCTATTTAGCGATACCCAATAGATCGTGGATATAAGGTATTTCGGTTCCTACACTCTTAACGTAATAAGCTTTTAACAATTTTTCAAGTACAAGATGCTTTGATTTTCCATATCTCCTTTCAGTCCTGAGCTCCTGAGCAATTGTCATGGATTTGAGACATAATCAAGAATTTTGCTGAATTCCTGCCATTAAGCAAAGTTTTTTGTATCTTTCATGTTTTTTATCATCCCATTTTTTGTGTGGTTTTATAACTTCAAGCATCTTTCCTGCAACTGCCTTCAAAACATCAGAAGATACTTCTAATTTCTCCAGGTCTTCTACTATTGCAATATTTATAACCCCCGAACCCATGTCTTTAAATGAGATATTTCCAAGAAGAGGGATTTCTCCCATTTCGATGCTTTTAATAAAACCAAGAAATTTTTCTGGGTTACATTGGAGTTTAAGCTTGTTGAATCTTGCCATTAGATCATCATTTTCTTCTTTTGATGCCACAACGGTTTTCCTGTGTTCCTGCAAACCCTGAGATACAACCTCTTTAAAATATCCGTAACCAACGTTAGTCTTACCGCCAGCGCCAAGTTCTATTAATCCACCCTTTAACCATCTTACGGATTTTGCGAGCAAGGATTTTTCTTTAGAAAACAGTGAGAATAAAAATTTCTGATCAGGCGCTACAGCAAGAAATGTTATAGGATTCGGGCTAAGGTAATCAGCGGGAGGCTTATTACCCTGATAATAATCACCATAATGAGGGTTCATAATATCCACCTCAATCTCAGGGAATTCAGTTGGTATGCCATCCAGGAAAACAACCTTTCCCTCACGGTTGGAATCAGAAACCCTGTCTTTATCCTCAGACCCAAATGTTTCCAACCGTTCATCATTTAAGGCATCGTCTATTTTCTCTGCATACGACCTCGCAAGCCCTTTAATGCCGCTTGCCGGTAGAAAAGGAAAGCCGTATAAAGGATGCAGTGTCAAACCTGTTTCAAGTACGTGCGCACCGCCAAGTCCGGAAATAAAACGATAATCCGTAGTCATGGTAAAACATTCAATATGATAACCTAGTTTCTTGTAATTTGCTAAAAGAGCCTTCTGCCTGTTTTTGTATGATTCCAGAAGGGAATCGTTTTTTGTGTTTGAGCTGAGGATTTCATGATGGATATCTTTTTTCTTTTCCCAGTTTGCATTCCAATCTATATACTTATTAATCCGCAATCCAAAGTTACTTATCTTTTTTAATCGGCCTTGCTGCAAAACAACATCTTGTGTGTCTTCTGGCAATGGAAGCGCCATTTCATTCCCCTCCATCTTTTAACACTGCATCTGCGAACCGTTTCAGCCAATTTAAAAATGAAAGCGTTTGCATAGTTACAAAACGATATTTATTGTTATCAATTTTCATGACCCTTTCAATCAATTCTCCTTCTGTAGCTCTGCCCCAATTTATTACATCCGCACTTGTAAGCCATTCTTGCAAATGCTGATAGACCTTCTCCTGTGGCTTAGTTTTATCTCCTTTACCTTTAGATTTTAAAAACGCAAGGGTCTGCCCAAGTCCATTGGTAAGTATTAATGAGGAAAGTTTCATTACGGTGCTACAATATTCATTTTTAAATTTTTGGATATCCCCAATTTCTTTTGGGTCCAAATCATTATTTACGTAATCGATATAGCTCCATGCCACTTTTGCTCTTTTTTGTTCTATGGTCTGTAATCGGCTCATTTATTGCCTCCATTATTGGAAGTACTATTGTTCTGTTGTGTGTTCCCTCCGTTGAAAAACTGGATATTCACTATTCCCCTGCCAATGGTCGTATCTCCCCCAAATTGAGCCCGATTGCCGTTAAGTTTATTTATAAAGGTCATTACGTCATTCGCATTTTTTAAACCGTTGGGCCTGTTTCCTTCATCTTTGAATGGATCGTTTGCCATCACCACTGAATAAAGAAGGGTATCTGGGGTCAACGTCTCTTCATAGAAAAGCGCCCCGGAAGCGGCTGTTTTCGTCTCGTTGTTTATTTTTATCCTTGCCTGAACTTCAGTAGAAAGTTTTACAAAATCCTTAAAGGCGTCTTCAGGAAGGATAAGTAAGTCCGTTTTAACCTTTTCTTTCCAGAATTGATATTCGGGGCCATTGGGAAAGGCGTTTTGAGATAACCATGCTGCAATAGTCTTTACATCGTTATTATTCCCAAGGAAATCAAACGCATATTCCTCAAGCAAGACCTTTCCATCCTCACATAGACCGCTTTCCTTGATTCCCCAAACCTGATTATCTTTTGGCTCTTGTGGAATATTCCAGTTAACATTTGTTGCTTTAGACATGGTTAAATCGCGCCTTAATCTGTTCAGGGCGAAGCAGGACGTTGTATAGGCAAACACACCCTTCATTGACCTTACCGGAAACAGGAGAAGCCTGCCGTCTGTAAACGTAGCCGCACCGCTAAAAGCCTCACCTCCACCAATCGTATCCGGTCCAAAAATCAGTTCTATCTTTTGTTTTTCACTGCTATTATTTGTTTCAAACCAGTCTCTCACAGCGCCTTTGATCCCGGATGCCTGAAGCACCGGATAATCCGTGTATTTTTCCCTCTGAATTGGCAGATCAATTACGCCGAGACTTGTGCCGCTCCCTGCATGCAGGGACGTCTCAGTATAGATAAACATCAGTCGTGCTTCTTTGAACATATCAGTATCCTCCAATAATGGTAATTCCAAAACCTTCGTTTTGTTTTTCCGCTGAGATTGATTTTAGCCAGAAGGTGTCAAATACATCGTCAATACTGCCTTTTCTCAATTGAAAAAAAAAAGACGCTTCCCGCGGATACCGCCTTTTTCATATCTTTTGGCGTCTTCTTTACAATGTCAAAACCCCCTATATGAACTGGCTTGTCAAGTGCAGCGGATATAAGCTTAAGGGTAATATTATTTACTGTCCCAATACCACTTTCCGTATCTATCCAGTCAGGCAACCAGCCTTTATCAAATATTGCAGGTGTTAGGAAAACAATTTTAAATTGTCCAGTGTCTTTTATCTTGTTTTTAACTTTTCCCTTATCAGGCAAGGAAAATGAAGATTCCTGGTAAAATGCCGAACGGTGGTCGCCTCCTAACCGCAGCAATCCTTCCTGAGGAAATTTTTCTACTCCACCTAATTCAACTGCAAATCCAATTTCTTTTGCGAACCTGAAATATTCCACACTATAAAGGGCGCCTGTCGCAGCAGCCTTTCTTGTCCTGTCCTTTTTAATGCCAACCCTTTCATCTTTCTTGTAGAGACGGTCGCTTTTCATAATTTCATCCGGAACGTTCCCGCAAAGATAAGCGCTCATTGCTTGTAAAGAGAGAAAACCGTTTACTTCCTCTATCGGGATTTCTGTCTTTAACCACAGCGGAACTAAAGAGGCAAAGGGGAAGTTGCAGCTAATTTTATTGTTAAGCGATTCTTCAGGTTTTAAGATAAATACGATTTTTTCATCCATTCCCTTTATTTTTACCACATCCTTTGGAACGGGAAATATGGGATGAATAGCTCCATCTACTCTTTTGGCAAGGGAGAAGTGTTGAAGGGTAAGGCTTCCCTGTTCAGACGGGGTTCCAATTTCCTTTTTGACGCCTTCGGGTACATTCCCGTCTTTAAAACTTTCATATTGAGGATACTTTTCGCTCAATATCTTTGAGCGTAAAGCGCCATAAAATGTGGATGGAGACGGCGGGAAGGTGCCTCGTGCATAATGATCATCGCCGCCGGAGAACGGTTTACCATCTCTGAACATTAACACGTCGTTTGGCTCGATAAAAATCTTCATTGATTTTCTCTCCTTGCAAGGAAGGTAGCAATATTAAGCAAACTGCTTATTTCTTCAAGTGATATTCCATTTTTCTTAAGTCTTAACAAATCAGTTGAAATCTCTTCAACTTTCTCTTTTTGAAAATCTTTGTTTTTATGACGTATTGCCAATCGTCTTACCTCACAGTATACTGCTTCATCCACTGGAAGCGCCTGAAGTCCAAAAAGTTCTGCCTTAAAATCATAAGCAAATTTAGGCGATATGCCTTTATCAAATGCATCAACTAATTTTTCTAATACGGGAATACCTTCAAAGTATCCATCATTTTCATAGTACCACTTTGCGCCAAAGGTTTCAGCTCCCCCCGACCGTTTGTCGAGAGATATGCAAAAGGCATTTCTGCCATATGCACCTTTTGCCTTTTTCTCTGTATCCCTTGCCTCCTGAAGCGCCTTAGACAGGTCATAGGAATGATGGACAATGGAAACGCCCATGCTCGCAGTGGCGCTTGTACCCATCGAATATAAAAACCCACTGGGGTTTTTGCTTGTCTTTAAACTAAGCGGATTTCCTTTTTCGTCAATCGGCACAAACCCGCTTCCATGCTGGAAGTCTATCTTTACACCTCCAGCTTCATCATAGACAAGGCTACCGGAGAAATACGCCCTCAAACACCTCATGACGGCAGGCAGGTCCTTTAATGAAACAAATGCAAGTACGTCATCCCCGCCCGCATAAATAAGCTTGCCAAGATGATCCCTTTCGACAATCTCCCTTACAATTTTTAAAGAGAAATCCCTCAACGCCTTACTAGTTGCAATATGCAAAGAAGGGTTAAGGGGGCGTTTCTGATTCAATAATTCTCGCCAATTTGCATCATCCTTTAACTGCTCTCGCATTGCCGGATGAAGAATCTTTTCTATCTCTGGCGCGTTTTCACCCGAAACCCATTTACCCATATTGTCGCCATCCATCTGGATAATGGCGTAGTATTTAGATGGTGAGCCAAAGTTTGCCTTTAATTCTCTCTCCTTTTCTTCCAATACTTCCTTGAATTCATAAAAGGCATCTTTTACCCCTTTGAAGATTTGTTTGAATTCTTCTTCACTCTTACCCTTTCCGTATTCTTTATACAACGCTTTTTCATCCAAACTTTCCTCGTATAACCAATCTCCTTCTAACTTTGCAAATGCTTCACACAATTTTTTGCCCCTGCATGCGCCCCAAACCATTGGAAGCGCCTCACCCTGTGCCGTATCTCCAACAAGGGCATGTATTCTTTGCGTGTAAGAATGGGCTTTTATAAGCAAGTCATTCAAGTCGCTTTTCTCAATAATCCTTAATTTAAAAGCCGCCGTCGACATGGTGCTGGTTGAAGGATATGAGGTGTTAATACCAAAGCCCTTTTTCTTGTTAAAATAATGCCTGCATGCAAATCTCTTGGTTAAGCATACGGCGCATAATCTTTCTGAAGGTTTTATATCCTGGAATTCACTTCTGAGCCTTTCTTTCCAAAACCTTACAAGCGCCCCATGCTCTTCACAATTTTGATTATTATGCTGTTCAGGATGTACAGGTTCTCTCATCCCGCATATAGTGCATTTGTAATGCGGCTCTGATTGTTGCGAAAAGTCCCTGATAGTCTTTCTGCTCCCGTGCGCTTTTTCAAGAAATTTGTACAACTGCCCATATACTGTGCCAATGTTAGGGCAGAACCCTTTTGTCTCGTATTCTTTTAAAAGTTTTTCAAAGTATTTAAGATGATCGTCTCCCAAAAATGTTTTATATGTATCAATAAAACCCTTATATTCACTTTTTTTGCCTATGGGCAGTATTGACCAGTAAACCTGCAAAAAATCTCCGGTTTGCCTGTTCCAGATTTCTTTCCAAACGGTGTCGTTTTTTAATTCGCTTAAAGAATTTTCAATTTCTTCTTTTACTGCTAAACATATTTCAGCAAAAACACGTCTTACAGCGTCTTCAGCCCTTCTGGCAATTTGTTCGGCATTATCTTTCGGAAGAATGGCAAGCGCCCGATTAGGTAAAGTAGGAGAAGACAGGGGTTCTCTGTATGGTTTTTCAATAAATTTCAATCCCCTTTCTATCAGCCAGAGGTTGCAGAAGGGTTGGTCCATCAAGTCTGGAAAGATGATCGAATCTGGTCCCATTTCCTCTGAAATTGCCTTCATTGCCGTCCACGATATATATGAAAGCATATAGCTCCCTGACCACAAATCCTGGGTTTTCCGTGCTGTTGCAATAAAATCCTGTACCGGGCCGATGGAAAACAATAAGAGAGACGGTTCCGGCAAAGCGCCTGCAATGGCGGAGGCAACCCTTCTATGCTCCCAGATGGAGTGGTCGGGGATGCGCGTATCTGCCGGTAGAAGCTCCCATAATTGCCCAAGGGCTGATTTCCCGGATTCTTTTTCTCTAATGATTTCATACAACTCAGCCCATAGGGAGAGGTATCCTGATTCTAAATCATATTTAGCGGCAATCTCCTTTATGGCTTCCTCAACAGCGTCCATTACCCGTTTATAATCAATGCCTGTAATAGCCGATGTTGCAGATGGTGGAATCTTAAATTCTTTTCCGGACAAAGGATGAACAATAACGGGTTCTTTTGAAAAATCGGCCTTTGCTTCGATATCCTTGGGGAAATTTATTCTGTCGGATGCAGAGGCAATATGGTCGGCATCTTTTGTTTCATTTGTTATTGAAGCGCTTTCTTCAATAATCCTCATGAGATTTGATGCCATTTCCTCATGATTAACTTTACCAAGGATTAAAGCCTTTTCCGGCGGGTCATGGAGAAGCGCCTGGATTTTTTTGATAAGTATTTCTCTATTCATGAAAGCCTCCGTTGTCTCTTTTTATAAAACTACTTCCATTTCGCTGGCAAGATACTTATTAAATTCAGTACAGACATTGTTAAACTCATTATCAACGTTAGAATGATTTATCGGTTTATCATTTCTGTCTGAATTTAATCCGTCACAATACTTTGAAGGAAGATACAAAACATATGGTTGGTATTTTCCTGATTCCCTATGTATTTTAATAAAATATGGCTTAGCATGTCTTTCAAGAAAAGAGCGAGTATTCTTTTTTTCTACTATTGGAGATCCTATGTATTGACGTTTTTCAAAGGAATGTCTTTTTTCCAGCTTTGATCGGGTTTGTTTGTAAAGTACGCCAATATTTGCTAATGCCTTATCCCAAGAATCAAAAGAATTTTTTGACCTAAAAAACTTAGTTTGATCCGAAAAGGAAAAATAAGACCGAGTATCAACCCTTTTTTATTAATTTTGCAAGGTTGTCGGTTTTATAGGGGGCATCTACAGAAAAAGCATTTTTGATATTCTCAAATACTTCAGATTTGTTCAATATTTCAAAACATCCAAAACCATTCCTATTTCTGGAACCAACGCCACCAAAGAGACTAAACACATAAAATGCCTTTAAAATCTCTTTTTTATAATTTTCATTAAAGAAGTTTAGTATTACGCTGAATTTTGTATTTGGTGGAATATAATCTCTGGCAAAAACATTCCCTTTTCCTCTCTCATATTCATACGTTCCATAGGCTAAATATTCCAAAATATTAATCGTAAAAGTCTTTCCTTCTACTGGAACGGGATGATTTGGAAGCTTGTTTCTTGTTGATTTAAAAGACTCATGCTTCATCTGAATCGAAAAACTTCCACCACGTTCAATACTCCCAAATATTTTAGCTTCTTTATCGCGCAGTTTACTTAAATCGCTTTCAGCTTGAAACGCACGCCACCAATAACGCAGAAGTCCTTTTAAAGAAGCAGTCCGTAACTCTGCTGTTTTTCCATCGGCACCTGCAAGAAACATCGGGGTTACAGTCTCTATTTCAAAACAGATTTTATCTATTTTTGCCATTTCTAACCTCTCCTTCCAATATCATGCAACAGCGCTGCAAACACTACCGTCTGATAGTCCCCTTTTCCTTCTCATTTTTATAGATAATCCCCAGGTTTTAGCAAGGTATATTTTTTTAAGAGTTCGTTGACGAAATCGAAAACATATCTCATCATTCCCAGCGCGTCTCTGGCATCAGACTCGGTAAAGAGTTCTTCTGCTGTACCTTCTTCTGTGCCGTAGAAGGCGGTTTCCCTTTCTCTTGCAAGTTCATCAGATATTTCTGCAACTTTTTTCAGGACATCCACCGTCACTTCATCTCTTATACTGGATTCCAATAAAATTGCGCCAACCCTGTGGGATTTTGGATATTCTATTCCTACAAATCTTAGTAGCCCCTTGATTGCCAATTCTACCGCTTCCTGGCATTTTCTCACCGTTCTGTGGTAATGCCTCTTATTGAGTGATTCTCTTGCTTCTTCAGAAATAGTATTTGCGTCTTTTATATAAGCATAGCCTATGCGGTCGCTTCTCATAAGGTAAATACCTCCCCTAGCTTCATACCAGGCTTTAACTCCCAGTACCATGTGCCGTCTTCACACATTACCTTTCTCGAATTTAACTTTGACATCCTTTTCTTTATGTCATTACGCTTATCCCGAAATGTACCGTTATCCAGAAGGATTTCTCCATCTTCAACCATATCAAGAAAAATGGGCTTCGTGTCCTGTATCTCTTCAGGGGTGTAAAGAATGGGAGATATATCAGGAAAATAACCCTTCATTCGAAGTTCTTTGTAAGAGTGCATCTCTCTTAAATCCGCCAAAGGACTGGAAAGGAGTCTGTTCCTCTGAAAATGGCTTTTAGGCAGGTTTTTTATAATGAGACACAGGTCTATATCACTTTCCTTTTTTGCATTTCCCCTTGCTACTGAACCAAAGAGAACTACGGAAATGATGTCTTCTTTAAATCTTTTTTTTAAAATCTGAATAAAATCTTTCAGTAAGGTTTGATATTCTTTTTGCATATCATTTCTCCATTATTTATCCATTTCCAGATAATAGCTTAGCCATCCAGACACAACGATAGTAAAGAATTAAACACGGACAAACCATTTCTGTTTAAGATATAAAGGGACGTGGTTTGTCGCTCGACTGAACGCTCACGACGAAGTCCGTACCACCCATTTTTATTGAAATTCCTATGTATTGAATATTTCCTCGTGTTCTTTGTGCCTTTGTGGTGAATCATTACGCTTTTCTTGACCGGACTCCGTGACCATTCACACACCCCTACACCCCTCTTTTTAGAGGGGATCACACACCCTCTCGCCCAGATCCTCACCTTTATGAGGACATGTTTTTAGAGGGGGAAATCACGGAAAACAGAAACGGACTACGGACAGGGTTCACAGGACAAATCGTCAATCCTGTCCGTTGTCCGTGTCCGTTTAATGAAAAAAACAATCAAAACATCCTTAATTTGACCACCCTTGCAATTCGGTCAAAATCACTGTCTTCGTGGAGAAGCATCAGGTTGTGCTCCACAGCCGTCTGAACAATCAGACAATCGATGGTACTGCTAACGGTAATCCCCTTCTTCCTGCAACGATAGTATATCTGTGCAGCATTGGCATATGATTCTACCTGATCTTTTAAAAAATAAATCTTCTGCGTGTCTAAATACTTTTTGAGATCTTTAAATTCACGCTCAGTTCTCGCTCCCTGCAGCAATTCCTGATAGATGAATGGGTTTATACCAAAAGGAATGTCTGCATTTAAAATGGATAAGAACTTATCTACCCCTTTTATGTCTTCTCCCCTTAAAAAGGGAATCCATACCGATGTGTCTACAAGAACCACTATCAACGCTCCCTTCTCAGGGCTTTGTGATCGTAGTCCGGCTCAAATTGTATCTTTCCTCGGAGTTTTCTGATATCACGCCTTTTATGCTTTTCAACATACTCTTTCAGGGCTTCATGGATCAGGTCTTTTTTTTGTCTTCGCCTTAGAATACTTAAACGCTTCACTGACGAGATCTTCCTGTAATACAATATTTGTCCTCATTCTATACACCTCCTTATACACATAGATATCATATACGCATACACAGATCAAGTTCCATGCTTCAATCCGGAATAATGCGGACATATCTAACGAAAAAATACACTTCCCTTTTCTTTCACCCCTTTGGGGTTGATTCTCTGGTGCCTTCGCTTCCAGGATCTTCACTCCTGACTATATGCTTTCTACCTTCCGGGCATTCCAATGGGTCTTAATCCCCGTAACATCTGCGGTAAATACAAACCGCACGCACTATAACTATCAAACATGGACAAACAAGTTTGTCCATGCCACCCTTCCTTCCTGAATTTTCTATTCCTTTCTTTTGCCTCAGTGTCCTCTGTGTCTTTGTGGTGAAAACCCATTATACAATCTCATACTTCCCCAATCCAAACGACGTCCCCTTCCCCACATGCACGTATTCACCCAGTTTCAGAAGGGGCATGAATTCAGCCAAATTGTCTTCATATGAAATTGTGCCGGTGACGCCGCCCAGCGACATCCATTCCTCCTGCCTCGTTGAAAACCGTTTCCAGTCAAACCAACGCGTATCTGATCTTATCAGGTTGACTGTTCTGGCCTTTTCAATGAGCCCTTTAAAATCTAAATCCAGCTTTTTGCCACAATGGAAATAGGATAAAGAGGAGATACGGCGCAGGAGGTTTCTGATGAGGATGTGGAATTCAATCTTATCCGTTATATGACCGTCAAAACGGAGACGCAGCGGGGTTAATAGTGATATGGTTATTTTGTTATTATCGTTACTGCCCCGATAAGTGTTTCTTACACCCCCCTTTGTCCCCGCTTGATTGCGGGGATTTAGCTGTGGCGTTCTTTCGGTAGGTGTTTCGAATGAATGTATGCCTATTTGACTGGCTTGTATGATGGGATAATGGCTGGTGAGTGTTTGTGTTTTATTATGGTAGATCTGGACGGCCTCATTTTCTAAATCTATACCCTCTACCTGTATCAAATCGTATTTTCCTCTGCCCTGCCCGATCCCCTGTTTCCCCAACTCAGTAAAGGTATAAATAAAATAGGGCAGGTAGTCTATGGCCTGACCCATGAGGACTACATGAAAGGAAAATTCTTCACCAGGTTCAAAGGATTGTTTCTCCGTAGCAGGGGGTTCAATGATAAAGGGATGAGGCACTTTGGGATAGAGCCGGAGCATTTCGGTGTCTTCCGGCGGTGGGGTCTCGAAGATATACGAGTAGATACACTTCTGCTTCAACAGGCATTCGTCACATGGCTTGCCTTTTATCACACAGACGACCCGCTTAAAGGCGTATCCAAAACCGCCGCGGAAAGCAGAACCTTTATAGGCAGGGAAGCGTATCTTTTCCTGGGCGCAGGTGGTGAATCTGAATTTTGCCAGCCGAAATGTTTCGAGCATAGAAAACCTGTTTGATGTTGGTTTACTGCAATCGAAATGAATTTTTTAGAGAACAAACGCCGTAATGGTATGTAAATCAGGAAAGAAAATCAATAGGAAAATAGCCGTCTGTGTTTATCTGATAAATACTAATCCCGCAAACTTCTCATATTGTTGTACAATTTTAAAGTTTTCCTTTATGCCCTTTTCGTCTCTGCCGGTGAGCTATTACAAAAACATTGACACTGTAATTTTAACTGTGATATAATCCATCATCAAATTTTTGCATTTTTTATTGACGATTCCCCCTTTTTATGAAATGTTTACTCTTATGAAGATTCTTCACATTGTGTCTCATTTTTTCTGTATCCTTACTCTGGGTATGTTTTTTAGCCAGACAAACATTGGTGCAGCACCTGATACCGCTAAATCCCCGAAGAGCGAGCCACAGGTTATTACGGATGCGAACATTGTGGCTGTGGTAAATGGTCAGAAGATTGCCAAACAAGAGCTTTATAACCTGTTAATTGATACTTATGGGGATGACGCATTAGATGTTCTTATTCGCAGAACCCTGATATGTCAAGCGGCGGAAAAAGAGGGAATCAAGGTTACCGACAAGGAGTTGGAGAAGAAATTAAAAACCCTTATCGACAATGAAATTAATGGTTTGTTACGCACGTACCAGATAAAAGACCGGGCAGACCTCGAGAAAGAATTAGTCAAGGCCGGTACCAGTCTTACGCAATTAGAAGAGAAAATGTCTAAAAGGATGAAAAAACAGGCAGAGATTGAGCTTCTCGCTGATCGGCTTATGGAAAAGACCATTACTATCACAGACGAAGATTTGCGAAAGGCATACGATCAGCAGTACGGCGAAAAGATTGAAGCGAGTCAGATCGTATTCAGAACCCGCCGCGAGGCTGAAGACACGCTCAAAAAGTTGCAGGCAGGCGCCGATTTTGCCACCCTTGCAAAAAATGAATCTGCCGACCGCGCCTCTGCCGCCAGGGGGGGAAAGATGCAACCTTTCAGTCCGAAGGATAGTATGGGTGCAGAAGTAGCGCATTTAAAGGTCGGTGAGCTCAGTGGCATTATTAAAACAGAATATGGCTACCATATCATTAAAGTTACAGACAGAAAGCCGCCGAGCACGAAGAGTTTCAAGTCTGTCAAAGGAGAATTGGAAAAGATCGTCAGAAATCAGCAATACAAAGAGAGAATAGGTCCATGGCTGATTAGCCTGGTAGAAAGCGCATCAATTGTTAAGAATTTGGGGAAAGATTAAATTTTCAATCGTTTGTTTCCATGTAATAACCTGATAGTCCCCAAAAGGTTCTTTTACAAATGATATCAATTATTCACAGAGAATAGAAAAGATACTATGTCTGAAGAGTTTGTCATTAATGTTGCTCAAAGGGTAAAACAATTACCTCCGTACCTGTTTGGGCGATTAAACGCACTGAAGTATGAAAAACGAAGAAATAATATTGATGTAATTGACCTTGGCATGGGGAATCCGAATGACCCGACACCCCAGCCGGTTATTCAAAAGTTGTGTGAGGCGGTACAGGATCCGAGGAACCACAGATACACAGTTTCAGCCAACGGCATATTTAACCTCAGGCGTGAGGTTGCGAAATATTATGAAAAGCAATTTGCGGTAACCCTTGATCCTGAGGAAGTGGTTTGCACCATTGGTTCGAAGGAAGGGATATCTCACCTTTGTTTAGGATTGCTGGAAACCGGGGATACTGTTGTAGTTCCTAATCCCGCCTTTCCCATTCACATTCATGCCGTGAATCTTGCCGGCGGTACGGTAGTGAGTGTGCCGCTTACAGACGACGAGAAGTTTTTACCAAACCTTATCGCAGTAACGAAAAATCTGAATCCTCTGCCCAAGATTATCATCTTGAATTTTCCGCACAATCCTACTGCCATTACGGTTGACCTGAGTTTCTTTGAGGAGATTATACCGTTTGCCAGGAAGCATAACATTATTATTGTCCATGATTTCGCCTACTGTGGAATTGCGTTTGACGGGTATAAGCCGCCCAGCTTTTTACAGATAAAAGGCGCAAAGGATGTGGGGGTGGAGTTTAATACCATGTCCAAATCTTTTAACATGGCCGGATGGAGGCTGGGCTTTTGCGTTGGAAACAAAGAGATTGTAGGCACCCTGGCGAAGGTAAAGGGATATTATGATTACGGTATTTTTCAGCCTGTGCAGATAGCCTCAATTATTGCACTCAGGGAATGTGATAAATATACCCGGGAACAGGCCCAGATTTACCAGAGCAGAAGGGATGTGCTGTGTGACGGTCTGAACCGCATCGGTTGGAATGTCAAAAAGCCAAAGGCATCGATGTTTGTATGGGCGCCTATTCCTGAAAAATGGCGATCGATGGGGTCGGTGGACTTTGCTTATAAACTCATGAATGATGCCGAGGTGTCTGTTGCCCCGGGAGCAGCCTTTGGAGAAAATGGCGAGGGGTATTTGCGGCTGGCAATAGTGGAAAACGAACTGCGTCTCAAACAAGCTGTACGTCAGATTGATCGTGCCCTGAGAGATAAGCCCTGATCCCATGATTACGCGTGTTAAAACACAACTAAAAACTTTTCTCGGTGGCATTCATCCGGCAGATGACGGAAAAATCCTTACCCTGGGCAAGCAAACGATCACCGCGCCATCTCCCAAGGCGGTCTATTTGCTTATGGGCCAGCATATCGGTGCCCCGGCCAAACCAATTGTCAAAAAAGGAGATGTTGTCAAAAAAGGGCAATTGGTTGGTGATGCGCAAGGCTTTGTTTCAGCCAATGTGCATGCTTCTGTTTCCGGTAAAGTTATTGACGTTGCGCCATGGCCACATCCTGTCACCGGCATAAAGAGTCCTGCTGTTATTGTTGAGAATTCCGGGGAAGATGTGTGGGTGGAAGGCCTGAACGTGGCTTCGGATGCCGATCATCTCTCTCCCGAAGAGATCAGGCACTGCATTCAATCCGCTGGTATTGTGGGGCTGGGAGGTGCTACCTTCCCCACGCATGTTAAACTCACTCCGCCGAAAGATAAAATCATTGACACGGTGGTTATGAATGGTGCAGAATGTGAGCCATATCTCACCTGTGATTACCGGCTTATGCTCGATAAACCCCATGAGATAATACAGGGTTTGAAGCTAATGATGAGATGCATTGGCTGTAAGAAAGCGCATATTGGCATTGAGGAAAACAAAAGGGATGTTTATGCCATTTTCAAGGATATTGTATCAAAGGACCCTGCTATAAAAGTAGACCTTATGGAGGTGAAGTATCCGCAAGGGGCAGAGCATCAACTCATTAAGGCACTGTTAAACCGGGAATTTAAACCGACACAATTGCCTTTAGAGGTTGGAGTGATTGTGGTCAACGTGGGGACGGCTTTTGCCGTGTATGAAGCGGTAAGGTTTAAAAGACCATTGATTGAAAGGGTCGTCACGGTTACCGGAAATGGTGTGGAAAATCCGCAAAATTTCTTAGTACGACTAGGGACACCGGTGAGACAATTATTGGAAGAGGCAAAACTTACTGCAGATGTGAATAAGATTATCTTTGGCGGTCCTATGATGGGTATCGCACAAGGAAGTATTGATACCGCCGTTACTATTAAAGGAACGGGCGGTATTCTGGTGTTGCGCGATGCGCAAAGAGGGGAGTCCCACGCATGTATCCGGTGCGGGCGCTGTGTTGATAGCTGTCCTTATGGGCTGAATCCCAGCGAGTTAAGCATTGTATGTGAAGCGAAGGATTTTGACCTGGCGCTAGACAATAACGTTATGGAGTGTAAGGAGTGTGGTTGTTGCAGTTATGTGTGTCCGGCAAAAAGACCGATTGTGCATCTCATCAAATTTGCAAAAAGTGAGATTGCTAAACGCAAGACGAGAGGATAACAAGGAATCCTCGCAGATATAAATAACTTTTGTGTCAAACCAAACTGAAATTCGTCACAATTTAATTATGAGCGCTTCCCCTCATATCTATGATGGGGAAAATATTCCACGTATTATGTGGGCCGTGGTGCTTTCGTTGATTCCGGCAGGGATTGCAGGGGCTTTTACCTTTGGATATTATTGCCTTTCTGTTATTTTTCTCTGTTGCATAGCGTCTGTCGTTACCGAGATATTCATTTTGTTATTACGGAAACAACCGGTTCTGAGCACCATAAAAGATGGTAGCGCGGTTGTAACGGGTATCTTGCTGGCGTACACGTTGCCGCCGAGTGTGCCGTGGTATATTCCTGTGGTTGGATCATTTTTTGCCATTGCCATAGTAAAACATTCTTTTGGTGGTTTGGGAAATAATATCTGGAATCCTGCTCTGGCCGCACGGGCATTCCTGCAAGTGGCGTATCCAGCCGTAATCAATTCAGATTGGCGTATCCTGCAGCACGGCATTGGCAATCTCGTCCACAGTATTACCAGGGTCGATCCTGAAGGCAAGCTGGTGGATGCCGTTACTCGGGCAACACCGCTGGCAAAAGAGGCCGGTGCTGAAACCTATTACCTTACCCAATTATTTATGGGAAATGTTCCCGGTTGTGTAGGAGAGACCTCGGTGATTGCTTTATTGCTGGGTGGTGTTTATCTGATTTATAAGCGTTACATCAAGTGGTACGTTCCTGCTTTCTATATTGGAACCGTGTTTGTTTTGGTCATTATTTTACCTCCGCGGATGGTAACCCCCTGGGCCAATAACCCCTTTTATCATATCTTTTCGGGGGGATTGTTCCTGGGCGCATTCTTTATGGCCACCGATATGGTTACGTCTCCATTGACAAAGCGAGGGCTTATCATCTTTGCAGTTGGTACAGGCGTTCTTACGGCACTAATTCGGTTTTATTCCGGTTATCCGGAAGGGGTATGTTATTCCATATTACTTATGAACACGGCAACACCCCTTATTGACCGGTATACAAAACCGAAGCTCTATGGAGCCAGGGCAAAAAAAGGTTAATATGCAAAAGAAGGCACAGTATACCATTACTCTGATGATCGTTTCCCTTTTGGCATCCGTGGGCGTATCATCAACTTTCCTGCTTACAAAAGATACGATTAAAAGGAAGGAGTTAGCCGTGCGTACTGAGGCGTTGTATATGGTATTGCCCGGGCTGGAAAGTTCTCCCAGCGAAATAACTTCGTCAGAGGTAGCCGATCAGGATCGTGTTTATAAAGGACTGGACGCGGCAGGTCAACTTATTGGTTATGCAGCATGCGGAGAAGCTCAGGGATATTCAAGTAGAATTAAGGTCATGGTTGGAATGGACCCTCACCTGGAAAAGATTATTGGTGTCAATATCCTTGCTCAGAATGAAACTCCAGGGCTTGGCACGAAAATGACTGAGGTTGAAAGTACATCCACCCTGTGGAGCGTGATATTTGGCAGAGAACTGACAACCATCGATTGGGATAGCGAAGAAGGATGGCAATTGCCAATGTTCAGACAGCCTGAAAGAATAAAAAAAATACGGATTAATGAAAAAAAGAGAAAAAAAACACAACCCTGGTTTCAGCAGCAATTTAAAGAGAAAACTTACCATCAGCTGATTGTGACGAAGATAAAAGATGATGGAAAGATTACGGCCATTACCGGAGCTACCATATCAACAAAGGCCGCGGTCAATGCTGTGCAAGACGCTATTCATAAAATAAAAAATATCGTTCAATCTCCCGCCTGGGAAATTAAATAGGTCTTAAAGATCAACGGTTTTGTGACTATGGAAAGAATTGAAGAAATTAAGCCTATCGTTGAATCCTTGATATTTGCTGCTGAAGAACCCATCTCCCTTCGTAAACTCACGGACATTATCGAAGGGGCTGATAGCTCTCAGATTCAGGAAGCCATCACACAGTTGAAGAACGATTATGATATACATGGCAGGTCGTTCCAGATTGAAGAAATTGCCGGTGGCTATCAATTATTTACCAAACCTGAATATTATGAGTGGGTAGCAAAGTTACGGAAAAAATCAGGGGAAACGAAACTCTCTCAAGCGGCCCTGGAGACGCTTGCGATAATTGCTTATAAACAACCCATATTGCGCGCAAATCTGGAGTCTATTCGCGGCGTTCAGTCAGGTCAGATAATCAGATTGCTTATGGAAAAAGATCTGGTTAAGGTTGTGGGAAGGGACGAATCATTAGGGCATCCTTTACTTTATGGCACGACGAAAAAATTCCTTGAATATTTCGGGTTGAAGGATATTAAAGACCTTCCGAAAAGTGAAGAATTTGAGGCACCATAGTAACAGAGCGCACAGGACATAAGGGACAAGAGTTTGGCTAGGGCAGAAGAACGCCAGGAACTCCTGTGTTCTTTAACGAAAAACGCACAGTCAATCTGTTTTAACCATATCAGGATATTCCCGTCCTTGAAATTGGCATACCGATAGAATGCAGAAAAAGGAATGAAATTCAACCAGTTGCACCCCTGGCGTCTGACCTATAAAAAGGCCATCGAGTTACAGGAAGCGTTGCGAGAACGGCTCATTTTAAAAAGAGTCACAGGAAAAATCTGTACCGTGGCGGGAGCAGATGTTTCTTATGACAAACATGGTGATCTTTTTTTTTGCCGGTGTCGTAGTATATACCTTAGGCAAGCAATTAGAGAAGATTGAGGAATCTACGGCTTTTGGTAGGGAGAGATTTCCGTACATTCCCGGTCTCCTCTCTTTTCGTGAAGCACCCATATTACTCAAGGCATTTAAAAAACTGAAAAATGATCCTGATGTTATCCTGTTTGATGGTCAGGGAATTGCCCACCCGCGCCATTTTGGGTTGGCTTCGCATGTGGGGCTCATTCTTGATAGGCGGGCGATTGGGTGTGCAAAAAGCCGGCTGGTGGGCGAATTTCGGAGTGTTAGGAATGTCGTTGGTGCATATTCAAAACTTTGTTACAAGAATGAGGTCGTCGGAGCGGTACTTAGGACGAAAATAAATACAAAACCTATCTTTGTATCTCCTGGCCACAAAATAAATCTGACACTTGCAATCCGAATCGTTTTGAAGGCCTGTAATGGATATCGTATTCCAGAGCCGGTGCGACAAGCCCATTTGTTGGTAAATAAGGTAAGAAAAGAATATACACAATGACGCGGTATTATTTTTGCTAATTAAAAATATTCGATAAAGTGTTATGACCTAAGGCTGTTGTGTATTTCTTCACTACCAGGTATTTTGCTTCGCTAATAGTTAAATGGGCAAGAGAAAATAGTTATTCAATTGAGGGTATTATCTTATGAAAATAAAGGCAGTGATCTTTGATCTGGACGACACATTGTATGATTGTACCGGCTCACTTATTGAAGCATCCAGGAGACGTGCTGCCAAGGCAATGGTGGAAGCCGGGCTTCCATGTGACGAAGAAGAGGTTTATCAAATGCAGAAGGACCTGATGGAAAAACATGGCGCGTACCATCTGGTATTTAACGAAATTGTGAAAAAGTATCATGCGGATAATACATTAGTCAATATTGCCTACAAGGCGTACAACAGTAGCGAAGTCTCAGAGATACAGCTATTTCCGTACGTCACCTCTACCCTTAAAGAATTAAGGGAAAAAGGGTATAAACTTTTTCTGCTCACCGTTGGTGTTCATGAGCGTCAGGAAAAAAAGTTACAAATCCTTGGACTAAAACCATTCTTTGATGAGATTGTAATCAACGATCAGGAGATTGGACTTCTCATGGAAGATTGTATGAGTAATCTTGTCAGAAGTCACAATATTAGCCCGACGGAAGCCGTTATGGTGGGTGACAGGGTGCGGGATGAATTGCGCATTGCCAAATCACTTGGCATGACTACCATCCAGATGCTGCATGGACGATTTAAAACTGAACCATCGCTGAATGAGTGTGACATGCCCGACTATAAGATCAAACGCATTTTTCAGATTCCCACCATTCTTCAGCTTCACAATATGGGAAAGACACCTGAAAGGCTTAAGATTGTTGCCATTGGAGGCGGAACCGGGCTGCCCATCATGCTTGATGGTTCAAAGACCTACAGCAAGCATCTTACCGCAGTGGTAACCGTTACGGACTCAGGAAGAAGCTCCGGTATTCTGAGAGAGGAATTTGGGATTCTGCCACCAGGCGATGCAAGAAACTGCCTTGTGGCGCTTTCAGAGACAGAAGAACAGGAACAGGAATTATACCAATTGTTTCAATACCGGTTTGATAGAGGTTCGCTGGAAGGAATGAGTCTTGGGAATTTATTGATGACGGCATTAACGGACATAACAGGGAGTTTTGAACAGGCCATTAAAAGAGCGAGTAAGATATTAAACATCCGGGGAAAAGTGCTTCCTTCGACGCTTGCAAATACCCATATCTGCGCAGAACTGGAAGATGGAACCTATGTAGAAGAGGAATTTAACGTGCGTGCCGTGGGCAAGTCACCAATTAAGGACGTCTTCCTAAAAGATGACAATGTGGCTTCTCCGCCAGAAGCCATAGAAGAAATTCAAAAGGCCGACATTGTCGTAATAGGTCCTGGGAGTCTGTATACCAGTATTATCACAAATTTACTGGTACCAGGTATCAGAGATGCCATCCGAAGCAGCAAGGCGACCAAGATATATATTTGCAACATTGTTACCCAGCCTGGCCAAACTGACCTGTACAAGGTTTCACACCATATTAACGCCATTACCAAATATCTTGGAGAAGGTGTGTTGGATTATGTGATTGTAAATAATAACATTCCTCGCAGAGATATCCTGGATAAATATCAGAAAGAAGGAGCCGAAGTAGTTTTAATGGATGAAGGCGTTTACAATTTAAACGTCAACGTCAAAAAAAGCTGACCTGGTTGAAGACCTTCACAAGAAACGGATCTTGTGGGAAAAGCAAGATTTACTTCGTCACGACCCCGACAAGCTCTCTGACTCAATTTGCAGGGTCTATGCAAATTTACCATTGCTAACGGCAAATTAAAGAGCTTTCACCAAGAAGTCTTTTAAAATAATACCGAAATCCTACAAATGATTTTCGCCATGCGAAAATCAGCCTTCAATAATACCCTCCAGTTTATTTTAGCCGAACTTACGCAAAAAGTGTAGCCGAAGCGGTACTTTTGCATAGTGAGCAAGTCGTAAGTGGTTGAATAATACGGGTCGAGAATTTTTTGCCGGCGATGTAGTGTATGAATAGTGAGGATTGTGTTGACATTTTTCGTCTTCTCTGGTATAATCATGGTATGTATATCAGAGATGCATACAAAAAGAGAGGTGATAAGAAATATTCCTGTCTGGTCCTGGTTGAGACCATAAGGACGAAGAAAGGTCCACGACAGAAAACGATTCTTACGCTGGGCAATATCGATGTGCCGAGAGAGCAGTGGGCGC
>AYTS01000125.1 GCA_002009475.1 Candidatus Brocadia carolinensis | reverse complement strand
TGTTTAGGGTAAACTCCGCGAAGCAATCTTTCTCTTATAAACTGTATCTCCTGATAAGGGATAAAAAGGGTTGTGAAAAAACTTACAAAAAAAGAAGTTTTTACACGGTAATACTATAGCGCAGCAAAGCCGCACACAATTCTCCATTGTGAAAGCGGAAGATTGCTTCGGAAAAGACCCTCGCAATGACACAGGCTATGCCTTTAATGACTTATTATGCGTTGTCATTGCGAGCGAAGCGAAGCAATCTTCCTCTCAAAAACAATCTGTACCTCCTGATAAGGGGTAGATAGGGTCACAAAAAAAACTTACAAAAAAAAAAGAAGTTTTTTACACGGTAATACTATAGCGCAGCAAAGCCGCACCCAATTCTCCATTGTGAAAGTGGAAGATTGCTTCGGAAAAGACCCTCGCAATGACACAGGACATGCTTTGATAACTACCGTGGACGTTGCCATTGCGAGCAAAGCGAGGCAATCTTTCTCTCATAAACTATCTGTACCTCCTGATAAGGAATATATAGTGAAAAAAATTACAAATTGTCATCATGATGTCAACCGTGGACGGTTGACTTACCTCATGGATTTAGGGGCACGTGAAAAACCCTGCTAAAAGAAGAATTTTTTTATACAGTAATTTGATTTAAAGAGCCAACTACTATCGGTAAAAAACGAGTATAATCATTTGTAGAATCCCTGTCATATCCTTCTGCAATATTACCTGGTATTGACACTGCACTTCTTCTTATCTGCGATATCAACCCATAGAGTTCTTCTTTCGGGAACAATCTTGTTATCGAATAAACCTCAGTCACCAACGCCATAGATTTCTGCCATACAATAAGATTCCTAGAATTTCTTATTTTCTTCATGTGTACCTTTCTGCCTCTGTCCCTTTGTATCTTTACCCCTTTGCACCTTGCAGTTCCTCACTTCCAGATAAATGGCGGATAGTTGTCCATATCCCCGCGCAGATACCGCGCCATCAGCAATGCCTGCACGTAAAAGAGGATGCCAACAGAAACCTTCTCCTTTAAAAACGGATGCTCCATCTCCTCCTGTTTGCGCTTCTGATAGGCAACCAGCACCGTCTTCCTCGTGTCATCATCCATCCACACAGCGCCTGATTCTTTTTTCTGAAATCCTTTCCCCTGCACCTGACAAAGGTTAATAAGTGAAAGGGTCAGACGGTCGGCAAAGAAGGGCCGAAACTCCTCCATCAGGTCAAGCGCGAGTCCGTATCTGCCGGGACGGTCTCTGTGCAGGAAACCGACAGCAGGGTCAAGCCCCACGGTTTCAAGCGCTGAACGCACATCGTGCATCACTATGGTATAGAGAAACGACAGCAGGCAGTTTACCTTATCCAGCGGAGGTCTGCGGCTCCGTTCATGGAAGCAGAAATTATCCTTCTGCGCGGTAATAAGATGATCAAATACGCCAAAGTACGTATATGCCGACTCTCCCTCTATTCCGCGCAATACGTCCAACGTCAATTCAGCACCTAACCTCTTCATAGAAAGAGCGAGTCTTTGTGAAGCCTGCGAAACCGCTTCGGCATCGATCTTGTCCGAGTGGTCTCTCAGGGCGCGCTGAAGCACGGTGCGGCAGTTGGCTATCTTGCCGGTCACGACTGCCTGCGCTATTATGGCGGAAGTTTTCACATCATCGGCCCTGCGATACTGTTCACGCCTCAGGAGGACATTGCCGGACACAGGTCCCTGAACCCTTGCAAGAAACGCTCCGTTCTCTGTGAGAAAACTAAGAGCGACACCCTTCTCAGCGCAGAATCCCATCAGGAACGGACTGCACGACACCTGCCCGAAGCAGACAATCCCGCCAAGGGTATGAACCGGGAGAGTCAGGCTGACCGCGCCGTCAACCTTCACCACAACCGTCTCGCCTTCTTTTGAAAGGTATGCCCCCTGTGTCGTTACAAATAGGGTATTCAGCAGTTTTTTCATTTATTTTCCTCGGTGTCATTTCGCACCCAGAATTAAGTACGGGGCAGGCTCATGCGGAATCCGATAGTTCCCCGTTTCCACGAGGATACTGTCTGGATGCCCGCTCCCCGATTACTATAGTAAACGAAATAAGAAAGTTGCCATTGCGAGTGGAGCGAAGCAATCCAGGTATTAGAGATTGCTTCTGGCTATCGCCCTCGCAATGACGCTTGCATAGCAATTTATTTATTACGTTTACTATACATTCGAGGACAAGTATCACGGGAATGACAAAGTATGAACTCCAACTTTTGTGCCCTTCCGTAGTTCATTCCTCCAACACTTTTGAAAGATAACTACTTGCCTTACTGCTTGCCTTTGGCAGGCACAGTTCAACCAGTGAACACTTCTCGCATTTTTTAGCATATTCAGCCTTCGGAGTTATTCCCGATTCAATCAGCTCATGTACCTTTTTTGCAGTGTCTTGTGTCTTTGTTCTTAGCGTGTTATCAAAAGCTACGTCCATACGCCGCCGGGTTTTACCATAAAAAATAGCGCCAGATGGGATATTTCCCCCTAACATTTCTTCAAGACACAATGCTTGAGCACAAAGCTGAATTGCAAAGCTGAGTTCATGACGAAGATATCCTCTTTTATACTCAACGGGAAACAGCAACCATAAACCGGAGATACCTTCAAGCTTAACCCCACCGGTTTCCGTCTTATGAAACTCCACTACATCAGCCTTGCCAACGAGTCCAAGAGCAAGGGAACGCAGCCAAACACTATGAGCTATACGAACGTTTCCACGGACTTCCGAAGCAGAGACGTCATCAACTTGATTATGAAGAATAGTTCCCTCAGCAGTAAATACATTGTCTTCCCACACATTCTCAATAAAATGCAGTGCCGCACGCCGTTCGCAGAAAGTGAAATCAGCAAGCGCAGAGACGGGAATCAGGTCATCTTCAGAATAAATTTTATTTTCCATTATTCGACTGTATTATTCTTCCTTCATGGCGAAGGTGTAAATTCACTCCTTTTGGCAACAAACTTTCACTCCACTCACATTTAATACTATAATCACCAAACGATTCAGGGTATGTTTTCCCTTTCTTTTTCGCGTCCTCGCTTAAGTCAATTTTTATACCATCAAAAAGTTTATGTGCATGATAACAGCCAAGCCGAGCCTCTCTTTTCTTCTGTTCAGCATTCTTATCGTCTTGTGTCCCAACATGCTCGAAATCAAATATGCCTCGCACATTCATTTCAGGGCGCGCCGCTGACTGGTCAATCATAAACATATTTTGCAATGCTTCAAAAAACACATTTAGATCATCATCGCTAAATCCGGTAAAATCCGTTCTTTTACTTTTTGTTTCCTGACGCCCAGCAAAGATCGGAGATATATATATTTTAGCGAGATAAAGGGCGTAAGGAATAATATGTTTATTTCCGAAAGTACGTTCTTTATCTATATCTTCTTCGTTTGTTACGGCACATCTTGTGACAGATATTTCCAAAGGAACTATAGGATGCAGCGATTGCGCAAAGGAAAATTGAACAGGTCCTCTTATCTGCCCATGTGGAGAGCCAGTTAAACAACTATCCTTTTCTCCAGTGCTAACAACAGCACCGAAAGTTCTTATATCATAAAAACGAGTACTTAGTGCTTGTACTGTTTCAAATGCGACAGAATCGTCGAATTCGTGTTTTTCTTTTTTTGAATCACGCTTTGTCTCATTTTTTGTTTGCTTTATCTTGTTTTCCTCTTCTTTAATGATCCTATTCAACACAGCCCCTGAACGCACAAAAATATCGTAGCCAAGATTATCTCCGTTTGTCTCCAGAACGTAGTTTCTGATTTTCCTTTTCAGACAAACATCTGAGACTAAACCCCTATTACTTGACGGGTCAATACGCGGCAAGTTACCTGCATCAGGGTCTCCGTTAGGATTTCCGTTGACAACATCAAATAAAAATAGAACATCGTGACGATTTGTAATGATAGGCATATTAAACCTCCTCTGAATTATTAAGATTATTTTCAACACCTTGCCCAGTAGCTTGCCTACGTGGTTCAGCCTTTTGTTGATAAAATCCAAGTGCAAATTTACCTTGATCTTCAAGAGTTAAAATGCGTGGAAAGACAGGTGGTTGACCAGAAACGGTCGGTTGAAATTTACTGCAAATATCCGCAATATTCTTTTCAATGGCATATGCAGCAGCTTTATCCTTTTTTTCTCCCTTTTTCAACTTGGATAAATGATGCCTTGCTAACCGGCACAGCAATGGAAATGCAGAGGCTGGAGCAGAAGAAGCGGTGCCATAATAACGTTCAACAATACCGGCACCCTTTCGTTCATAATTGTGGTACCTGTCCTGCAAGTTTTCAAAAACAGACAGCAATCTACCTAGGTTGTATGCAGGATCAGGCGTATCGGCTAACTCATACGTAGGCATAAAATCGTCCTCCTTTCTATTTGGGTTTCTCAATAAGATTAATTTTATTAATGCAAACCGAGATGCGCTAAATGGGTATAGCGGATTATTTTCGTCATCCTTTACCAGCGCGCTATGAAATTCACTGAGAATAGGTTTAAGCAACGTAATTGGTAACCGACCTTTTTCGAGTGCGGCTTGATATAAACAAATTATTCGCTCACCAAGAAGTTTGTCGTCCTTATGCTCCTTGGTTCGCCGGAGTGTTGTTCTGGCTAAAACGGGAATTGCGTATATTGGAGGCGCATTATTAGTTTGTTTGTATAAAGAAATAATTTGCAAATGATCCCACCATTGAGCGAAATTTTCTTGAGCAACTTCCAAAGGTTGTTCCAACCAATATTGCACCGCCACCCTCCCGGCATTGCCTTTGAATGCAACTGTATACAATTTTTCTTTTCGCAAAATTTCCCTGTCACTAATTCCTGAGAATGGTGCCGTCAGAAAATCTTTTACCTGTTCCGGATGTGCCTTATTAAGTAATGAATTAAACAATCCAGAGGTTTTCTGATTGTATCTTGCCCAGAAGCATACTGATAATGGGCCAAGATTTAGATGGGTGTCACTGTCGTCCAGTATTTTATTTAATGCAAGCGCGTATGATGCAGCAACCCTCTCACATACCGGAGCATTTTGCCCCATCTCAAAACCATAAGACGAGAAAGCAGGAGCCTCTTTCGCAAAAGAAACCAAATATCCTCCGGAAGAGAGTCCGGGAATACCTAATATTTTCGGCTTATGCGACCGCGCGATCGGAATGCCCGTTTCTCCCGTAACAAGACACATGGTCGGTTTTATTTCAAAATCGCCGCTCTGTTCTTCATTTCCGTCTTTATCATCCACAAAAGCACCCTCGGCATATTTTTGAAACCAATACTCTCTTAATGAATCATTCTCATTATCCAGTGTTAATGGCTGTCCATCGACACTAAAAGCTATTGTCAATTTTTTCACTAATACGGGCTTCTTCGTTCCAACGTCGCCATATAGCTCAGGTTCGTCTTTTCTGTTTTTTTCGATTTTCAGGAACGGCAAATCCGTCTGAATCTTTCCGTCAACTTCTCTTATCTGTTTAGCTCTGAATTCCAAGAGAGCCTTTAGCCGAAAATCTTTCGTCTCACTATATCCTTCCTGAATTTGCTTCCAGAAATGGAGAAACGCCTTTGTTGCATTCTTGCCTTTCTTGGGATCAACAGAAATACATTCCCCACTTATTTTATCCCGCCCCAAAACAGCAATTGAGCTTTCAGCCAAAAAATATGCCTTCCCTCCATTATTCTCACCAGGGAATCTTGGCATTAAATGCTCCTGCCCAAGATGCTCTTTCCCCTTAGCATCTTGCTGTGTAAGAGGAATTAGGGTATTTGATCGCAAATTTCCTTGTCCATCTATTGCAATTAAAACGTGAACATCCCTTTTCTGTAACGGTAGATTGTAAAACAGCTTTTGATTTTGAGCAAAGCCATAGAGAGATTGTAAGAGCATCACTTCACCTCCTTTTCCTTCGGCCGTAATAAAGTTAACCGGTCAGGGTGGCAGTCCATGATAGCGTCCTTAATTTTTGCGTGAAAGAATACAGGCATAGGCTTAACATGCAGATTTATTTCGTCAGCCACGCCTCGTTTTGCTGGATCAAAAACGTCATATAACATAATACCCAAATCTTCTTCCTGCCAATTGGCGAGTTTTATATCAGACGGATTATCAACCCAATCAAAATCAGCGGCGAATTCACGGCAGCCCAATCCAGGCCGGTGATAGCATTTGCCTTTACGCGCTCGCCTTTGCACTTCTTCAATATAAACGACTGGTGGGTGTTTACTCCGCTTTTTTGTTGGTAAGATTTCTGCGGTTATCAAATATTCAATATCTGCAAGGGCAAGCATATTCCTCTGGGCTGCATCTTCACCACCACCGCCAGCCTCTATATATTTAACACTCTTAGACCCTTTCATCCATTTCTGCGCTTCTTTGATGCTTATCACAGCCGAGACTTCATTCCTCCTGAAACTGAACCACCTGCCCTTTTTAATCACCGCGATACTATCAATAATGTAATGTATTTCCGGCTCCCAAAAAATTGCTTCAAGCACGCCGCGCGCGGCAGACGGCGTGCATATCGGATAGCTTACTCGTTCAACTTTCATCTCTGGCCGGGTAAAACATGCGTAATCTCCCCACACACGAACAGTAATTTTGTTTTGTTGGCTCATCTTATCAACTCCTCCGGGGGCAGATTTTCGATAATCACCCCTCTATTTGTTTTAATATCATAGAACAATTCGTTTAGTACGGGTATCTCAAGACGCCCTGGTATTAACGGCGTTAATGCGCTCTTCAACTTCTCATAGTCTGAATGAAACCCTTTACGAAGATTAACCATATATCTCTGTAATGATCTGATATCCTCGCGGTCAAAAGATTGGCGTTCTCTAATTTTTGCAATTATGTCTGTAGCTTTTTCGTATGGAACAACAATAGCTATGGTATCATCTTTTATTACTTTTGCCATAGCATCAACCTTGCGAAAGTTAAATTCAGCACGCTCTTGTTGAATAGTACGCATCCCTCTGCGTTGAAAATCTGTCGGAGTAACCTGATATAGTTCCGTAAAATATTCTTTAAATAAACCGGGATCTCTTGCCAGACGAGTTATGTCAAGATATGCTGCCGCTATATTGGTTGCCGTGTTGTAAATCCCCGGTGGCAATCCGCCATCCTGCGGACTAAATACTATTACTTCGCCTAATTGTGGTTTGCCATTTTCATCAACATGGAGACCTTCACGATTACAGCGTCCTGCTGATTGCACAATCGAATCAAGCGGTCCCATTGCTCGGAAAACTACCGGGAAATCAATATCCACGCCTGCCTCTATCAGTTGCGTAGAAATAACCCAACATGGCTTAGCAGTTTTAAGCCGCTTTTTTTATAATTTCGATTCTATCTAAACGATGCGCAGGGCACATAGCAGAAGAAAGATGAAAAACATTTTCGTCTAAATTCCTAATATTTCGTTCCTCAAGATCGCGCCGCATCGCAACCATTAATTCATAAGCATGTCTGCGCAAATTAAGAATACACAAGACCTGATTGTGCTTAATCATTTTTTGTGCGAGGTCTTGCCAAGTCCACGGCGAATCGACCCGCTCGACTGTATATTTAATCCTTTGCAATGATTGATATAGAATATCCGGATTGGGGGCTATCTCTATAATCTCATCATCAACAAAACCATTTTTAAGATTGTTTGATTTTTTAAATGCCGGTTGAGTCGCGGAACAGAATACAAAACTTACGCTATAACGATTTTTCAATTCCCTCAAAATATCAAGCAACGGCTCAAGCAAATGTGTTGGTACTGTTTGAACCTCATCAAATATCACGACGCTCCGCGCAATATTATGAAGCTTTCGCGCCTGAGCAGGTGAAGCGGAAAAAAGTGTTTCAATAAATTGAACCGACGTGGTAACAACAATAGGGACATCCCAATTTTCCATTGCCTTTTCTATCTCCTGAGACTGTGCCGGATCTTCATCAGACCGTGAAACATCAACAGACGAATGATGTTCAAGCACATTTTTCTTGCCAAAAATCTCACGATACTCTTTAGCGTTCTGCTCGATAATAGATAAATAAGGTATAACGACAATTACTCTGCGCAAATTATGCTGCCGTGCATGTGTTAAAGCAAACGCCATTGACGAAAGTGTCTTGCCGCCACCGGTTGGCACTGTCAGCGAAAAGAAGCCTTGCGGTGAGTTTTCCCCTTTGTTAAGACATGCTTCATAAATGCCGTTACGCAGTTTTTTCAGTTCGGCATTCTTAGCGTCTGTACTTTTCTTGATGCATTCCCTCTGCAACTTTTCTAATAAAATATTTGATTCAATCAAAACAACTTTTCTTTTCCATTGCCGATCAAATATTTGCTTCTTTTCCCACTCCTCTGTATTCAATCTATCTGCATCTATAAGTAAAGAGAACAACGTGCGTATCATAACTTCATAACGACATCTTGTTTCTGGCGTGTCGCTATCTGAACATATTTCTTTGAATTTCAATAATGTTATCTTTTCTGAGGCACGATTCAAGATATCCGCAAGTCTATCTCTGACCTGATATTTTTTACCATTAACCAGAAGGTCTAAATCTGCGGCGTCATATAAACCAGCATGATGTCCTGAGATCGCAAATGCTGCTGCGAGAGAATTGTGTTCAAACAAAGCCTTGCCTGTACCATATACTGCATGAACTGTCTCAACTCCACCTTGCCGTTCTTTTCTTAAATATTCTTGAAACTCCATACGATATTTGCCCAAGTCGTGCAACAATCCAGTAAGCCTTGCCAATTCAGCAAATGATTTATCATATGGACATGCTGCTTTGGCAATCTTCTCAGCCAACTCAGCAACTTCTTTAAGATGAACATCCAACTTCTGCCAGTATTTTTCCGGTTTATCATCTAAACTGTGTGCATAATATTCTATCATCTTGAATACTTCCCCAAATCATGCCAAATCTCCACGTAATAAGTCAGGTCTGCGGAGTTAAATTTATCGGCAATTTTTCTAGAAAGTGCAGCAACTTCTTGCGGACGGTCGTCAAGTCTGTGTCTTTGATCTTGTGAATTATCAGAATGGGCGTAGTGTTCTTTCATGTTAGATAAACCCTCAACCACCTGACTGGCAATACGATTGCACTTTTTTCAGAGTAAAAGGAATCGAGATTATTTTTAGGATTGGTTTGCCATGATTCGAAACCTGCGGGATTCTACTACAAATTAAATATGCATACAATAGATATATTTATCCGGCTATGAAGAGTACGAAGAAATATTCATAAAAAAAGGTAACTACTCAGCATACTTTGCCCACAATTACTACGCGTGAACAAAATATTGATCGGGTAATCCCGAAGGGATGTCATTATTATAGCATATCATTATGCAATTATTTTAACCCCGTAGGGATGACATGGTATCCCTGCCTGCGCTGTGCGGCAGCACGGCCGACAGGATTATTTTCGCACTATTTCACCCCTTCTACGGGGTCGAATATTGTGGTGTGTTTTTTTCTATTATCATGTCATCCCTTCAGGATTTTCCCGTCTGCCTGTTTACTCTGTTGTAGGGGCGTATTGCCATACGCCCCTACATCTCTGAGAAAACATTCTCTGTCAGTTTCGCTGCCGGCCTCGTTGTTAAGCCTAAGTCAAGGGTGCAGAAAAGACATCATCAGAAGCAGGATAGTATGGTGAGGCAACCCTGTCAGGGTTTTAAACCCTGACAGGGTTGATTTTATTTTATTCTTCCCCATTTTTTGGAGAAGCTACCGATTACTCAATATCAATAATTTGACTGCTTAAAAAGCCCAGACGATGGATGCCATTGCCCGCCAGTCCGCGACCTGCTGGATACCGCTGGCATGCTGGTAGAGAGGTTGCTGAAATTTCAGATCAATACTCCCGCCTGTCCTGGGAATCTTTACCTGAAGAGAGGGCGTTATCGAAACAGAAGTAATACCCGTATTGTCGGTGTTATCCAAAAGGGATTCGTCCGGTCTTGAGTATCTGTCGTCGTGATCGGTATCCTGCCCCGCATAGAACAGATTGATCTCCAGACCGGGATTGATATAGTCGATTATCGGGTACCGGGCGATAAGGTCGAACGATACCTTGTCTCCAAATTCATAACCCTCATCCCCTTCTGTTGTCATCTGGTACAACAGATTGGCCTGAAAGACCACAGGCGAAAACGTATGCAGATAGTTAACCAGAAAAAGGGGGTCCCATGAGCCGGTACCCGGCTGCATTACGGCGTGGACAAGATTGCCGGAATCTGTCTCTTCGTCATTTTTGCCCGTTGGTGGTTTCAGTCCGAGGCCAATTGTCAGCTTTTTTGCCGGAGCGTCAGGGTTATCCCGGTACAGTTTATAAAGCCCCATGAGGGTCATGTCACCAAGTCCTTCCACGGTATCCATCTCCATATTCATCCTCATATCCATCCCCATCGGGCTCCTCATCATCATCCTCATATCCATATCATTGATTACATACGGGACTGTGAGCAGAAATTGAAGCCGATCCGTAGCCGAATAGGTACCCAGCATGGTATATTTTTGCATAATCATCCTCGTCGGCACCGCAAAGCTCTCACCTTCCATAGGCATCGCAGGCCATTCTGCCGCTACATCATCCAGCACTGAATTGGGGCTTATGCTATCGGAACCATCCCTGATGGTCTCCATATTCGTGTATTCGTATTGAAGCGCTATACCAAAGTTTGATGACGTGGCAATAGTAGAGGTTGTTGCCTCGGTAATCGACCGGGAGAGGCAACATTCGCCGTGCGCATACACAGCGCCACAAGTAAAAAAAGAGTATCGAAAAAAATGGTGCAAATAATCTTCATAATAACTCCAGAGAAATCAGATGTGATAGAAATAAAACTGTTCAGTTCCTGCAATGAAATAAGGCTGCCTTCGGCAGCAGCTTTTACCCTCCCCTTATTGGTAGGACAAGCGTCCCCGCTTGTCGGCATAATGTCAGGCGAGGACGCCTGACTACCATTGGGTCCAGGGGTGTTATGGCGGAATTACCCACCCCTCAATCCCCTCCCAAGAGGGGAATTCTTAAATCTCCCTCCTGATAGTGGAATTTGGTTGCGGTGCAGAAACGCCAAGAATAATGAAGTTCACCGGACAAACAAAACGTCTGTTTGTCCGCAGGATCACTTCCCGAAACATGTCGAGGAATTAGCAAACCGATTGAGAGGAAACGCATGAACTAGTACAACGTCTCATTAAAGTGTCCACATACCTTATCGTCATTGCGAGCGACAGCGAAGCAATCTTAGGTCTTTTATGAGCATGGGATTGCTTCGTCGCTCCTCTCCTCGCAATGACATTTTTTTGAGAATACAAGCCACTGGATCGCTATACTAGATAGACACGGTAGAGCATTTCGAGGAATAGCAAAATAATCTATCGTGAAGATTGTTTATACTTATACCTATGAATGCTCCTGCCGACGCGTTTACTTTATCTGAGGTTAGACTTTATGCGGAACAGCGTGGGGGTTTTTCTGGAGGTGACACCGGAGGCTCACAGAGGTGAACCTGGGTATCGTTGGCAAGAAAACAGAAGAATTTTATTCTGGTGATTACAAAATCATCTTCCAGGGTGTATTTAAGTTCGGCGTTGGTAAAGGTAATCGTATCACTTCCTGATTTACACTTCAGGCTGCTGATGAATGACTGAATGCTGTCTTTCTGCTTTTTTATACCTTGTTGAGCCGCCAATGAATTTCCCTGGGGTGAACAACAGCAATGGGACATGCAATCAGTCGCTGATTTGCAACCACAGGCATGGCCTTTACAGGGAAATTCACCTGATTTTCCCTGTGAAACAAAGGTCACACCACTACTACACAATGTAAGACTGAGAAAAATGAGGATTTGAATACTGACAAAAATCTTGTTAATCTTGCTCATGGATGTTTGTGGTATCTCATATAGATCCGTTCGGACTATTCCCGAACCAAGAGGATTACGTTAAAAACTGCCAAAGCAAGATGTTAGCAGATTAAATATGCAAAATCAATTCAGATTCCCGGAGGTGCCCCTTTCCTTTCGTTTTACCGATTCCCGACGTTTCACATCAGTAATTCCTTGACAAAGACACGTTGATAGTTACATACTGATGCATATCATGTGAGAAGACAAATTCACGATGACTATTCAGCATATTTTTCCTATGCCGCGACGAACGAACAAAAGATTGCTTATAGAATCCCGGGGATATCGTTATTATAGTATGCCATTATGGTTAACCCCGCAGGGGTGATATGATACCTTTATTATCGCACTATTTCACCCCTTATACGGGGTTGAATATGGTAGTGTGCCTTTTTTCTATAATCATGCCATCCCTTCGGGATTTTTCCGTCTGCCCGCTTTTCCTGTTGGCTCTTAACCATTCTGAAAAAACATTCGTCGTCAGTTTTACTGAATCGTTACGATCCATGAGAATAACATGAAACATTTGCTTGTCTCAGCTATAGTAACAGATACACCGCTGTAGTCCGTTAACCAGAAACTCAACGAGATTTCTTTCAAACCGGAGATTGGGTACCATCAGGGGTTTACTATGGAAATCCTTATTAACCTTATCGCGCTCATTGCGAGCCTCGGCGTATTGGTTGTCTTAGGTGAGAAGCTTATTAACTCTGCGCTGAGACTTGCCAGGGCCTTTGGTGTTTCACCGGCAGTCATAGGGCTTACTGTTCTTGCCTACGGGACATCGCTTCCGGAATTTGTTGTATCATCCATTGCTGCTGTAAAACAATACAGTGATTTATCCGTTTCCAATGTCGTTGGCTCGAATATTTACAATATAGCTTTTATCCTTGGAGTAGCAAGTATCATAAGTCCTCTCGTTATAAAAGAGCGTGTTTTTGTAAAGAGGGATGGGTTGATAATGCTGTTTGCCGCCGTTATCTTGTGTCTTTTTGCATACCTTGGAAAGATAGGAAGGCTTTCAGGAATGGTGATGGTGGTGTTCATTGCAGGCTACACGTACCTTATCATAAGACACGACCGGGGCCAAAGCAACGTTGAGTCTGACAAAAATCTATCGAAAATCAAGGAGGCTGTCGTCGTTGTCCTCTTGCTTGCCGGAGTCCTTATCAGCGGATATTTTACGGTGGATTATGCGGTAAAGCTGGCACGCTCTGCCGGAGTTGCTGAGTGGCTCATCGGGGCAACCATTGTGGCGGCAGGCACTTCATTGCCTGAAACGGTTGTTTCAATTATTGCAGCAAGGAAGGGAGAATATGCAATGTCGATTGGGAATATCGTGGGCTCTAATATATTCAATATCCTCTGGATTCTTGGTTTTGCATCCATCCTGCACCCACTAACAATTGATTTTTATAAGATTTATCCGGACCTCATATTTCTCGTCGTGATAACCCTGCTCTTTTATGCTGGCCTTTGTAAAGGACGGCTGACAAAGGGAGAGGGGATGCTGTATATTGCGCTCTATATCAGCTATATCTATTACCTGCTGTAATTATAACGCATTCCAATCCACCGGTAGCAACAAGGTCTTTTTTTGCTCAACCTGGCGTGCCTTGCCACTAAGCGGATAATTACTTTACCTCTTCAATTTCTGTACAAAGCTTTCCCTGGTCTGCAGAATGGGGGCAGGCTGAAGCACAGTTCTGGGGTTGAAGCCAGCAATGCCCATCATGTTTGCATTGGCACATTTTTAATTCATTCCGTTTGAGCTGATTAGGCCATGACTTAAAAAATGGCAAGAGGGCGTCGCTTATTGATGCGAATGCCTTTTGTGCTTCCTGAACACTTTTTGCTTTCTTCAGATCTTCTGCGCCTGCAAGCACATGCTCCATCATATGCCGTCCGGCGCCGTTTGATTCGCTTTGAATAGCCTGTCTGGCAGCGTCTGACAATTTCTGGGCTATATCAGAAATACCATTCAAATCTTTTTTTACTAAATGCGTATGGACATCCTGATAGGCTGACAGGATTGACTGAAGATGGACAACCGTCTTCTTTCCGATAGTAATCACCGCCTCATGGGAGTGACCCTCATGGGCAGAGACGGTATGCCCGTAAACAAAACAACAACAAAACAATAGGGTTATCACGCATTTTTTTGAAATAACTGTACGCAAACATCGTTACCTCCTTTTTCATTTAGTGGTAAATAATTTCAGACCTTCAATTCATAATTTATATTACCGTGATATATCAGGAACACACCCCATGCCACTCTCAAGAGGAGAATAAAAGACCCACATTAAGATATGCCATACGTCTGCCACCAGGGGACTTTTGCTCAAAAGGGGAAAAAGTCCCCGCCCGGGAGGTGAGGCAGGAGTGGGTTCTCTTTCCGTTTCCACAAAAAGTCGCTGAGGTTCTCATTTAATATACGGGCATTTCAATTACCCCCCATAATCCCCCCGTAAACGGGGGGGGGAAACAGGGGAGAGAGTCGCCGAAGGCCTAATTCAAAAAGAGATTGAGCAAGTAACGACAGCCCGGTACTCTTCCAGCCCTTCAGCGCCTTGCTGCTCGGATTCGTTGTTCAGTTCCTTCCATGTAGGCAATTTTATCAGCATTCCAAGACTGACGTGTTTGCCAAACGTTGCCCTTAAACCTGGCGAAAGATAAAGAATCGTCCCGCCCGTCGCGTCATCTGTTTCGTTCTCGTCATCCTGATCTTTGGTAAGATGGAGTATGTTCGATTCTGCAATAATATCGAACCGGGAGAGAAACCCGTTCTTTTTCTCGTAGACTTCATACCCTCCTGCCACGTTAAAACGAATTTCGTTGCCTGGCTTGCCCTCGTTGTGCTCAGTAAATGCCGTAATCGATGTATCCCCGGTCAGGGTAACATGAGGAAAGATCATCTTCGATGCGACAAAGCCAAACATAAACGTGGGGGCGTCAAAACCCGGCTGCATGCCCATATCGAAGATATTCCCCTTATTATCACGATTTGATGTCTCACCGGTTGGCACCGTAAACCCGGCCTGCAGGGCCATCTTTAAGTCATCCGTGCTGTATTCAGCGCCATATGAATCTTCCGGGCCATAACCATACAGCCCTCGAACACCATCCCGTTCGCCATACTTAAAACCATACTGAAATATGAATCCCAAATCTCCCAACCCGCTTGAAGTACCCAGGCTATCCTGTTCCTTTATTGCTACCGGCAATATGGCGTAGACACTGAGGGCATCGGTAAAGCCATAACCTACAAGGGTATTGAAAAAGGTAAAGGTGTCAATATTTTCCGGATCTGCATGGTCTTTGTGTTCGAAAGGCACGTATTCAAATTTTTCGTAGAGTAGAAAGTTTCCCTTGCCGAGGGCTAAAGGAGAAGCCGTCTCAATGGGCGCCCCGGGCCCAAACGCCGTAGAAACCCCACCGTGATGGGCAAAGCTGTTAGTTATTTTCATGATAAAAATTACAACAAACAGAGTAAAGCAATTTAAATAATAACGGTGTCGTTTTTCTGCTAACATTGATACCTCCAAAGCTTTTAATTAGCCTTCGGCGACTTTCTCTCTGTCTCCCCCCGTTTACGGGGGGATTATGGGGGGAGTGATTGAAATTCCTAGACCTTGAATTGCGCTGCCCTTGGCAGCGATTTTACATCTCCTCTCATGGTAAGGCTACCAGGCTGGTCGCCCTACATGGAAACTGATGAATAAAACATACAATTACTGCAAAGATAAAAGTCGTCATTGCGGGTGTACGACATGTGCAAGATGTCTGTGCAATCTCAATAACCTATTTAATTGCTTCTTTGCCCGCAATGACAATGATCAAATGCTTCGTCTTGTACAAAGGCATCGAAAGATGCTCGTCAGGAACGCTAGTATTATCAATAATAGAATCGTGTTACTAGAGTTTTAAATTTTTTTATCTTCTTATCGCCTCCATTCCGTATTGTTGTAATGCACCTTCATCACAGACCAGTTCGTTAGTGGGTTTATCTGCTACAATCTTACCCTTACTCATCAGCACGCATCGTTGTGTAACTTCTGAAATCAATGACAAATCATGGGAGGCAACCAGCATGGCTATCGGCAAACCCTTTAGGTACGTAATCAACCTGCGCCGGTTCCTGTGGTCAAGATCATTTGCCGGTTCATCCAGAATCAGCAACTGCGGTTCCATAGCCATTGCAGCCGCGAGGGCAACACTCCGTTTCTGCCCGCCCGATAAGTGATGCGGTGGCCGATGGCTGAGCTCCTTCAGGTCGAAATATGTCAGCCACTTTTCCACGGTTTCATGGACCTTTTGTTTCGGCCAACCTAAATTCCTCGGACCAAAGGCGATTTCGTCACCGACAGACGAACAGAAGAGCTGATCGTTGACCTGTTGAAACGTCAGCGCTACATGACGTCTGACTTCATGAATATTTTTATGTTCCGCAAGAGGCCGGTCTAAGACTTCGATACACCCTGAACTGGGTTTCAGCAAACCATTCAAATGCCAGAAGAAGGTGGTTTTACCTGCCCCGCTCGGCCCGATCACGCCCACTTTTTCGCGTTGATGAACGGACAACGACAGATCAGATAATACCCATGATTCATTTTGATACCTGAAGAAAATATTCCGGGCACGGATAACACAGGACATCGGAAAAGACTCCCAGCCAGACAATACTTACAAAGAAAAACAGAAACATTAAACTGCCATAAGGGACTGCAACCATTTCGTCATCAACAAGGAGCGGATATATGCCGCTGAATCCGCGGGACTGCATGGCCCGTTCAACATTCTCGGCCTGCTCAAAACTTGATACCAGCAGACAGCCAATCCCTCCCGCAAGATTATGAAGATGTAAAGGATGCATACCGTTTTTTGCCCCACGGGAGGCCTGAGCGGCAAGCATCATCTTTAGCCGCTCCGATAAGATCGGTAAAAAACGCGCAGTAAATGCTACTACGTGTATCAAAACCGTTGGTACCCTTATTTTTTCAAAGGTTAATAAGATTCGTTCGAAACCAACCCAGGTTATCCAGACCACCACCCATAACCACATTGCCAGCATCTTTGTTATCAGGACAGGGGCAAGGGAACGCCCTTCCTCTGTCCAAAGCAAGGTGGCGCCCGTTAGAACAAAAAAAGAGCAATATCCCTTTACAACGCCATACGGTAACAAACGTCCGTCTCACTCCCGACACAGCAAGCAAATTGATAATGAACAAATACAGGAGAAGGTAAGAGAGATTATCAACCAGGCCGATCCCGATCAGAATTAACAAAATAAGTATCGTTCCTAAGCGATTTGAAGGGGGAGATATATTCATGTTGGATTGCCGATTGGGGATTTCGGATTTAAAAGCCGTTTTAAAATAAAGCCTCCTCCACAAAGGGCAATAATTCCCAGAACGATTCGGACACTGAAATGATCAAAAAACCCTTGAGATGTCCCACGTACTACCTCTTGCCATGTTAGCCTGGCAAGGTGACCGCCAGGAGCCTCAACAATGACAAATTTAGGCTCTTCTTCAAGATTTTCCGGGAGCGCCCACATGCCTTTCTCATCCATGGTATCTCTTACGATGACAATACCGTCGTCAGTCACAACGGTAACCACAGCTCCGGAGGCAGGTGAATGATCGCTAAAATGAGCACGTAATTTTCCATCATGCGAAGTGAGATATAATCCATGCGCACGTGCAACCGAAGGAACCAGGAAAACAAAGAACAAAAGATAAAAACACCATTTTTTCACGGTTAGACTCCAAGCATGGATGGTTTCACTTTCTGAAGAAAATGGACCAGCCAAAAACTGATGACACCTTCTACCAGTGCAACAGGAATATGCCCCAGAAATACTAATTTAGCAAGAGGCATAAGGGCTGTACTCGTAGTAGACAGTGTTGTGTAAAGCAAGATAGCTGATATCACGATAGTTCCTCCGCCGACAAAAGACCCTATCCACGGACGTCTTTGGGGAGGAGCCTGTTTTATCCAATGACGTCCAAGCACCCCCATGATAGCGCCCGGCAATGCCATGACGGAAACATTAACTCCTAAAACAATCAGGCCACCAAAACCAATGAAGAGCGCCTGTAATAATAGCCCCACCGTTATTACCGTTAAAGCACTCCAGCCGAGTAACAACCCTGCTATACCACTGAGCACGAGATGCATGCTGAACGGACCGACCGGCACATGGATCGTTGAGCCGGCAAAAAAAGCTGCTGCAACCACTCCGTAGGTTCCTACCTGAGTTGTCCTCAAGCGGCGAACTGATATTGCCAGGGCAGGCAAGGCGATTGCCCAGCCTATTCCGATAACGACTGGCGAGAGGACTCCGTCACTGATATGCATAAAAAAATACTTTACGAAAATTATACAATTATAAAAAACGTGCTATCATTTGAGAAAAAAAATATCAACCCTTACATTATTTCAGCCCCTGTTGTTGTCATGGAAACCCCCCCATGTTTTACCCCCTTTGCAGATTTTAACTTTCCATAGAGCGCTTCTATTTCTCTTGGTTTTCCTTTTACCACAATGATTTCAAGGCAGTTGTCATGGTCTAAGTGGATGTGCTGGGTAGAGAGGACGATGTCATGATAATCATGCTGAATATCAATGAGGAGATTCGTCAATTCCCGTTTGTGATGATTGTACACAATCGTTATTGAACCGGTAACCTCTTTATTTTCCTGCCATTCCTTTTTTACCAGATCATCCCGAATCAGGTCGCGTATGGCCTCGGATCGGTTCGTGTATTTCTTCTCTTTGATACGTTCATCAAATCTTTTGAGCAATTCCTTTTCCAGGGAGACCCCAAATCTTACCAGGCTTGACATATTAGTCCTCAAACATACAATGTTACGAATTTTAATATTATAGCACGCTTGTTTCTGTTATCAAGATCATTTTCTTTTTCACTCAATAATGCTGCGCAATTCAGGAAACTCATCCATGCCATGCTAGCGTGCATCCAGGGACAGAGGCATTCGGATCTCTCCATTCGATACCGGTGCTTTCATATCAACATCCCGGAGGAAGACACGAGGTTCTCCTATGCCACCCTGATGAATCATATAATCCTTCACCGATACCGCCCGCTCGTGCGCAAGGGTACGTAAATCATCATCGGAAACGGGATAATTCTCGACCAGACGCTTTCTGGAGGCTTCTGCCACAGCAGCCATATACGCATCACGAGGCAGCTTCGTCCCATTCTCATCGGTTGGCGATACCAGGTCGCGGGGATCTTCCTTCTTAAAGGTATCACGATAGAGCTTGAGCATGCGTTTTTGCTCATCTTCGGCAAGAGGACTTTCAGGCGGGGTATTTACTTGCTTGCGGATACGCGCCATGACAGCCCGATCAGCAAGCGCCAGGCGATCCGCAGGCTCCACAGCCGTGCCGCGCAAATCAAGCGTTAGCTGCGGTCTGCTGCCGAGCGCTTTGGCAAGCCTGGCAAGCTTTTCCTGCTGCTCCTGGCTCAACGAACTGGAGCCAGGTGCAAAACTTATAAACTCCAGCTCTTCGCCTGCACCTCCCACCAGGGCACCAAGCATTTTGAACGGTGCCGTTGCAGCCTTCACAATAAGATTAACGAATGCCTTCAGAATCAAGGGGGCAAGGCTAAACTCAGGATCATTTAAATCGCCACGTACCGGCAGATTGATATCGATTACGCCGCGGGAATCCTTAAGTATCGCAATTGCCAGACGAACGGGCAATTTGGTGGCATCACGATCTTCTACCCTTTCTCCCAGGGTAAACTGATTCATAACGACATGGTTTTCACCGATAAGAATTTTCTCAGAAAGCTTATAGTGCAATTCAAGCGTGAGTTTTCCCTTTTCTATTTTGTACCCGGCAAACCTCCCTGAATACGGAGAAAAGGTCGTAAGATCAATTCCCTGGAAATTCATGATAATGTCAGTAAACGCCTGTTCGCTGAGCGGATTGATCTTCCCCTGAATGAAAACCGGGGCGTATTTATCGACCTGACCCTTCAAATCGATATCAGCACGTGCAAGATGTTCGGAAGAAAGCCCTTTTACCGTACCGTTAAGATTCTGGATGCCAGTTGCAAACCTGGGCGTAAGGGAGAGATCCGCAAAGTTCATCGAACTATCTATCACGCTCACCTGGTCAATCCGTATGGGCAACTGCGTACCTCCGGCTTGCTGGCTGCCCTGGTTCACTGGAGCCTGATTGTCTTTCACCAGGATCTGTTGTATATTCGTGGTACGATCGGGTCCTATAATAATACGCGTGTAGAGACCACGGGCAATAAGTTCTTTCATCGTCAGCGCGTCAGGATTGTTCTGGTATTTTACCTCTTCAAAATCAAGCCGTTCGCACCGAAGAATATCCTCTTCAAGTACCGGATCCGCAACACGAACTGATTCAACTGCAATGTTACCCAGGAAGTCAATACCTGGAGATCCAGTGGATGGTGCGTAGTTAACATGACCATTCATCGACACCGCTCCATCCTCGATTACAAGCTTGGCGAACTGGTTAACATAGGGCTGAAATGGCCGGAGCGCCACTTTGGAGAGTTGCATGTCTAACTCCGACGAAAGAGAGTCGAATGCTACCTTTCCGGCAACACGAATTGTGCCTGTCTGATTTAAACCTGCCTGCAATTCAAGACGTGCCGAGCCAGGTGCACCGATCTGAACATCCTCAAGCTTCATGTTAACCGGTGATACCTCAAGGTGTGCGATAGGTTTTGTGCTATGGTCTTCCATGTGGAATGCGTAATCTGCTATTTCAATCGCACCGATCGTAACGTGCCAGGCATCAGACTTTTCTTGCCCCTGAGATTGTGTCTTCCCTGAACCTCCGACCGGTTTTGGCTGGAACATTGCTAGCAGGCTGATACTCCCATCCTCATTCCTTCTGCCGTTGATTTTCGATGAATCGCTCTGAATACGGGCGACGGTTAATTGTCTCTTTTCATAATCAATGTCTGCGCCACTCATCGTAAGACGCGGCAAGCTAATAACTTCCTCTTTACCTTCCTTCTGCACAACGGAAAGAGACCGAACGTTTATATTTCCATTTTTCACCAGAATGCGCGGCTTTTCACCGGTGTCATCGAATTCGTAATTTCCACTGATATCCAATTCACCGCCCGCTATCTCGAAATTAAGCTGCTCCTGCAGATACGACCACAGGCTTCGTAGTTTAATTCCGGATAACTCCAGACTGCCTTTTGAGTACCGTGGTGACATGCTAATATTGCCACAATATTTCAGAGTTTCCCCCTGATCTGTAGTAGCTTCGAACTCATACAGGCCTTCGCGATTAGGTTGTGTCGTAAAATTCTTCAGTGAAAAGCTTACGGCATTTATTTGCTCCCTGAAAGGAGTTGTCCGGCTATGATCCTCAAAGACAATTTGTCCGCGATCGACGATAAGCTGTCGGACCAGAAGTGGAACCATGGATCCTTGTTGTCCTGTGTTTTTTTTCTTCGTTATCTGCCAGAAGATCATGAAAATTGACCGTTTTGTCCTTTTGTACCTTGACGCACACATAGGGAGCCGAGAGGTGAAGCTGAGCAAAGGTGTATGTCCGCCGAAACAGAGAACTTACCTGGAAATTTACGTAGAGCTCATCAAAGCCAATGAACCGGTTGCCATCCCGTTCCTGCATCTCAAACATTTGCAGAGTAGTTGACAATGCAAATGGATTTATATGCAATTTGCCGAGTTCTACATGCCGTCCCGTACGATCTGCAAGTGCTTTTACCAACCGGGGCTTAATCAGCGGCGGCAACAACAAAAAGCCTATGCCAGCGTAAAGGGCAACCAAAATGCAACCGATGGCCGTTAAGCGAGCCGGCCATGACCATGAAGCATAGGTGCGGCCGATACGAAAGAAGGACTTGACGCGAAACACGAATTCTCTCCTTATGCATTTTAAGTTTGGTATTCGCAGACTTCCACCCCCCCCATAATCCCCCCGTAAACGGGGGGGAAACAGGAAGGGTGATTGTAATTCCTGTACGTTGAATTAGGCCTTCGGCGACTTTCCCCCCCGTTTACGGGG
>AYTS01000124.1 GCA_002009475.1 Candidatus Brocadia carolinensis | reverse complement strand
GGGAAGAGGATAAGAAGCAGCAGTGGGCGAAAGAGATGAAAGCTTTGATCGAAGAGATAAACCGTGCAGTAAAGGATGCGGGAGGTTTGTTGCAAAGCAATGAGTCTGAGAACTACCGGCAAAGGTATCGGATAGTATTACAGAAGGCAGAAGCCGAAAGCCCTCCTCCTGATGAAACGAACCGCAAGGGGAAAAGGGGGCGGGTGAAAAGGACAAAGGCCCGGAATCTTCTGGAACGATTACGGGAGTATGAGGATGATGTACTGAGGTTTATGAACAATAAAAATGTTCCTTTTACAAATAATTTGGCTGAAAACGACATCAGGATGACGAAGGTACAGCAGAAGATATCGGGCTGTTTTCGTTCCTTGGACGGAGCGAAGATTTTCTGCCGCATCCGTAGTTATCTCTCAACCTGTCGAAAACAAGGGATGAATTTGAGCCAGGCATTACAGATGGTATTCCGTGGTGAACTGCCTAATTTCTCCAGCCCGTAGCGACTGGGAGTGAAAATACGCTGAATAGTTACTTTTTTGTACCACATGGGCATCGGCATATTTCAGAATTTACGCACTTGCAGCTTGGAATTGCAGTAGCTAAGGAAATTTTATCTTATTGCAACACTTTCTCTCCATCGAAATGGGAATCAACAAATAGCCCAAGTTTCCGTACATTACCGGAGGTAACAAAATTGAAGTAGTTGCAGGCTTTAGCCTATATGGAACTATCGACAGACTGAGCACTGTACACAGGTTAGAGCGAAGAATTAAGTACGCGGTTCCAGTTTGAGATGCTTACGCGTTAAATTTATTACATAGAAATTTAAAAGGAGCTATAAGAAAATGAGTAAAATATCAATAATTGGAGAACTTTGGTCGTTTTTAAGAGTCCGTAAAAAATGGTGGTTAGCGCCGATTATTGTATTCCTGATATTATTAGGTGCACTAATTGTTTTCACACAAGGTTCTGCGTTAGCACCTTTTATTTACGCATTGTTTTAAACTAGAATTATAGTGACCTATTTTACCGCAGTAGTACCAACTGCAAAGAAAATGGAATGACTTACACGAAGCACTAGTATATCGGTTCCAAATTAATATAGCGATGATGTATACTTTTTAATCGTCTTGTTATGCTCTATTTACTGTGTATATAGCATATTAATGCCATAATACATTTTACATTTTATTTCGGAATAGTAATACTAGGGTAAACATAGTCATTTGTTTTTTGCTAAAGCAAGAGGTGAAATTTTTCAAGAACGTATTTAGCAGAGGGATATTTTGCACCAAGAATACTCAAATCCTTTACTCCCGTTGTTGGTTGATAGAGAAGTTTACAATTGCAATTCATAACAGGAGTAAAGGACTAAACCAACCGTATGATAAGTTGTAAAACATTGATTGATTTTAAATTAGATAGATATCAGCTTATTACTTAAAAATATTTTTTTACAAGCGCTTTTTAACAAAGTAATGTTTAATGAACTGTTACATTTGTAGTTATTGTGCTCTTGGTTATAACACATCTGCAGTGTTTAATTTTGAATTAGTAAACGAATAACTCAATGAAAATTTTATTAATCAATAAATCCCTGTATCGTAAGGGTGGGGATGCGATAAGCACGATCGATACAGGTCATCTCTTGTCTTCTAAGGGACACGAGATTATATTTTGGGGTATGGATCATCCCCTAAATCCCCGGTATCCTTATGAGGATTATTTCGTTTCCAAGATTGACTATAAAAATCAAAGGGGTATTCTGCAGCCGGTTAAAATGGCCACGGGCATGATCTATTCGTACGAGGCAAAACGTAATATTGAAAAGCTCATAAAGATTGAAGGGCCTGATATCGTTCACCTGAATAATTTTGCACACCAAATCTCACCGTCTATTTTGCACATATTTTCGAAATATCGTATTCCTGTAGTAATGACGATGCACGATTATAAACTCGTTTGTCCGACATATACCTTGACATTACATGACATACCATGTGAACGATGCAAGAATGGCCGTTACTATCAGTGTTTTATAAATAAATGTACAAAAAATTCTTATCTGAAAAGTTTTCTCAACACTGTGGAAATGTATTTGCATCATAGCATTCTGCATATTTACGATCTGATAGATGTTTATATCTCACCGAGTAAATTCTTGAAAGCGAAATGTGAAGAGATGGGATTTCGCGGGAAGATTA
>AYTS01000123.1 GCA_002009475.1 Candidatus Brocadia carolinensis | reverse complement strand
ATAAAACTCTGAACGAGGAAACAATTGCAATAACTGACTAAGCATGCTACAAAATTTATTCATGCATGAGCCCTCCTTTGGTTAATGCGGCTTACATACCAACTCTCTTATACCAAATCAGGGCTCATCTTTAAAAACTTAATTTGGACAAGAGTGATGCGATTTGAAAGAGCTTCATCGATATAGCGTATTATTTTCTCCAATTTTCACCTTTTGCTTTTCCATCCAGTACACCGCCTTATTTTCATCCATCATTTTCTCAATTTCTTCCTTATGTTCATAATAATAAGATAATGCATCATAAACCTGGACGTGTATAATATGCGGATACAGGGCAACCATCTCATCCGCTGAATGTCCGGCCCTCTCCATTTCAACAACAAGGCCAACGCTAATCCTTGTTCTGGCAATTACAGGCACTCCGCCACGAACCCATTGTCTTCTTTCAATATACAGATGCTTCGGTTTGATTCTTTTTGTATGAAATGAAAATGGATCAATGTCTCGATGGTTCCTGGTTAATCGTAACGTACTCGTTAAAACGATCCACTTTCAATTCTACCAGTGTTGTTGTATTTTCATAAAAAAATTGAGGTACATTGTTTTTGGTTTGTCTCGAATCGTATATCACAATATTTTGCAAGCTTTCGATTTTATACTTAATTCCCTTATCCACCGATGGAACATACATTCGCATACTTAAAACAAATTGTGGTCCTAATTTCTGTGCTACTTGTTTCAGGAATGTTTCAATTTCATTTTTGTTTACCAAAAGGCGACGATAACTCGAATCAACCGAGTGTGTGTGAAACTCACATGTTATTATTTTATGAGCCTCCGAGCTTAGTTCTTGCTCATCATCAGAAAGGTCTTCCCTTGCCACAACGCTATTACTAACTCGCGCATCTGCCTTAAAAAACAAAAAAATTCTACGGTATAATCACGAATAGATACTCCTTGATCATCAATAGCATGTAAAATAAACTGCTGATATTTGTTTTTATCCGTGCTATGGTTGTAAGTACTTTCAGTAATATTTTCTAACTTTGTAATAAATTCTCTAAAATTATCCGGACTTTGAATGTTAAGTGCCTCAACCAGTAAATAATCGATGCTTTTGGCGTTACCACCATCGTCACGGCCGATATTTTCAACAATACTTCCATGATTGAGTTCCTCTAACACACCAAAACCAAATTCATCCGGTGGATTAATGCCATTCCATTGATAAGGAGTACCATTTGATGTCTGAGTAAAATCCAAAGTAAATTTAACCGTGTCAAGAGATGTTCCCGCAATTACCACCGTACCATCCGTTCCTGGCTTATTAACCCAACTGCGGATACCTTCATAATCTTCAACCCCCACAAGGATGGTTGTCTGAATTTTGTCTGCCGTGTAATAAGGATTTTCCACGAACAGATCTTTATGTGCAAGCGCCCATTGATATGGACTTCCCAACTCCAGCCCCTCTAAAATTTGACGCCCTGTTTCAAGAAGATCTCCAAGTTTCCACCTCCCTTTTGCAAGAGATCCTATAAACGACTTTCCACGGTGCGCTAATGGTGAACCAAAATTTGCCGGTGCAAGCATAATAAGGCGTTTAACAGGGCATGCAGCTATCCGATTGTTATAATATCGCCAAATCCAATGTCGAATCACAAGCCCCCCTGTGGAATGGACAACCACATTAAGGTCACACAGTTTTTCGCCGTTTTCGTCTATAAACTTCTTTTTTATCAGTTCATCATTAAGACCATCGATGATATCATTATAGGTAATATTGTCCTCACGTGATTCATAGTCAGCAAAAAAGATTGTTTCCACTTTTCCTATACCTTTTTTTTATTAGAAAATTTTTTTATCCCTTCAAAAGATTCTGAACAATCACTCCAGCCATGTATTAATAAGGTAACGGTAGGCATAGATACTCCTTATAACCCTTAAAATATTTCAAGATAAAAAATATTATTTATTTGCGTTTTGTTGTTCGCACAACCGGCAATAATTGTAATTGAGAGCAGGAAAAAGACCACTCGTAACACTTTAGTTTTTTGAAAACAGCCCCGTAGACATTCTATGTCAAGCTCTTTTTTTCTTGTAGGAAAAAAGAGTTAAAAAGACCTTGAAAATCAATGGTTACAAAGCCATAGCCCATGGGACATTTCTTGCTTTGAGGTTTTGAATATGCACCGTTTCATCATAGGTTGTTCGCTG
>AYTS01000122.1 GCA_002009475.1 Candidatus Brocadia carolinensis | reverse complement strand
AAAAACGCTTCAGGGGTAAATCCTATCAGGGGTTTCTGGAATTCATGAAACGGCTTAAATTTAGCCATATGATTGATTCTCCTTGGCTGGGTATCTTCTGGTAAGGAAAAGAATGATACGGTTGGTTTGCTCGGTAAAAGGATCGGCTCAATGAAAAGTTTTAACTGCTCCGTGTGGTTTTGCTCTGAAGATTTCATTTCGCCTTATTATATCATTCAATTTCACCATCGCAACCGATTTACCCTATTTTTTCTGGCTAAATGAAGAAAATCGGAATGCCGCATTCTCGGACAACCTGTTGAGTTCGATTTTATTCCGACAGGGAATGTCTTGGCTTTTCAATATGTCTTTGCTTCGGAAGAATACAACGAATTCGTTGGAGCAGGGTTTAATGATGTATTTGGTTTTTTTGTAGATGGCGTTAACATCGCCTTAATTCCCAGCACGACAATGCCTGTCGCAATCGACAATGTCAATTTGTCAAACAATTCAGCATTTTACATTAATTATGAAGCTGGCGATTGCAGATACAGGAGACTATTCTTATGATTCTACCGTCTTCATTTCAGGAGGTAGTCTTGTTAGCGGTGATCTACCCTCTGCAACGACTGATGATGTAACCGATGTAATATGTGATTCAGCAGTATTACATGGAACAGTTAACCCTAACGGACTATCAACGACAGTATGGTTCACATATCGTACGGCTGTCGGCACACCTATCAATACAACATCACAGAATGTGGGTGACGGGTCTAGCGACATAGCTGTAAGCGCAGATATATGGGGATTATCGCCTGGCGAGGACTATTTTTATAAAGTAGTTGCGCAAAACAGCGAAGGTACCAATGAGGGAAGCGAAATACATTTTCAAACCATGTTAGAAGGATGTATAACGCCTTCGCCAAGCCCGACACCAGAGCCGACTCCGAGTCCGACACCAGAGCCAACTCCAAGTCCAACTCCGGAGCCGACACCGAGTCCGACACCGATACCGTCTCCAACAGAGCCGCCTACTGCCATTGAACTGGCTTACTTCCGTGCCAAGGCGGGCAAAGGTGGCCGCGTCACCCTGACGTGGGAGACTGCTACGGAGGTTGACAATGCCGGCTTTAACCTCTACCGGTCAAAACGCAGGAACGGGCATTACACACAAGTCAATAATGCAATCATTCCTGCTCAGAGCGATGCCGTATCCGGAGCCAGCTACCGTTATATCGACACACCGGGTAAAGGCACTTTCTACTATAAACTGGGAGATGTGGACTACTACGGGAAAATCACCCTGCACGGCCCGGAGAAGGTGCGGGTAGGGTTAGATAATACCGCAATGAAGAGGCAGAAACGTAAATAAGTTGTAAGTTGTAAGTTGCAAGTTGCAAGTTGCAAGTTGCAAGTTGCAAGTTGCAAGTTGCAAGTTGTAAGTTGTAAGTTGAAGGTTGGTATGATAAAGAAGGAGAAGCGATTAGCCATCAGCAGTTAGTGAGATGCTGATGGCTAAAGCTTAGAGAGACATCAAAATTTTACCAGAGAAAGGATACATAAAATGGAAGTGAAGAAATTGCCAGCATATGTAGCACCAGAGGTAATTACCTACACCGACGAGGAGATATTTGAGAAACTCGGACCCGCACATACCGGGTATGTCAAGGGCGGCGACCGTCCATTCTAAGAAGCATGAATGGTGAGGAAGGTATCTGTGCGGAGTGCCGTATGGACACTCCCACAAATGCGGCCATCGTTAATTTGTTTGCTGCATTCATGGCGCTGAATGGACCACCGGAATACACACCCCTCACTCCAGCCAGCGGGGGACAGTTGTTTGTTCCCTCGGTGAGGGGGATTAAGGGCATAGGTGTTAACCGAACTTACGCAAAAAGTGTAGCCGAAACGGTACTTTTGCATAGTGAGCAAGTCGTAAGTGGTTGAATAATACGGGTCGAGAATTTTTGCCGGCGATGTAGTGTATGAATAGTGAGGATTGTGTTGACATTTTCGTCTTCTCTGGTATAATCATGGTATGTATATCAGAGATGCATACAAAAAGAGAGGTGATAAGAAATATTCCTGTCTGGTCCTGGTTGAGACCATAAGGACGAAGAAAGGTCCACGACAGAAAACGATTCTTACGCTGGGCAATATCGATGTGCCGAGAGAGCAGTGGGCGCTGCTGACAGAAATGCTCAGGCGGAGACTTTCGGGACAGCGGAGCATGTTCCCGGATGAGC
>AYTS01000121.1 GCA_002009475.1 Candidatus Brocadia carolinensis | reverse complement strand
GAATATTTCTTATCACCTCTCTTTTTGTATGCATCTCTGATATACATACCATGATTATACCAGAGAAGATGAAAATGTCAACACAATCCCCACTATTCATACACTACATCGCCGGCAAAAATTCTCGACCCTTATTATTCTACCACTTACGACTTGCTCACTATGCAAAAGTACCGCTTCGGCTACACTTTTTGCGTAAGTTCGGCTAAATCCAGGTTGACTCTCAAGCGACTCCTTGCACAAGTCACCAAAGATAATCGTCTGGCTAAATTTGATACGAGGACTGTCATGGGAAGTGAAGTATGGTAAAGAAGGGTACGCCCCGCAACGTGGCGATGTTGTATGGATTACCTTGAATCCGCAATCGGGTTATGAACAAGCATGACGTTGTCCGGCGGTAGTGCTTTCACCGGGGATGTATAATGAAAAAGTTGGACTAGCCATTTTCTTTCCAGTTACAAATCAAGGGTTATCCTTTTGATCAGCAAAGAGCACCGATAGATGACTGAAAACCGATTGCCAAAGGTATTTCAAAGAAGGTAAGAGACAGAGAACAATACGACCCGTTTGTCATTCATGCACTCGATACTTTACTAGCTTGATTAGCCCCAGTTAAGCGGAAGGACGCCTGGCAAGAAAACATTTCCCTTGTTTTTTTGTCAACACAGGGACACTATTTTTTCTTGACATGCTTTCTCATAGATGACACAGACTATGCCTTTGATGACATAAGATGAGTTGTCATTGCGAAAGTGCTAACCCGAAGCAATCTCTGCTATGACTATCATTCCGGGCAAAGCGAGGAATCTCATGGGTTTGCTTCGTTTCCTTAAATCCCTCTTAGAAAAGTGTTGTGCTGGGTTTCACCATTGAAAAAATAAGTATTCACAGGAAATAATTGATGAAGAAGTATATGCTCAGGCGGGGGCACGATGACGCATCGGATGCTGAGTGGTTTAACAATGGGATGATTGATCTTGCTGTCAATGATTACTGCTGAAGGGTTTTTGTAATTTGATTTGCTACAAACTGGGAGTAGCGCCTCATAGAAACTAAAATCAGTTTCCATCCATATAAGGCGTTTTTTTTGATGAGTATTTTCAAAATATTGTTTTACCAGTTCAGCAACCTCATTTTCGTTACTGTCAAATACACCGTCTGCACTCCAGACGACAAGGCCAGTATTCGTAGAGAGCATACCTACTTTAACACCAAGTACTATAGGCTCATAAGGGCGATAATGGGTTATCGTTCCAAATATGATGGCGTCAGCATCATATCCTCTTTTTAAGGCCAAAACCGTATCTAAATCAACGGATCCTCTGGTCCATATCCCTTGATAGCGGTTAAGGGTTGCTCCGTTTTCCTCAGGTAGCACAACTTCGAAAATCCCGATCTTCCTCAATTCTACCGCAAATGCCTCAGTCACCTCTGCTACCACGGCATCCCGGTCTGCATCATGTTCAAAAGGTAAAAGTAATACACGATGAATTTGCATTCTTTTAAATTCATCAGTTTTGTTATAATTGATAGATAGGGAATAGTGTGGTGAAACACTCGAACAGCCTATGGCCGCTGACAGACATCCAATAAAAATATATAGGAGATATTTCATAAAAAAACCTTGTGCCACAGAAATTATTATTGCTTCATAGGTGATTTTTGCTTTTTTCTTTCCACGAGTTGTGTTATCTTCAGACCAATAAGTTCCTGCTTTGCCTTTGTTGCCTCGATCTGTGCCTTTGTTAATTCTGATTTTAATTCCCTGATCTTTTTTTCGTAAGGTGTTTGACTCTCTTCGAGCTTTTTACATGTTCGCTCGTTTTCTATAATAAGTTGCTGAGTAATCTCTACCTGTTTTCTGAATTCTTCCAATTCTGATTCGAGCGATACTTTTATTGTCTTTTCATTTTCCAACTCTTTTTCAAGTGACACATTTGTTCCCAGCGATAATGCGAAGTCTTTTCTGAGTTGATCGAATTGTTCCAGTAAAGATGTATTCTTATTTTCTTCTCCCGTATCAAGAGTTACTGTCGAACCGTTTGATAAATAACCACTGCTCTTTAAGGATGATACGTTTTTCTCGGCAGAAGTATTTGTAACGCCCGGATTATTTTTTTTTCAGTATAAAGGACTCGCATCCTAAACACGTTACAGTAAATAAACATAGGGCAACGAAAGAGACCATTTTTCTCATCCTCTCAACCTCGAAACGTCTAAAATTGCAACTTTTCGTACGAGTCCTCTCTTGAAATTCATTAGTACACACGGTTAATATTTTAAGCTTAATACTCTCAAATTAAATAACTTACTTATATTACTATTATTTTCAGGATGTTTTGTATTCTCTAAGAACATTCGCAAATAAAATACCGTTTAAAAATTAAAATGAACCGTGTGCTTACATCATCAATGCATTTTTTAAAAGAACGTGTGGTTTCCAAAATATTCTCACTGCCAATAATTGCAGAACAGATGGCAACACGACTACCTCCTGCGCGCAATACTGCATGAATATTGTGAAGATTAATTCCGCCTATAGCAACAAACGGAATGGAGATCTCCTTTTTTACCTGTTTTACATAATCCAAATCTACGGCAGGCTCATAGTCTTTTGTCGTACTGGGAAAAACCGGGCCAACTCCAATATAATCCGCCCCCGCTTGTTGTGCCCTCCGCGCCTGGGAAATATTGTGGGTTGAAACACCTATTATCTTGTCATAGCCAAGAATTTTACGTGCGGTTTCGAGTTTTATGTCCGATTGTCCAATATGTAATCCGTCTGCATCAACTTTTTTTGCAACTTCCGCACGGTCATTTACTATGAAGGTCGTTTTTGATTGTGCGGTTACTCTTCTGAACTCACGAGCTATGATAAGGAATTCGCTGTCAGACATTGTTTTTTCACGCAGCTGTATAGCATCTGCACCACCCTTGATAACATCTTGCAGTACTTCTAATGATGGTTTTTTTTACGAGATAAGAGCTGATGATAACATACAACTTTACGTCTGAAAAAGTTTTAAATTGCTCGTTTCCCAATTCGTTTTTCCTCATCTATACCTTACATTCAAAGATAAATATATTGACACTCATTCAAGGTTTGATATAATCTGGTGCGTTATCAATTTTCCTGAAAATAATTTCTCTATTACCAAGTCTTTTGCCTCCTCTTTATTATTTCCTTATTAAAAGGATTGAGAATGCTTAACTTGGTTGCGACTTGGCTGCTATAGGTATTTCCCCTGCCAACATGAGTTATTCAACAAGCCGATATGAATCACATACGCAAAAAAGCTATCATTATGGTAATACTGAAACGCGTATTGAGTCCGCGTTTTCTATAAAGAAGCATACTGAACTCGTGAGGAAACACCTCCTGCGCCTTATATGAAATTTCTATATTTTGTTACCTAAAAATCAATATGCTATTGTAATTTTTCACCGGGGTGAAAACAAGTCTTGTTCCTAAACAGAGAATAAGATCAAGCACACCTTTCTAAAACGAAAAAAAAGGGCTCAAGGAAATGCCTGATATAAAAGAACATTGCGGGTTATTTGGAGTTTATGGATGCGATGATGCAGCAGAGAGGGTATACTACGGTTTGTATTCTTTACAACATCGTGGCGAAGAAAGTGCAGGGATCGCTTCGACGGACGGTAAAGACATTCTTTGTCATAAAGGGATGGGATTGGTAAATGATGCCATAAAACGGCAAACGCTTCAATCGTTAAAAAAATCCTGTTGCTATTGGACATGTTCGATATTCTACCATCGGTTCCAGCAATATTGGAAATGCACAACCCCTGGTAGTGGATTATTATAAGGGTAAAGTCGCCGTTGCTCATAACGGACAGTTGACCAACGCAAAAAGACTGCGCGAGGAATTTGAAGCCAATGGTTCAATTTTCCATACTACCTCTGACACAGAGGTAATTGTTCACCTCATGGCAAAACCCCTGTATATGATGCAAAATAATTTGTCTCTCCTTCTGCAACAACTACGCGGCTCATTCTCCCTGCTGTTTTTGACTCCTGACAAAATGGTGGGAGTCCGGGATCCGCATGGTTTTAGACCCTTAGCGCTTGGAAAATTGAACACTGGTTATGTCCTGGCTTCCGAAACCTGTGCTATGGACCAGGTGGGTGCTGAATATGTGCGTGACATTAACCCGGGCGAAGCAGTTTACCTGGACAAGGATGGAATCCGGAGTGAGTATTATTGCCCCCAAAAACAGATTAAGCCCGCCTTTTGTATATTTGAACTGGTGTACTTTTCAAGACCCGATAGTAAAATTTATGGCGAAAGCGTACATTTGTTTCGCAAAAAATTAGGAGCAAAACTCGCCGAGGAATCACCCGTAGATGCCGATGTCGTAATCTCTGTCCCCGAGGGCGGAAACTCTGCGGCAATTGGGTATTCTCATGCATCAGGGATACCTTTTGATAGGGGATTTATCCGCAACCATTATGTTGGCAGGACGTTTATTTTGCCTGAGCAGGACCGGCGACATCGTATTGTTGAGCTTAAGCTCAATGCCTTAAAAGAGACCGTGGAAGGAAAACGGGTTATTGTAATCGATGATTCTATTGTTAGAGGGACAACTTCAAAGTCGCGGTTTGGTTTATTACGAAAAGCAGGCGCAAAAGAGATCCATGTCAGGATAAGCTGCCCCCCTCATCGTTATCCCTGCTATTATGGAATCGATTTCCAGCAAAAAGGCGAACTTATTGCCGCAAATCGTACCGTGGAAGAAATTCGGCAATTTTTACACGTCGAAAGCCTTAGTTACCTTAGCGTGAACGGAATGATGAGTTGCACTACACAACCGCGTGCACACTTCTGTAATGCCTGTTTTACCGCTGATTACCCAGTTCCTATTGAGGAAGAAACAAAGAAACTCACTGAAAAAGACTGTAAGAGCTGATGAAAATATCCCGATATACGGCAATCTCATACTTGTGCTAGACGGATAGGTGCTTACAAACCCCCTGTACCTCATAAAAGGCATCGTTGGTAGAACCTTTTACACCATTCCTCAGCGACCTGAGCGAATCCAGATCGAAATCACAAACCGCTGCAACTATACTTGTGGTATGTGCCCCCGCGAATCTTTCAGTTTGCCCGAAAGAGATATTTCCCCTGATCTTTTTAAAAATATTATCAATTGGCTTGGATCACGCTATAATATTACCCTTACCGGATGGGGAGAACCACTCTTACATCCGGAACTCATGAATATGATTCTCTATACAAAAAGTAAGGGACACCATGTCGGTGTGACAACAAACGGTTTGTTGCTGGCTCCCTTTATTGAAAAGTTTATAGACACCTTAGATAAACTAACGATTTCCTTAGACAGTATTAAGGAAGGCCATGAGGTCACAGGTGGACATCCTTCCAACAAAGTTGTTCAAAAAAATATTGAAACCCTCATTCATTATCGAGAAAAGAGAAAAAAACCCGTTGTAACCATTCAAATAACGATGCACGATAAACTGCAATGCCTGGACACCTTGAAATTTGCCGGAATGGTGGGTGCAGATCGCGTTTATTTAGTGCGATTGAACAATCCGCTTGGGAACAGCGACTTTAAGAGACCGGACTTGAAAGAGGAATTGGAAATTTACAAAGAGGCCGGTGAAATAGCAAGAAAGTATGACTTACAAGTTGATAACAACTATACAGCATTTGATAACCGGCTACTTCGGCTTTTCTATAAACAACTACGCCCTGTCATGTATCGGTTTGATAAATACTGCCCAAAACCCTATGATTATCTGTACATTAATATTGATGGCAAGGCTACCCCCTGCTGCGATCTTCCCCGTTATGAGGTGGGGAATCTCTTCAAGCAAAGCATCGATGAGATCTGGCACGGCGAAAACATGCACTATTTCCGCGAGCATCAGAATGACGTCTGCGGTAATTGTGATGCATTAAGACTGAAACACCTGTATTAGGAACATTTACCTCTTTATACTTTTTAAAAACAAAAGGAGACGAGATGACCGTACAAAAAGCGACCAATATTAAATGGCATCATGGAAAAATTACAAAAGACGACAGAGTCAAACTTATGAAACAAAAAGGGGTAACGATATGGCTGACCGGACTGTCAGGCTCGGGAAAGTCAACTATTGCCGTCGAGCTTGAGCATGCCCTTCTTGAGAACAAACATCTTGCGTATATACTCGACGGCGACAACATTCGTCATGGCCTGAACAAAAACCTTGGTTTTTCACCAGAAGACCGCACAGAGAATATTCGCCGTATTGGTGAGGTTGCAAAGCTGTTTACTGATGCAAATATGATAGCCATAACGGCATTTATATCCCCCTACAGACAAGACAGGGACAATGTCAGGAAACTACTCAAAGAAGGAGAATTTGTAGAAATCTATATAAAATGCCCTCTTGACGTTTGTGAACAGCGAGATACGAAGGGGCTCTACAAAAAAGGCGCGTACCGGCGAGGTCAAAGAGTTTACCGGCATATCAGCGCCATATGAAGAGCCTTTGCATGCCGAACTAACGATCGATACCTCAAAGATGACCGTTGATGAATCAACACGGGCAGTATTAAATTATCTTGAAGCAAAGGGGTATGTAAAGTTTTAAGGAATTACGGTTGATCGTAGATTGAAAGTTGATCAGGTATTGACTCCGTTCATGGTGACAACAGAGAAGTCCGTATCGCCAGTATCATGGCGGTACTGACTTCTCGTATGTATTGTTGATTCCTCTCACTGAAACAATATTTGAAAGAGAAACGACTAGAAATCCTTTATAACACTGAACCAGACTCGCTCATCAAACTCTTCTGAGCCATTTAAGGGCAACTCATATCCAGCCAGGACATAGAGTTCATGGCTAAGATCAAATCGTACTCCGGGCAGGAGATCCGTAAAATATTGTTTTTCTTCATCCAACCCAAACCCCCGGTGCCCGTTTATTTCAAGAAAAGGCGTTATACCATGCAACACATGATTTTCATGTATGGTAAAAGTCTTTGATACCGCAGCACCGTAAAGAAAATCCATATCAGCGTCGTCTTTGTCATTTCCACCCGTTGGGACATCAACACCCAAAAAAGTATGAAGACTTATACGGTGTCCCAGGTCTATCCAGCAGGCAAGTTGTTGGCCAAGGGCCGTTATTTCCTCACCTAATCCCCGGTCTGCATCACCCGTGGGAATATTGATAACAGAGCCTGTGGATAATGATACCGTATTGTTCTCAAAGAGCATAGCTCGCAGGGCGAGTCTTGTATCGCCAAACCCAACGTTATCACTGTCTTCAACGGTATTAACATGAAGCACCTCCGATTCGATGTCGATCTTAAAACGAAGTGTAAGAGGCAATTCTAAAGCAAATGCAAACTCATTGACGTCTGCCTCACCGTGATGTTCGTCATCTATATAAATATAGTTGAACCGGATTTCTCTCTGAAAGAATGCTGGCGTAATCCGTAAAAGCGGGACTCTCGGCGCATGGTCTTTGGTTTTTTCGTAGTGTTGCCAGGGTGTAAGCCATCCTTCAAGGAAATTTGAAAATCCAAGATCTCTTTTTACACCATGATGTTCTGCCTGGATTTTCGTAGCTTCGCCTGAAGCATTGCCTTCCCGAACACTCTCGTTATGTGAATAACCGTAAGTAGTTTTTGCGGTAAACAGCCCTGTAAAACATAGCAAAATTGCAATATGCCGAAGCATTTCTCCCCCCTTCTTTAAACTGAAACCTTATCGTAATTACGGCTCGTGACTCTGTATTATAGTATTACTGTGTAAAAACTTCTTTTTGTAAGTTTTTTTGCAACCCTATCTACCCCTTATCAGGAGGTACAGATTGTTTTTAAGAGAAAGATTGCTTCGCTTCGCTCGCAATGACAACGCATAATATGTTATCAAAGGATAGCCTGTGTCATTGCAAGGGGTCTTTTCCGAAGCAATCTCCCGCTTTCACAACGGGGAATTTGGTTGCGGCTTTGCTGCGTTAGGATATCCTTCTCTATTATACATGCCTTCGCATTAAAATCATATCTAAAGCCTCTTCCCAAAATCGCGGCCGTAGGCCTGACAGGCCCTCAGGCCTTCTGTCGTCTCTACCTCGCGCTCCTTCAGGATGAGAGCGCCCAGATTAGTCATTTTCATCTGGTAAACGAATTCCATAGTATCAAAAATTATTTTTGGCGCTTCACCGCTGTGGGTGTGCGGTCCAAAGGCACCGCCAAGTTTACCTTCCAGTTTTGCCTTCTGTGCCAAAAAAAGAAATGTCTTGAAGTTTTCTGTCATATCCTTGTGGTATGTTGGACACCCAAAGAGGTAACCATCAAAACCCTGTAAATCTTTCTCTGTTTTAATCTCAGATATTTTTTTCATTTCAACGTCATTTCCACTAAAACGAATACCCTCGCAAGATATTCTGCCATTTTTTCTGTCTTGCCGGTACGGCTGTAATAGCCAATAAGCACCTTTTTCATTACCGTAATCTCCTCATTTTCATGTTATGTCTGAATTCATTTCTTCCCATGTGATGCCATAAGGGACACCAGCAGGGGTATAACCCGCAATATAAGCAAATGTCTCATTTGAATAGGTATCAACTGCATCTACCGTTTGATCTTCCTTCTTGCGCCTCCGCGCCTGAGCTTGAATATCCAGGGACTGTTTTAACTTTACAACATAAGAAGGATCGAGATTAACACCCAATATCTGCAATTCTATAATTGCACAGAGCCAATCTACTCCAAAATGATTCTTATATCCTTTTACCAAATTCTTTCCAGAGTATTTGTGAACCCAGTGTCTGGCAGATTGAAGCCTTCCCGTCCTGTTCATGCACTTATGCCGCAAGGAATATGACTTCTTTTTTTTCTTTCTTGCCATATAGTATTACCATGTGAAAGCTTCTTTTTTTTATAAGTTTTTTCGCAACCCTATTTATCCCTCATCAAGAGGTACAGATTGTTTGTGGGAGAAAGATTGCTTTGCTTCGCTCGCAATGACAACGCACGCTATGTCATCATAACATAGCCTGTGTCATTGCAAGGGTCTTTTCCGAAGCAATCTCCCGCTTTCTCAACGGAGAGTTGGTTGCGGCTTTGCTACGCTATGAATTATCAGAAATTTATCGACTCAACCCCATTACTTATTCCCCGCTTTCCTGCAACACTACATGGGTACCGCCACATTTTTTTGCAACGATAATCACTTGGCTCAATCTCGCCACGCTCATACATGGTTGCCAGGTCCATGGCATGTTCTTCTGTATTGGCACATGCAACAATCGAATCCAGTTCCGTGTAATCGCCGGAACAATGAAAGGGATGTACCTCGCCATCTACAATTACATACAGATTCTTGCCCATATGTCATCCTCCTCTTCTTGAATTGAAAATAACAATTATGATAGTGACCGACAAAAGAAAGTAGTCATTGCGAAAGCGATAGCCCGAAGCAATCTCTATGGTATGGATTGCTTCGCTCTGCTCGCAATGACATTCACCTGTACACTTATTTAAAGCACTCACTATAGTGCTATCTTATCTTTATTGTAACTATACTCTAATATAAAACAAGATTCCAAAACTAACAACACAAATTGTTTTGCATCACCCGAGATTGCCTTTCTAATCCGAATGAGATTGTAAATGAGCAAAAATATGTTATATTAAAAAAAACATGCCCTAAAAAAAGTCGTTAACACTGTTGACAACAACAAGGAGATGAAGAAAATGGAAAAGTATAAATGTAATGTTTGTGGTTATATCTACAATCCTGCTAAAGGCGATCCGTCTCATGGCGTAGATCCAGGCACGAGTTTTAAGAATTTGTCGGATGATTGGTCATGTCCCGTATGCGGTGTATCAAAAGAAGATTTTGAAGTGTTCTAACTCGTGACACAGGTTGAGCAAATCGCTGCTTTTGTCAGACGAGCGTCGTACGATGATCTTTCTGATGAGGTTCGCAGCCAGCTCAAAATCCGGGTGCTTGATACCCTTGGTTGTGCCATCGGCGCTGTTGATGGAGAGCCAATTCAATTGATCAGAACGCTGATTGATGATCTCGGCGGTGCCGGACTTTGCACCATGATTGGAGGCGGTCAGACATCGCCTGATCGCGCAGCGTTCTATAACAGTGCGTTAGTGCGCTATCTGGATTTTAACGACAGCTACCTCGCAAAAGACGAAACGTGCCACCCCAGTGATAATCTTGGTGCTATACTTGCCGCTGCCGAGTATGCAAACCAAAGTGGTCGGGAATTCCTGACCGCTCTTGCGGTTGCCTATCAGGTGCAGTGCCGTTTGAGCGACGTTGCTCCGGTACGTGCCAGGGGCTTTGACCACACCACTCAGGGATCTTACGCAGTAACGGCAGGCGTATCCAGGGCGCTGGGATTAGATGCGTGCAAAACCGCCAACGCACTTGCCATCAGCGGAACAGCCTTTAACGCATTACGGGTAACCAGAACCGGCGCATTGTCACATTGGAAAGGGCTGGCCTACCCAAATACCGCTTTTGGCTGCACGCATGCAACCTTCCTGGCCATGCGAGGCATTACTGGACCATTGGAGGTCTTTGAGGGAAATAAAGGTTTTATGGATACCATTGCCGGTCGATTTGAGATTGATTGGTCTCAGGAAGATTTAGGACGGGTAACGAGCACGATACTGAAGAGGTACAATGCCGAGATCCATTCCCAGTCAGCCATCGAAGGCATCCTGGAATTAAAGCGAGAGTACGGTTTTATTGCTGCAGAGGTAACACGGATTGAAATTGAAATTTTTGATGTGGCATATCACATCATCGGTGGCGGAGTGGAAGGAGACAAGACCATGGTCAGGACAAAAGAGGAGGCAGACCATAGTCTCCCTTATCTGATTGCAGTTGCAGTACTGGATAACGGTGTCATGCCTGAGCAGTACAAACCGGACCGCATCCGGCGTCATGATGTTCAAAGGTTGCTCAAAAAAATCCTGATAAGGCCATCAGAAGCATATAGTCTGCGGTTTCCAGTCGAAATGCCGTGCCGAATCACGGTCTTGCTTTCTGATGACCGGGTGCTCATCAAAGAAAAACAAGACTACGAGGGCTTTCATACCAACCCAATGCAATGGGAAACCATAGTCCAGAAGTTCGAGCGGCTCAGTGAACCATACACAGCGGCATCTCTGCGCCTCAAAATCGTAGATGCGGTCGCTGATATGGATTCAATACAGATCGCATATTTAGTAAGTCTGCTGGCAAAAGTCCAAGTTCCATAACTCAAATATTCAGGAATTTCAATCTTTTTGATTCACGTAGAGCGACCAGACTGGTCGTCTTACCATAAGGGGCGTTTAAAGTCGCTGCCGAAGACTGGCTATTTTAAGGTTTAGGAATTTCAATCACCCCCCATAGTCCCCCCGTAAACGGGGGGAAACAGGGAGGAAAGTTGCCGAAGGCTAATTTATACAGTAAACGTATTAAGTAAGTTGCCATATGCTGGTCATTGCGAGGGTTTTTTCCTGAAGCAATCTGCCGCTTTCACAACAGGATATTGGTTGCGTCTTAGCTTCGTTAGGGTATCCGAGTATGAAGACCTCCCTTTCGTTGTTCTTCTGAGTTCACGATGAAGGTCTTTTCTTGCGAGAGAACTACAAGAGGAAGAGGAAGGTTACAGTCAGTTTTCTTTGCGACCTGACACTTTGTGATAATAAATGAAACAGATTAAGGAGGATAAAAAATGGCTCAATCTAAAACCCGCATCACAGAAAGAGCGTTTTCCTTTCTAAAAGTTAACGAGCGACAACCAAAGCCTCGTACAAAAGGCGTTACGGAGATCCGAGGCCCTTACTATACACCGATGGGCAGAAATTATTTGCAAGACATTCTGGAAACTATGGGCGCTTATGTGGACACGCTCAAGTTTGCTGGTGGTTCCTTCAGCCTCATGCCGCGGCAAATAGTCACTGAACTCATTGATATCTGCCATGCCCATAACGTTCGTGTCTCTACAGGCGGCTTTATAGAATACGTACTTACCCAGGGAACCGAAGCAGTAAACCGGTACCTTCTTGAATGCAAGGAGGTAGGCTTCGATATTGTAGAAATTTCAAGCGGATTTATCGCTGTGCCAGAGGAAGACCTTGTGCGCCTCGTTGAGAAGGTACAAAAGGCCGGATTGATCGCAAAGCCGGAAGTTGGAATTCAATTTGGGGCTGGAGGTGCAAGCGCCATCGCCGAACTGGAGGCAGAAGGAACGCGTGACCCGGAATGGGCAATTTTGCAGGCAAAACGATTTTTAGAGGCAGGGGCGCATATGATTATGATAGAATCTGAGGGAATTACCGAAAATGTAAAGACGTGGCGGACTGATGTTGTGGCCAGGATTATCAATGCGTTGGGGCTGGAAAAGGTGATGTTTGAAGCGTCTGATCCAGACGTCTTTTCATGGTATATTAAGAATTACGGACCGGAGGTTAATCTCTTTGTTGATCACAGCCAGATTGTTCAGCTCGAATCTCTGAGGTCAGGCATCTGGGGAACAAAAAGCCTGTGGGGTCGTGTTCTCACATACAAGAGTTAAGTGAAAAAGGAGGTGATAATCAAGAATATCAATCATGAGAATTTGAAAGAACCCGAAACAAAGTTCACTGACACGAACAAAGATTGTTGATATCGCATTTCTGTTGCAAAACTTTTTTTTGTAAGTTTTTCACAACCTAATTTACCCCTTATCTGGAGGTACTGATTGTTTATGAGAGAAAGATTGCTTCGCGGAGTTTACCCTGGGCAACGCGAATGTGCTCACAATGACAGACACAATATGTCATCAAAGGCATAGCCTGTGTCATTGCGAGGGTCTTTTCCGAAGCAATCTCCCGCTTTCAAAACGAAGAATCTGCCGCGGCTTCGTTGCATTAGGGAACAATCAGACAATTTTTTTTCATGTAAACATTGATAGTTGATTATAAAAAAACTTTTTTTCACAAAACTCAGGTAAAAGGAGAAGCAGATAACATGAAGCAAAATATAACTATGGTATTTAACGCCTGTGTCCTATTTGCAACCATGATGTTCATCAGTTCTAACGTAAGCATATTTGCCAACGAGAGTGAGAAGGAGTCTGGGTGGAATATCGGTGTTACCAGTAAAAAAACGATATACGTCGCTCACTGGACACATACCCCGGAAAACTGCCCTGGCAGAAGCGACGAGCGAGCAATGATGCTGAGTAATTTCTGGGAGGGAAGAAAAATTGCCGAAAAGAATGGCGTAACAATACTGGGGGCTTACGCTACAGTTACAGAACATGATTTTTTTATTATTCTGGAAGCAAATAATTATAATGCCGTAGTAGAGTTTTTTCGTCCACTGCTGCCCAGCCAAACCGGAAAAATTGTACCCGTTCTCACCATGGACGAATGCCTGCAGGTAGTGTCTCAATGAAAAAGACGAAATCCATCTGACTAGCATGCAAGCTAGAGATTTCGCACGCATTGCGCAATCAAGATATCGTTTATTGTCTTTTTAATACTCTAAAGATTGGTGGTATACTCTATGAAAGTACTATCTGCGATGTCTATGTCATAAAGAAAAGTGGAGGTGAATAATGAAGGCAAAGGTAGATCAGGATGTCTGTATTGGTTGTGCTTTATGCACCGAAATCTGTCCAGAGGTATTTAGAATGGAAAATGATAAATCAATTGTGTATGTTGACATTGTTCCTAAAGAGGTTGAAGACGCCTGCAGGGAAGCAGCAGATAAATGTCCTGTATCATGCATATTTATAAGAGAATAAAAAAGGAGTATTTTAAAAATGGAAAAATACAGATGCACGGTTTGTGGATATATCTATGACCCAAAAGTTGGCGATCCCGATCATGGGATAGGTGCTGACACCAGTTTTAAGGATTTACCAGATGATTGGGTTTGTCCTGAATGCGGTGCTCCTCAAGATCAGTTTGAAAAAATCTGAAAAAAATTTTTTTTATAAATCTCAAAGAATAAGTTGCATAAAAACTTTACGCTTTTTAGACAAAATATTATCTTGATTTTCGAAATATATCAGTTTAATAAAGAAGATAATACAATCGTAAGAAAGATGTAAACTTGCAAACATTCAGTGGTTCCATGTCTGATCACAAAGAGACGATTGAGCAAAAAAAATATTGCAAAGAGTCTGTGGTAGGTTCTACTGAAAAGTGTAAATTGATCCTAATCTCTTGACGAATAATAGTCTCGAGTAACGTAATGGCGTTAGGAATGGAAGTAAAATGTCCAAGAAAAGAGAGAGAACCTTGAAATACAAAACTCCATTTGTTTGGCAATAATGGAGGTGCTGAGGTATGCGGAAATGAGATAAAATCGGGCACTTTTGTATACATAGAGAGGGGGTGAGGAATATGTGTCAAGCATGCGGATGTACGCCATGTAAGAAATGTGGAAAGCCTATTAAAAATGGCGTTTGCAGTGGATGTGGCAAAGAGTCCAGTAGTTGTACTTGCAAGAGTAAGGAATAGATCTGACGAGAGAAAGACAGGTTACAATCGATAGTTAAAGAGATGGTAATCAGAGCAATTTGCCAAGGGAAGGCATGTAATAGCTTACATCAGCTAATTGCAAAATGGTGAATACAGTCTCTAATTATGCTTCGTTCTCAGATGAGACGAGCACTTAGACATCAAATGATATAGTCTATTATATGCTTCCTTTGGTAAGCCTTATAATGACGATTCATCACTTGTTCTTAATGAATATGCAGCATTTTTGGTAATCGGCAACTATTTACTCAAATTAATGAAATGTTTGATCGTATTAGTGCGAGAATCAGCGATGCCAAGCAGGCTCGCTTTTCTACGGTGATGGCACACGACAAAGATGTTTTCAAATGGATCTTCTGATTATTATGCTTGCCAGAGATTAACGCCCACGAACTTATTAACTTCATTCAAAAAAATGAAAGGAGAAATCAATGAAAGTAGCTGTCTATGATACCTATGTCGTAAAGAAAAATGGAACGACAATGCATTTTGATATTATTGTCCCAAACGATCAGTCCCACGAAACGGTCATTCAATATGGTCTTGCATATCTAAAAAGGGTAGGACAAGAGGGGCAACCGCTCACAACGAAAGAATGTCGCTTCTGTCACATGGAAGAGGCTTCAGAGAATGTTGAGAAGTCCATTAATGAGAGCGGTTATTATATTTACGAAATGGAAGGATGTAACTGAGAAACACCCCATCCGATTTTACTGCGAGGTGAACATGGAATTCAAAAAGTTGACAGATGCTACGGCAATACCTGTCCTGGGTTTTGGAACATGGACTATTGGCGGAGGGGATGTGGCAGATACTACGCATGATAGTGAAGATATTTCTGCAATTAAAAACGCGATTAAACTTGGAATAACAAACATTGATACCGCTGAAGCGTATGCTGAAGGCCATGCAGAAGAACTCGTTGGAAAGGCAATTAGTGGTTTTGATAGAAAAAATCTATTTGTCACCTCAAAAGTTTCTCCGGAGCATCTCAGCTACAACGATCTCGTTGCTTCTGCAAAAGGGAGTCTTGAGAGATTACAAACGGATTATATTGATTTATATCTGATTCATGCGCCAAATCCGGACATCCCCATACAGGAAACCATGAAGGCAATGGATTTTCTCGTTGAACAAAAACTGGTTAAGTGTATAGGAGTGAGTAATTTTTCGGTTGAACAAATAAGAGAAGCGCAGAAATATACAAAAAATAAAATCGTTGCGAATCAAATTGAGTACAGCCTGCTCGTACGGAACGAAGGAAGAGTGACGAATGATATGGAATCAAAAACAATTCCCTATTGTCAGGAAAATAATATCCTCGTTATCGCATGGAGACCCCTTGCAAAGGGTAAACTCGCAAAACCCGGGTTTAAGATATTAGACGAACTAGCCCAAAAATACCATAAATCGCAATCTCAAATTGCGATAAATTGGTTAATCTCTAAAAAAGGAATTGTTACCATCACGAAATCAACAAAGGTTGAACATCTTAAGGAAAACCTGGGGGCGATCGGTTGGAAATTACAGCAAGAAGATGTTGAGCGGCTAAACAACTCATTTGTAGCTTCAGGCTAATATTCTGCGTAGAAAATGACCATATTCAAGAGGCTCACAATTTGTGATTTTCAAACTTGATACCGAATCGTCAAAATCTAATGAGTGACACGGACAAACGGAGTTTGTTCGTGCCACTCTGTTACCAATTTATAATTCATTTTTTTTGAACACATCGAGTATTAATTAAGCCTTCGGCTACTTTCCTCTCTGTTTCCCCCCGTTTACGGGGGGATTATGGGGGGTGATTGAAATTCCTTAGCATTAAAATAGAAAATTACTATACCACAAAAGTTGTGCTGCTTGTTTTAGAATGCGACTGGGTTTTTTTAGAATGAAGTGAAAGGAGGTTTAAATTTACCATGTTTGAAATGAAACGGGTTTATGAAGAGCCTGCTAAGAGGGATGGTACACGGGTTTTGATTGATCGTCTCTGGCCGCGAGGTCTTAAAAAAGAAGATGCTGCCGTCGATTACTGGATGAAAGAGATTGCCCCCAGCGACACACTCCGAAAATGGTTTGGTCATAAAGAGGAACGCTGGCAGGAGTTCAAAAGCCGTTACCTAAAAGAGTTGAAAGAAAAAAATGAACTCTTACAACAATTGATAGATTTAGGGAAAAATAAAAAAGTTACTCTACTATATGCCGCCAAAGATGAAGAAAGAAATAATGCACAAGTGCTTTTGGATATATTGAACAAGGAATGAGTTGGGATTGTCCACAACAAAAAGACTGTGTTGTGGAGAGGAAAGAACCATATAACATTCTATAGCCGATCACCTGAACAAGAGAAAAGAGAATTAAACCCATGAACAACAAAACAAACTGGCGAAAGATTTTTTATCTGTTTTTACTTTTTGGACTGTCAGTTTTTGACGCTGTGTGTGCCGAGGCTGTTGAAAAACAATTTCCGCTCGATGCAAAGCCAGGTCCTGTGTTAACAACTGCGAATCAAATGTGCGTCGACTGTCATAAAACCACGACGTCTGCCCTGGTAATGGAATGGGAACGGTCACGTCATGCTCAAAAGGGGGTAGGGTGTATTGATTGTCACAAGGCTAATGAGGGAGAAATTGACGCCTGGCAGCATATGGGAGCTTTGATTTCCATATTAGTTACTCCCAAAGACTGCTCAAATTGTCATGCAATTGAGGCCCAGGAGTTTTCAAGAAGCCATCATGCTAAAGCCGGCGAAATCCTTTATAGCCTTGATAATCTGCTTGCCGAGAGAGTTATTGGCCTTCCTGACAATAATGCAGATGCCGTTAATGGTTGCCTGCAATGCCACGGAAGCATAATAAAATTTAAGCGTAACGATGCGGGTGAGATATTGCGGGATAACGGAAAACCGGTACTTGACCCTAACACATGGCCAAACAGCGGAATTGGCCGGTTAAATCCGGATGGTTCAAAAGGTTCGTGCCATGCATGCCATTCGAGACATTCGTTTGAGGCAAAGCTGTCCAGAGCCCCTGAAAATTGTGGAAAGTGCCACATGGGGCCAGATCACCCGCAAATGGAAATTTATAGAGAGTCAAAACATGGAATTGCGTATACCGCCAATATCGACCGCATGGCGCTGGATAAGGAAGGCCGTTGGGTGTTGGGAAGGGATTACTCCGCAGCTCCGACATGCACAACCTGCCATATCAGCAACTACATGACATCGGAGGGCGAGCATAATGCAAGCAACCATGATGTTGGAGAACGGCTTAGCTGGACACTTCGACCGGTCGTCAGCACAAAGATAAATACGGTGATTTATGAAGATGGGTTTAAGGAAGATTATCCCGATACCAGAAAACTGCCTGAGATTGGCGAAGAGGTGCAGGTGATTGAAAAAATTGTACAGGACGAAAAGTTGGTAGATAAAATCGTTTCAAAGCGTGTTAATAAAATTGTGACCTGGCAAGAACGGCGTGAAAAAATGAAGGGGGTGTGTAGAAATTGTCATAATCATACCCATGTCGACAATTTTTACCAACAATTCGATAGTCTTGTAGCCCTCTACAATAAAAAAATTTGCTGAGCCAGCACAGGCAATGATGAATGCGTTGACTGAGGATAAAATCTTAAACCCAAATTCCCCATTTGAACATGAAGTTCAATGGATTTTCTGGGAATTGTGGCACCATGAAGGCAGAAGGGCACGACATGGCGCAAGTATGATGGGCCCTGATTATACACACTGGCATGGCTTGTATGAGGTGGCAAAGCACTATTATATGAAGTTTTTACCTGCTGTAATTAAGGTCGCTGCCCGAAAAAGCGAGGAGATGAAGTCAAAATATGAACAAAAAATCGAGGAATTGCTGAATCAGGAAGAACATCTGTGGATCAAGGGTCTTTCTGAAGAAGAAATAAACGTATTAAAGTCTGCATACAAAAATCGTTACGATGAATAAACGGATTTTAACCGTACGACTATAAAAATATACGCGGGATGTTCATAAAAGTGATTTTTAAATAGGCAACAGGGTGGCACGGACAAACTCAGTTTGCCCGTGTTGGACTTGTACCGCAGGAGGTACAAGTCGTTTATGAGAGAAAGATTACTTCGCGGAGTTTACCCTGAGCAACGCGAATGTGCTCACAATGACAAGGCATCATATGTCATCAAAGGCATAGCCTGTGTCATTGCGAGGGTCTTTTCCGAAGCAATCTCCCGCTTTCACAACAAAGAATTGGTTGCGGCTTCACTGCGTATGGAAATATTCATTTTAACCTTTAGATAGACAATACAAGACAGATCACGCGAGCACTAGACAAGAAGCAGTATTGCAAAAGCACAGACAAGCATCGCTTGTCCGTCACCCCGTTAGATTACGGCGGCTCTGTAACGAGTTTAAAAATCATAAATTGTGAGACTCTTGAGTATATGATCACTTTCTATCCCTTCATTCTAAAGTAATAACATGTTATCACATATTCTGACAAAAATACGACTCTTTTCCTTCGGGAAGATCATTCGCTGGCTCAATCGTCAGCAATTCTCCGAATCAGTTGCTCTTGCTGTAATCGCAATACTCGTTGGCCTTGCGAGCGGTATAGGGGTATGGATCTTCAAACAACTATTTAATGGAATATACCGGTATGCGTTTGAGGGGATAGATACACCCCTGGGCATTTTGCACCGGAAAGGAATCTTCCTCAGGTTTTTCTATGATTTGGCAAATTGGGCTGGATTTGATGGGATAGGAACAGCCCTGGGTTCCGCAGGAAATTGGCTGATCTACTTTATTCCTGTACTTGGCGGTCTCGCTGTCGGACTGATTTCCCATTTTATTATCGGTAAAGAGAGATATGTGGGCATAGCAGGCATTATGGAATCCGTGGCATTAGGGGGCGGACGTCTTCCCTATCAAAAAATACCAACCAAAACGGTTGCCGCTGCATTATCTCTTGGAACAGGCGCTTCAGTGGGTCCCGCAGACCCTTCAATGCAGATTGGCGCATACGTAGGATCCATGTTTGGTCAACTTTTGCGTCTTTCTGATGAGCGCATTCGTGCACTCGTTGCATCGGGTGTTGCAGGGGGCATTGCCGCAGCCTTTAATGCACCTATTGCCGGTATATTCATCGCTTTGGAAATTATTATTGGAGAACTGAGTGTAAACGCCTTCGGGATCGTTACCTTGGCTTCTGTGATCTCATCCGTGTTTACTCAGGCCGTATCAGGGCATGAACCTGCATTTCGCATCCCTGCATACGCCTTTAACTCAGCATGGGAACTGCCGCTTTATTTTGGATTAGGTGTGTTATCCGGACTTGGCTCTGCATTCTATATTCGTTTGCATCATTTTACCCGGAGTATCTTTGATACATGGAATGCCCCGCGCTGGTTCAAACCAGTAGTTGCGGGCCTCGTTGTCAGCCTCGTTGGAATGTATCTGCCTCAGATATTTGGCACAGGTTATGCCACCATTGAAAACATCTTATACGGTAAGCCGATGACGGTGACTCTCCTGCTTTCACTGACGTTAGCCAGGCTGGTGCTAACACCAATCTGCATTAGTAGCGGTTTTCACGGAGGTGTATTTGCGCCTTCCCTTTTTTCCGGCGCTACCCTTGGTGGCGCTTATGGACTCATTGCCAGACAGGTTTTTCCTTCGCTCAATATTTCACCACCTGCATTTGCAATGGTCGGGATGGCAGCCGTCCTTGCAGGCACAATACATGCGCCAATCTCCTCATTCATCCTGCTCTTTGAAATGACCCATGACTACCGGATTATTTTGCCACTGATAGCTGCGGTAAATGTGAGTCTGTTTCTCTCGTGGCACCTGCAACATGATTCTGTATACACCCTGGGACTGACGCGCAAGGGTATACGTTTGCAGCGAGGACGCGACATCGACGTACTGGAAACAATTACGGTAAGTAAAGTCATGGAGACTGCAATCGTCACTTTACGGGAATCTGATTCGTTGGCAGTAGCAACCGATTTACTTACCAGAAAACGACAGCACGGCTTACCCGTACTCAGTGATGCTGGAGAATTGATAGGTATTATCACGGTGCAAGATATTGATCGAGCACAGGATGATGATAGTGGCATGGTGCGTTCTGTTGGTGAAGTCTGCACGCGCGAGCTACTCCTGGCATATCCGGACGAAACGATAGGCGCCGCTTTACGTCGTATCGGAGTCCGCAATGTTGGTCAATTGCCAGTCGTTGCACGTAATAATCCGCGTCATTTAGTAGGTCTGCTGCACAATACTGATATCGCACGCGCCTACGATCTGACCGTGACCCGCCGCGCGTCAACACGACATCGTGCATATTAAATGCACCTCAGGGCTTTTGATGATACAGAAATTCTTTAAATGATTATGGAAACCGAAATGAATATCGTGGTATTGGGAGCCGGTTACGGTGGAATTACGGCTGCATTGAGATTGGCAAGATTATTCCACAAGCATCCGGAATATCAAATACATCTCATTGATAGAAATCATTATCATACGCTCAAGACACAATTACATGAGGCGGCTGTTCGAAAAACAGAGATATCCATTCCTATTGACCGCATTATACAAGGAAGAAAAATCACCTTTCATCTTGGAGAAGTATCCAGGATTGATCCCCGTGAACAGATCGTACATGGAGAAAACGGACCTTTACCATTTCATTACCTGATAATAGCGATTGGAAGTCAGGTAAATTTTTACAATATTCCTGGATTGCAGAAAAACTCCTTTCCGCTTCAAACAATGAAAGACGCGCAAATGATCTATGATTACATTGGTCAACTCTGTATGCATGCGGCATCAGAACCGGTAGAAGAGAGACGAAGAGATATGCTTCGATTTGTTATCGGTGGTGGTGGTTTGTCGGGAGTCGAATTCGCTGCTGAACTTGCTGACCATGCAGCACAGTGCGTCCGTAGCTCAAGGGTGAATCCCCTTGAGGTTGAAATCATCATTGTTGAATCGGGTAGCCACGTAGTCCCGAGAATGGATGAATCCATGGCGACACGTATTCACAAAAAACTTCTTGATAAAGGTGTAAAGATTATACCAAAATCAAAAATCATGGAACGGACGCCAGACACTGCTACCCTTTCATCGGGTGAAGTGTTGAAGACAAAAACGTTAATTTGGACCGGCGGTATTCGCATCAGCGAACTTGTAAAAGAAAGCGGGTTGAAAATCGGTCAGTCAGGGCGTATCATTGTAGATAAGTACCTTCGTGCAGAAAGTTATCCTTTTATTTACGCCATTGGTGATAGTGCCCTCGCAATAAATCCCTACACAAAAGAACCTGTTCCAGCCGCTGCCCAGTTTGCCCTGCAGCAAGGACGATTAGTAGCACACAATATTTATGCAGATATTTTTGAGGGCGTGAGGGAACCGTATCATCCCAAGCTCATGGGTGAGGTCGTCAGCCTGGGAAGACATCTTGCTGTGGGATGGCTAGCCCTTCCCTTCTTGAAAAAGATTACCTTTGTTGGTTTTTTGGGAAGCCTTCTGAAAACTGCCATTCAGGAGAAACACATATTTCTCCTGAGAAGAGAAAGTGGAAAGTGGGTAGCGCCACAATAATTTAATCTTAACGGATTTTAATCACCCCCCTGTTTTCTCTCAGTTTACGGGGGGGATTATGGGGGGAAAGTCGATGAAGACCTAATTCAATGTACAGGAATTTCAATCACCCCCCATAGTCCCCCCGTAAACGTGGGGAAACAGGGAGGTAAGTTGACGAATGTAATTCAAGGTATAGGAATTTCAAACCGGTTTATCCTCCGGTATGTAGAGCGACCAGTCTGGTCGCTCTACAATAAGGGGAGATTTAAGGTCGTTGTCAAAGGCAGCCTATTTAAATGTTAAGGAATCTCGAACACCCCCCATAATCCCCCCGTAAACCTAGGGGGTAAACGAAGGGGGAAA
>AYTS01000120.1 GCA_002009475.1 Candidatus Brocadia carolinensis | reverse complement strand
CCTAATGTCATAACCTGATTCCAAAAGATGGGTGGCGAAAGAATGGCGAAAGGTATGACATCTTGCTCAGACTATGAAAAGAGGGGAAGCTGGATTGTCAATAGTAAAGATTTGACCCCTTTATCTAGTTGTGCCCTCATCTCGACTGGTAGCGAAACTGCTTCGTCAAAAAGTTCCTGGGTCTTTATCATGTTTACCTCCAATTTAAGACATTAGTTTTATTTTAAAATATCCTAGCGCGGCTACGCCGCAACCGAAACAAATATAACTGCCGGGCGACAACAGAAACCACAGATTTCACAGATTACATAGAAAAAACTTATAAAAAAAGAAGTTTTTACAACGTAATACGATAAAATATCACTAATTGAAAATGTGTATCCTCTTTCCATGGCATAACGCCCACCATCAGCGGCGGCGCGTATTGCCGTCCGCCGCATGCTGTTGTTAGCGTTTCTGTTCATCCAAACGGAACCCAGGCACCCAGCCGAGCATTTCAGCGGCCTTCTCGATGGACACCGTGCCATCATCCTCCGCGATGTTGTAGATTCCGGCCTTTCCACGAGTCAGCGCTCGTCGCGCCGCGTCTGCAGCGTCATCAACGTGCAGCGGACTGCCACTGGGCGGCTGATCAAAGCCCGTTCCCGGACCATAAAGTTTGCCGTATCGCAAAATGATTCCCTCCAATGGGGCAGCTAACACTTGCTTCTCAAGACTGGAAACGGCCCGCGCAGTCTCACCGTAGGCGGGATCGTCCAGCATCAACGGCGCGTCTTCACGATAAGGCATCGGACCAGGTGCATAGACGAAGGCGAGGCTTTGCGCCACCATCCGCTTCACGCCCGCGGCGACTGCTGCGGCAACCAGGTTGCGCGTGCCGATCTCCCGGAGTCGTGCATTGCGGACCAATGCCTCAGCCATCTTCGCGGGGTCGAGCGCAGGCGGAAGGTCGGTGAGCTGATGAACAACAATCTGCGGCTTCGCGCTGCAAACGGCGTCGAGCAGTCGCGCTGCATCGAATACATCCACGACCACTGGCTCAACGCCCAAGTCCCGCAGCATGGGTACCTTGGCCTGCGAGCGGGTCGTGCCAATCACCGAGTAATTACCATCAACGAGTAACCGGCAAAGCCGGCGCCCGATCGCCCCGCTCGCTCCTGCAATGAAGATTGTGCTGTTCATTCTACTCTCCTTTTCTTGGATATGGATCGCTTGATTTCTCTCTCTGCCCTTGTGGACAAGAACGCTAACGCTCCCAGTAAGCGGCGGCCCACGGGTACAGAGCCACGCCTATGCACCGAGCCTACGCTGTGGGCCGTCCGCTCCAGCGGGTTGCTAGGCCAGGGAGCGGTATGGCAAACGGCCCCGTCCCCACGCCTACCTGCCTGCCCACGCCGCCAGGACAGTGAGGATGCCCCCGGCAAAGCGCCGTCTGCTCTAGGTATCTGGGATCTGGGCCGCTTTAGGTGTCCGGTAGGACTCCCATTTGTTTGAGGAGCAGCCCCCCGTCACAATAGACTCGCTCCCCGGCGAGCTTCCCCGTGGCGTCAAATAGAAAAACCGCACAGGCTGGGACCGCAATCTCGCGCCCCGTCGCAGGAATACCCTGCCACGTCTGGGTATGCGTGCCGTACAGCATGACTTCCACCATGATGGTGTCCTCGCTGACGTGCTGATGCAACACCTCCGCCCGTAGGTCGGGGAATCCACCGTGGGGACTCCCAAAGCCCAACTCCTCGTAGAACGCGCGAATACTCGCATGGCCGTCAAAGGTCATACCATTGAAGGTGAGGGTAGGGTGGGGTCCAAAGGTGGCCATGATACGGTGGATATCGTGCGCGTTCTCGGCGTGCATATGCTCCTCTACCACTTTAATCCGTGCTTCTCGCTGCTCTGGGGTCAATCCGTTTGCCATGGGTAATTTCCTCCTCATTCCCTGCATAGGTGTGGCCTAACAATAATTAGACTGGTCATTATAACCGCCCCCGGCACGATGGGCTGTCAGCCTATTATGCCGGTATTTTGGATATAAAAATCTCATTATCTCATTTGATGGTTCTGTTTGAACTTGTTGTTGCGGCGCAAGCTTCCTGCATGGTCTTCACTCCCTGGCGAAGTCAAGATGATCGGAAATTGCTTTTTCTTCAAAAAGAATAATAATACAAAAAACAAAGAACAATGCAAGTTTTTTTGTTTTTTCTGAGGGGTGAACGAGAGGGGTTCTTTCCTTGTTGGGCGATACCAGATATTTTGTGACAATTTAGCTTTTTGGTAACACTTTAGCTTTTTGAAAAATGCCTGTCTCTGTAAGTGCGCATCTGCAGGTATCCACACGCAATAAAAATAAAGTCCGCTTTGCGGTAAAAAAGCCCGAAGGGCTGAAATGATTATAGAACCATGGGCAGCGGTTGTTCAGGAAGCGCTCATCACAAGTGTGTCAAAAGGAGAAAAACATCCTTGCCCGGGATATTTACATGCAGACCCATGTAAGACGCTCACTATAGTTGCGGCGTAGCCGTGTTATCGTATTACTATGTAAAAACTTCTTTTTTTGTAAGTTTTTTCACAACCCAATTTATCCCTTATCAGGAAGTACAGATTGTTTATGAGAGAAAGATTGCTTCGCTTCGTTCGCAATGACAACGCACCATATGTCATCAAGGCGTAGCCTGTGTCATTGCGAGTGAAGCGAAGCAATCTCCCGTTTTCACAACGGAGAATTGGGTGTGCGCTACGGAATGGCTTCGAGATCAAGCCCGGAAATATCCCCTTCCAAATATTTTTTATAGGCAAGTCCTGCTACCATAGCGGCATTGTCAGTACATAAGAGAGCAGATGGATAATATACCGGGGTCGTCATTTCCTTCGATTTGTCTTTCAATCTCTGCCTGAGCCTCGAATTCGCAGCAACACCCCCTCCCGTTAAGATCGCCCGGGCATTGTACATTCTTGACGCAAGAAAAGTTTTTTCAACCAGGACGTCAACCACGGCTTCCTGAAAGCTCGCTGCAATATCAGCGGCATCCTGATCGCCTGCGGTTACAGATTTGGACAACTTTGAATCCTGTCCTTTATAATAATATAATACCGCAGTTTTCAGTCCGCTGAAACTAAAATCAAGGGAATCTTTCTCGAGGTACGCCCTGGGAAATGCTACGGCATGCTGATTCCCGCATTTTGCAAGTCTGTCAATAACAGGTCCGCCAGGATAGCCGAGACCCAGTATTTTTGATACCTTATCAAAAGCCTCACCCGCTGCGTCATCAATGGTCCAGCCCAGCGGAATATGCCTTGTTTCACCCTCCGATAAAAACAATATCGTATGTCCTCCTGACACAACAAGGCTGATTGCGGGGTACACTATATCGTTATATTCAAGATTATTTGCATAAATATGTGCGTGGAGGTGATCAATGGCTATGAGAGGCACGTCCAGTATCATACTCAGCGATTTTGCCGCCGTAACACCAATGAGTAAGGCGCCAATCAGTCCCGGAGTATTTACCACAGCAATTGCATCGATCTCCTTTAATTGAATTTTTGCATCGAGGAGAGCCTTGTCAATGACACCTGTAATTGCCTCGAGATGCGCGCGGCAGGCTATTTCAGGGACCACGCCTCCAAATTCTCCATGCAAGGTGTTTTGCGATAAAACGATGCTTGATACGACTTCTTTACCATCTTTTACAATCGCAGCGGATGTCTCGTCACACGATGTTTCAATACCTAAAATGAGCATACATAAAAAAGGCAGGAAGTATTCCTGCCGCAAACGAAATGATTTTTTGTCTGAACACTCCCTGGTAATTTCTTAATGAGAGTGCTTGCCCTTCGCATAAACATCGACACCTTTCAGAATATCCACAGCTCTTTCGAGCTGGATGTCTTCATACACCATCTGTTGTTTTTTCTTCTCAGCATTTTCTTTGTGTGCCACATCTTTTTCCTTCACTGCGTCCATTTTTCGTTCTACTTTTGCCATAGATAAATTTTCGTGCAATGCCTTTGTTTCGGCAAAACTGAGTGGAACCTTTATGTCTGGTTCTATTCCTTTATCATGGATACAAACTCCGGAGGGGGTATAATAACGCGCAGTTGTCAATTTTAAGGCAGCTTTCCCGTCACCCACCGGAATCAGACTCTGAACCGATCCTTTGCCAAACGTCTTAATGCCTAATAATAAGCCACGTTTGTGATCCTTGAATGCACCTGCGACAATTTCCGATGCGCTCGCACTTCCGTTATTTACCAAAACTATCAGGGGAAAATTGGGATACGTGTCCTTCTTACGGGCTCGATAGACATAATTTTGAGTCTCATCTCTCCCTCGTGTAGAAACGATGATTCCCTTCTCAAGGAATTTATCAGCCATATCGACTGCAACATTCAATAAACCACCTGGATTAAACCGTAGGTCCAGGATCATGCTTTTCATACCGTTTTTCAATAAATCCTGAACGGCAATATCCATGTCTTTTATCGTATTTTCCTGAAAATTCGATACGGCAAGGTAGCCAATTTTATACTCATCGTCCACGATTCTCGCGCCCCGGATGCTGTTAACATAAATCTTTGCGCGTTCTATCGTAATGTCCCGTGGTGATGTATCGCTTTCGTGAACAACCGTTAGGGTAATTTTTGTCCCCAACTTTCCCCGGAGCTTTTTCACTGCTTCACGGATCGTCATGTTTTCGGTGGATTCACCATCGATCTTAATAATCCGATCGCCCACCAGTATTCCAGCCTTGAACGCAGGAGAATCAAGTATGGGAGTAATTACGATCAACAACCCTTCTTTGACAATTACCTCAATTCCCAATCCTTCAAATTCCCCTTCTGTTTCAATCTTGAGGTCTTCCAGCTCTTCCGAACTGAAATACTGGCTATAGGGATCCAGGCCTGAAAGCATGCCACGGTAAGCGTTGGTAAGAATCGTGTTCAGCTTGATTTCCTCAACATATTTATCCTGTAACTCTTTTACAATCCGGATGAACTCTTCAAATTCCTCATAAACGCTCTTTTTGCTCTGCTTAACTTCTTCTTTTACTTCAATCAGAGGTTTTTCAAGGGCTTTGTTCTGCCCGAATGCAATTGCCCTCAGCAACAGAAGGGTGATAAATAGTACAGAAAAGCATAATCTCAGTTTCATTTTTCTTGCGCTCTAGAACTTGTTTTGTTGCCAAAATAATAGCTTTCCATGTGAGGCGATACTCCGTAAAAAGGATGTCCGTACTTCCCGATTGGCCAGACCGATTGGCCAGACCGATTGTCACTGCTTATTATCTCTCATAGAAACGGGGTAAGTTCTTGCTATCACTGATGCAACGGAGCAACCCAAACCACCGTCCAGTACATGCTGCTCAGCAATTACCAAAGGATTCGTCCGGCTTGCGGACAAATACGTATCCATAACTATTCTTCTTTTTAGTAAATAACAGAAAGATTTATCACTGATCGCTTATGACAGAAAGTAAGCAAAATTCGGGAGGGATTTTTGCGTGTTGAACAACTATTTACTGATTGATGTGAGGTTACGGGACGTGATTACTTTTGCACTAAGCATTTCGTCAGAGATACATGGTGGGCAGAGCCGGGATCGAACCGGCGACACCAGGATTTTCAGTCCTGTGCTCTACCAACTGAGCTATCTGCCCTTCTTACATATAACAAATAATATATCGAAATATTTGGGGATATTATAGGATTTACCTACAAACAAGTCAAGGTATTTATTCTTCTGTTTTATGTTAAGGAATTTAATCACCCCCCATAATCCCCCCGTAAACGGGGGGAGACAGAGAGAAAGTCGCCGAAGGCTAATTAAATCGCGAAATCGATTGATTATGATCTTGTAAGTACTGTGTAATTATTGCTCATGGAAAAATTCCGCGTGTTTAACATTTCACCAATGTAACAGATTTGTTCCCATGATTTTTCTATCTGTTAATAAACTGCTTTTCTATGATCAGTACCAGCACGAGTACATAAAAGTGTCAATAATTTTCTCTTGTCAGCCTTCTATATACAAAAGTCTGAAATCACCAGACTAAGTCCAAATTACACTGAATAGTAAGTTTGTAAGACTCAAGCTTATTGGAAGAACCATGATGATTTATTTGGCCTAAATATTGCTTGTAGTTTTAAATTACCAAGAAGTATTGATTATTAGTTTCATTTCGTTATGAGAGATTATTTATTCTCGAAGATATCAGAAGTATGCCAATACGAGAAGCACCTCACTATTTTTATGAAGCAGAGCAGTTTAAACAAAACGGATTTCATCAGGAAGCGGTTATATCTTATAAAAAGGCCATTGAAACAGACCCGCATTTCATTCCTGCATATTATAACCTGGCCCTGCTTTATCACCAGATACATCAATTTGACGATGCTATTATTTATTTGAAAAAGGTACTGGCTTTGGACCCCAACGACACCTCTGCAATGAACAATTTAGGGGTTATATTATATGCAATCAACAGGCTTCAGGAAGCAAAAAGATATTTTCAAGAAGCGTTATCAATCAAGGACGGATACGAGGAAGCCAGGGATAATTTAAAAAAAGTACAACGAAGATTGCAGAATACTCAAATACTATCAACCCATAATCGACTCAGCGACACTAATGACAACCCTTCTTTAAAAATTGGCTTTGTTAGTATCTGGTTTGAACGGGGGCAATCGTATGTGACAAAAACCTTACGGGATCTTATTGCTCAGGAACATGAGGCTTTTGTTTTTGCGAGAACTGGCGGTGTATACGACCAGCCTATGTTGCAAACCGATGGCATGTGGGCGGTCCCGAATTTAACAACATTTCCTGATTATACTATTCCCTGCGAAATATTCGAAAAATGGATAGATACTAACGCTCTTGATGTAGTAATTTTTAATGAGGAATACGACTGGAAGCTTGTCAGTTTATGCAAAAAAAAAGGTATCAAGACGGTAACGTATCTTGACTATTACAAGGATGATTGGAAATCCTATATGGGCTTGTACGATGCGGTACTCTGTTCCACGAAACGTACCTTTTTTCTGGTTAAAGATTTTTGCAAAGCCTATTATATTGGATGGGGAATTGACACGGAACTTTTCAAACCACGGTTAAATGAAGAAAACTATACCTTCTTTCACAATGCAGGATGGTTAGGTATCAACTACCGGAAAATGACGCCTGCTGTAATCATTGCTTTTGATGTACTTTCCCGGTGTAATCCAGATTTAACTTTATTCATTCATGCCCAGGCTGAACTTGAAAGGCTTCCGCCCGAAATTATACCCATCGTCCGCAATAATTCCCGGATTACGTATCATAGAGAGACCGTACCAGCACCAGGACTCTATCACAAAGGGAAAATCCTTGTTTTCCCAAGCAAACTGGAAGGACTGGGACTTCCTCTCCTGGAAGGCATGTCATGTGGGCTGCCTGCCATTGCAACAGATGCACCACCCATGAATGAATTCGTTCAGGACGGTTACAACGGCCTTCTGGTTAAGGTCGCTCAGAAGTTTACCAGGCAGGACAATATCGCATTTCCTGAAGAAACGGTAGATATCAATGATTTGATTATAAAGATGCAAAAACTGGCAAATGACCAGAAACTCCAAATCTTTATGTCAGATAATAGCCGGAAATATGTAACACAGCACTTAAATTTACACAAATTAAAAGAGAAGATTTCTCGTGCTTTGTTTGCCCTATCCGTAAACGAAACCACGCACATGCTTTCAGTTTGAACAAGAATCGATGAAATACGTATCTGATTGTGAAAATATGCTCACGGTTCACTTAGTTGGTGCACAAAAAACAAATTATCCATGGGGGTTTGAAAACCACGTAATCCCGGCATTCATGAAAATAGGTTGTAAGGTCATCAGTACAGACTTTCGCCAGGAACGGCAAAACCTCCCAAAACTTCTGCAACAAGAAGCGGACATTGTTCTCGTTTGCAAGGGTGAATTTATTTCCCCGGAATTGATAAAAGCACTTCCTTACCCAACTGCCCTTTGGTATTGCGAGCAAATTGGCAATGAAAATGAGGTAGATTATGAATCGTTTCTCAGAAGAAAAGAACTGGCATACAATGCAACTGCCTTTGATTTTGTTTTTACCCATGACAAAGCAAACAGGGAAATTTATAAAAATATTGGCTGCAAATACGTCTTCTGGTTACCTTGTGCAGCAGTAAATACCATGGTGCACAAAAAGCTTTGTATCCCCAAAAAATATGATATTACCTTTACTGGTAGTAAAACAAACCGACGCAAAAATATACTCACTGCCCTGGAAAAACATTTTAACATTTTTACTCCGAATATATGGGACAGTAAAGAATTAAATACTGTATTTAATGAGTCAAAAATCGTCCTCAACATTCATCTTTCTGACCTGCCTAACATGGAGACAAGAATTGGTGAGGTGCTCGGTTCAGGATCATTTCTCCTTACAGAAGAACTTTCAAGTAAAGATCTTTTTAACGATGGGGAACACCTTGTTCAATGGAAGAGAGGTAATATTGATGACCTTATCGATAAAATCAAATATTACCTCCTTCAGGATGATGAACGAGAAAACATCGCCAATAATGGGCATCAATTTGCTGTTGAGCATCATACCTTCGAGCGGAGAATGGAAGAATTATTGACGGTTATAGACTTTGGTAAAACCGTAGCGGGTAATCTTCAAGCATGAAACTAATCGGTTCAAATTCTAAATGCGACCATGAGTTAGGTCCATCTTCATTGAGCGAGCAAATTCATAAGATTCGAGCGCATCTTAGGAAGACAGGTAAAATACGTTCTTCAAAAGACAGACTTCGTGTCTTCACCGCGGTACGTCATGTGAATTGGGAAAAACATGGTTTAGTAGACGGATGGGCAGAAATTGCCGACACAATACACTATGATTGGGGAGATTCTTTCGATCAATATACCCCTGACTGGCATCAGAAAGGCAAGCCTGCTTTCAATAGAGAGTTAATCCGTCGTGTTGAATTTGCCCATCGTGAGAAACCGATCGACATTTTTTTCTCCTATCTTTCCGGAAGATGGGTTTACCCTGAAACGATTCGAATCATCAGCAATATGAATCTCATAACAGTCAACATTAGCTTTGACGACAAACTAAAATTCTGTGGATACCCAGAAACCAGTGGTCATTCTGGGAATATTGAAATTGCACCAGAATTCGATTTTTGCATCACCTGCCAATCCGAAGAAGATGTTCATAAATATCATACGGTTGGTGCCCGGGCGCTGTTTCTACCGCCGGGAGCAAATCCAAATACTTTTTCCCCCGTGCCAGCATCACGAGATATTCCCGTTTCATTTACTGGTCAATGTTACGGTATAAGGCCCCGTATCATCGCCTGGTTAAAAGACCACGGCATCTCAGTCCAGACGTATGGAAAAGGCTGGCCATCATCTGAGATATCTTCTCAAGATATGAAGGTAATTTATTCCCGCTCTCTTATAAACCTTGGCTTTGGTTTCATTGGAAACTCCTGTGTGATTGGTTTGAAAGGCAGAGATTTTGAAGTTCCTCTGATGGGGGGACTTTATCTGACAACATATAATCAAGAGCTCGAAGATTATTTTATTATTGGAGAAGAAATTGACTGCTTCCGGAATGAAGTGGAATTACTTTCCAAGCTCTATTACTACCTAACACATCCGTCTCATGCCCTAAGAATTGGAGCATCAGGAAGGATGAGATGTTTACGGGATCATACCTGGGTTAATCGATTTAAAACCATCCTTAACATTGTTGGTATTTCAGACCATACTTCAGAAATGAGCTACAGATGGCAATAAACTGAAACATTGTATCAAAACAATGAGTGGGCTCAATATACAACCAGAAGCCGTGAGGCGTGCATCGGTAATCAAAAAACACCGGCAACATCCCGATACACGAAAAAGCGTTGTCGCAGTTACTGCGAAAGTATTCAAAACAAAGATATTCAGTGAAGTTAGGAACGTGGTCAGAATGAGCTGTTATGACTCAAAATAATCTGATAGATAATCTTACATATTTTGTTCGCCATCTCAAGAGTATAAAATCTCCGATATCGGCGCATCCAGGCTTTTCTCAGTATTTATCAGATATTAAAGAATATTATATTGATGCACATGCTGAATCACGCTTGGCTCTCTGGCCTTGTCTGGATGATAAAACACACGAAACATTCTTTGATAAATATTACTTCTATCAGGATACCTGGACTGCCCGTAAGGTATTTGAAATACATCCAAATCGGGTAATTGACTTAGGGTCTACGGCATTGCTTGTTGGGATCATTTCTCAGTTCGTTCCCACGGTGAGCATTGATATAAGGCCTTTACCTGCTTCACTGCCCGGCCTTACCTGTAAGCGCGCCGCAATTACCGACTTGCCTTTTGAGGCAGGTACCATTGAATTTCTCAGCAGCATGAGTGTTATAGAACATGTTGGGCTTGGGCGTTATGGTGACAAACTGGATGCACAAGGGAGCATCAAAGCCTTTATGGAAATCTCACGGGCAATCAAACCCGGCGGACATTTTTTGTTTAGCGTTCCCCTGAGTCATACCCCGGGACTAGTATTTAATGCTCACCGGATCTTTAGCAAGCAGCAGGTTACATCTTTTTTGCCTCATTTTAGACTACAAGAAGAGCTGTTCCTTTTTCCTGAACCGGGAAGTGAGACAGACGTCACAAAACTTAAGGAGTTTCAGTTCTGTGTCTGGTGTGCACACATGATAAAAATGGATTCCTAAATGGACACATTAATTTGAGATTTACTTTTCATCAATAACAACGAAAAATTTGAATGTGATGGAAAAACCTCCCAATCAAAGAATCTCGGCATGTCTCATTGTAAAAGATGAGCAAGAACTACTCCCCAAATGCTTAACGAGTATTAAAAATGCAGTCGATGAAATAATCATTGTTGATACGGGATCTACAGACAATACCGTAACAATTGCCAATAATTTTGGCGCTCAGGTTTACCATCATCCGTGGAACGACAGTTTCAGTGAGGCAAGAAATCATTGTTTAAAATATGCTTCAGGTGACTGGATTCTTCAGATAGATGCAGATGAAGAACTCGAACAATCGGATATTATCAAACTGAAAAATGCCATCAACAATACTAACTATAATGCAATTGCAGTAGCAATTCACAGCACCATAAAAGACAATTACCATACCTTTTATAACATTAGAATCTTCAGGCGTGGTAAGGGGTTCTATAAAGATATTATCCACGAGCAAGTTGTTATTGAAGGAGACCGACTTTCAACTGAGATAAGATTTTACCATCATGGGTATAATCTTGACGAAAATAAAATGAAAAAAAAGTGGCAAAAAACTACTCGCCTTCTTCAAAAACAACTTGAACAAAACCCCTATGATAGCTTTGCGTGGTTTAATCTTATACGGAACTATCGTACGCAGGAACTCTTTAACGATGGTATCATTACGGGAGAAAAGGCACTCTCCATATTTACGCCTTCTACTTGTATGAATCATCCAGGAACGAGCAGCAGTATGCATCACTATGTGATGATTACTTATGAGACTGCCAATTGCTATCTACACAGAGCGGTCACGGCAAAGGCGAAGGACTTGTGTTACAACGCCCTGTCAAAGCTAAAAGCGAAAGGGAATGCGCCGGAAAATATCGATCTGATCTTCACCCTTGCCTGTGCCTATTTAAAAGAAGGAAACCATCATAAAGCAATTGAGTACTTTGAGCGTTTTTTATGCCTCCGGGAATGGCAACTCAACAGCATGAACACAAATTCTTTTATGATAGATACGTTGGGGTATGATTATGCGGCATATAATGGTATTGGTTATTGCCTGGGGAATTTAGGGCAATGGGACGTTGCAATAAACTATTTAAAAAAAGCAATTGCTCTTAATCCCAGATACCGCAATGCATACGACAACCTCGCACTTTGTTTTAAAAATACGGGAGACCTTAACAATGCAATTCGTACTCTCTTAAAAAGCGTTGCCGAAGATATTGCTGATGATACCGTATGGTTGCAGTTGGGAGAATTACAGATAACGCAAAATAGCTGTAAAAAGGCAATACCCTATTTTGAGAAATATTTAAAAGCACACCCTGCTGATAAAAATGTATTGCTGAGAATTGCCTGGTGTTATGAACAGCTAGGCCATCTGGAGGCTGCGATGATTGGTTATAGATCAGCAGAGGCTTTTAAAGAATCAGTATTTTCAAAATAAATATTTTTCAGTAGTAAACTTATGATGGATAAAGAACGTCAAACAGCACGTGACAAGAATCGGCCTTCGATTTCTGCGTGTATGATCGTTAAAAACGAGGAAAAATTTTTATCACAATGCCTTACGAGTATTAAAGGTGCTGTGAACGAAATTATTATAGTTGATACCGGCTCTACAGATAAGACCGTCGAAATTGCACATTCTTTTGGTGCAAGCGTCTATCACCATCCCTGGAATAACAGCTTTAGTGAGGCACGAAATCATTCCCTTAAATATGCAAAAGGCGATTGGATTCTGCAAATTGATGCTGACGAAGCACTGGAGCAGGCCGATATCCCACTTTTGCAAAAATTAATAAATGATGACTTATATAATGTTATTTTTGTAGCAATCTACAATGAGCTTCCGGGAGGGTATGCGAAGCATTACTTTCAAAGAATATTCCGCAAAGGTAAGGCGCATTTTGAGGGAATCGTACACAATCAGCTAATATTTGAGGGAAAAGCACTCCAATCCGAGATACGATTCTATCATTATGGATACAATTTGTCCGGACAAGATATGCAAAAGAAGTATAAAAGGACTGGGGATCTTTTACGACAACAGCTTGCAGAGAATCCTGACAATTTATTTATCCTGGCTAACCTTGTTCGAAATTACAGAAATGAATATGATTTTGATAAGGTCATAGCTTTGGCTGAGAACGGATTAGAGATATCATCCTCAAAAACAGATCTCGTTTCAAAAAATCAACGACAAAGGCTGTCGATTGATCTTGCGCACGCCTTGCTAAACAAGAATCAGATAGACAGAGCTGTATTGGTATGCAAAAAAGCGCTTACAGAAAATTCTGATTCATTTGATATTTTATTAGTTCTGGGAGAAGTCTTCATGAAAAAAGGCGTTTATCATGACGCCCTTCCGTGTTTTAAAAAGTATCTTATTTTAAAAGAAAAGGAAAACAGAGAACCAGCATTTTCTTTGCTATCCTCTGACTTTTATCACTATGAACCTACAGTATATAGCCATATTGGCGAATGCTACAGACACCTTGGTCAGATTCACGAGGCTATCGTCGCATACAAAAACGCTATTAAATCAAACAATAAGAATCCACTCTATTACTCAAATTTGATTGACCTCTATCTTTCTCAAGACAGTTTAAACGACGCTAAAGATCTAGCATTCGCTGCAATAAAATCAGGCATTACTAATCATCTGACATATCTCCTTTTGGGAAAAATATATGCTCTAGAAGGGAAAATAGACGATGCTATCGATGCCTGCAAACAATCTATCAGAATAGATAATGCAAATATACCGGCACAGGTATACTTAATAAACCTCTTAATAGAGGGACACCTCCTTGAAGAGGCGACCGAAACAATAAAAAACATGCTTTCCTTGTATCCTGAAGAATTTGCCTTTCTTTGTCTCCTGGAAAGGGTCAAGTACCGAAAAGGTAATAGAGAAAGTCCCCTCTCTTTTGTTAAAAATATTTTGCAGTCAGACCCATCAGATCAACTCATTTATCTTCAACTGGGAGATCTCTGCATGGAGATGGAGCAGTATACTACTGCAATTGAAGTGTTAGAAAAATATCTTAAAAACACCTCAAGTGCCGATGCAAAAGTTATTGCTAATATTGCCGTTTGTTATGCGAAACAAGGCAAGCTAAAACCGGCCTTATTTGGATTCCAGGCTGCCCTTAAACTTGATCCCAACTGCCGTTGTGCTGTACAGAATCTTGCCGCATTAAAAATCCATGCATAACGGATTTATCATCACTTTATATCATATTTGCTGTCAAACAAAGGTATGTTAGAAATAACACGAAGAAGGCGCAAGTAAATTCACGCTTCTTAGGTTCTTACTGATAAGGATAAGAAACGATGTCATTTTCAAACAATCAAACCAACTTAAACAAAGGCAGACCTTCACTATCAGCCTGCATGATTGTGAAAAATGAAGAAAAGTTTTTAGCCCAGTGTCTAAAAAGTATTAGAGATGTCGTGGATGAAATTATTATTGTTGATACTGGTTCTACAGACAAGACCATTGAAATTGCCCAATCTTTTGACGCAAAAATATACCATCATCCCTGGAGGAACAGTTTTAGTGAGGCGAGAAATTACTCCTTAAGCTATGCCAGATGTGATTGGATTTTACAAATTGATGCCGATGAAGCGCTCGAGCATACAGATATCCCGCTTTTACACAAATTAATATGCAATGATGCATATAATGCCATATTTGTTGCTATATACAGCGAACTTCCTGGTGGTCGATCAAAACACTACTACACAAGAATATTCCGGCGGGGAAAGGCCTATTTCGAGGGAATTGTACACAATCAACTTATTTTCGAAGGTGCATCATTCCAATCTGAGATAATATTCTACCACTATGGGTATAATTTAACTGACCAGGAAATGCAAAGAAAGTATAAGAGAACGGGCGATCTTTTAAGACAGCAGCTTGTGGAAAATCCTGACAATCTTTTTATCCTGACAAATCTTATTCGAAATTACAGAAATGAATTCAATTTTAATAAAGTTATTGAGTTGGGTGAAAAAGGACTAAAGTTGTCCGAGTCTCAGACAGATTGCAACTCAAGAAATCAGAGACAAAGAATATACATTGATCTCGTATATGCCTTTATCAATACAAGTCAGCTTGACAAGGCAGAAGAGATCTGTTCGGAAGGAATTAAAGAAAATCATGATTCCCTTGATCTGTTATTCGTTATGGGGGAAATTTTAATGAGAAAGGAAAATTTCAATGAAGCTTTACTTTATTTTAAAAAATACCTTATTATGAAAGACAGGGAAAGTAAAATACCTGCATTTAATCTGTCCATCGTTGATGCTTACTTCTATGAACACAAGGCATATGACAATATTGGTGTCTGTTATGAAAAGTTAAATCTGCTCAATGAGGCTGAAGTAGCTTACAAAAAGGCTATCAGCCTCAACAATAAAGAACTTCGATATTACTCAAACCTTGCACAACTATACATCGCAAAAAAAAAATATCGAGAAAGCTGAGGACATAACTACGACCGCTATAAATATGGGTATTGCTGATGATTCTCTACATATGTTGGCCGTAAAGATACAATCTTCGCAGAAGAAACCCTATGAAGCTATTAATACTCTTAGACAATTAATCAAGAGAAACAACAATAATATCCCTGCCTATATCTACTTAATAAACTTGTTAATACAAACAAATCAACTGAAAGAAGCAGAAGCTACCGTAAAAGAAATAATTGCTTCCCATCCGGATCATTTTGGGCTCAAATGTCTCATGGAAAGAATAAACTTCAAAAATGGGAAAAAGGATGGCGCTATCAAACTTATCCAGACCATCTTAGGATCCAATCCATTAAATGGGAATGTGTATAATGATCTTGGAAACCTTTGCATTGAGATAGAAGAATACACTGCTGCTATTGAGCTGTTAGAAAAATACCTTAAAACCTCTCCTGTTGACATCACGGCAATTACTAACATTGCCACCTGCTATATAAAGTTAGGCAAACTTGAACCGGCGATTATTGGGTTTCGTGCAGCTCTTACAATAGACCCCACTTGCAACTACGCATTGCACAATCTATCAATTTTAAACAAGAGGTTAGAGACGCGACTCGGATTAAACTAACAAACAATAGTACCTATACTCAAGAGCCTCACCATTTGTGATTCATACACTTGATAGAGAGTCGCCACAATCTAACGGTGTGGCACGGACAAGCCATCCTGCTACCAATTTAAAATTCATCTTTCATGAGCATTTTGAATATATCATCCGATCAAAGGTTGATATTACCCTACTGATTTTGCTATCATATCTCTCAAGAAACTGCTCCATTGCCGTCATCATCTACCGTGTACACCCTATTGGAGAACAGTTTTACAACCTCAGTTGCGGCGGAGGCGTTCTAGAATATTTTATATCTCAAATGGGTATTACCTTTTCAAGGCTTTTTAATCCCCTTGAAAGGAGATTGTTTATTCATATTTGCCATTGCGCTAGACAATTCTTGTCGCTTTATCAGGAGGTACAGATTGTTTGTGAGAGAAAGATCGCTTCGCTGAATTTACCCTGTGCAACGCGAATATGCTCGTGACGACAACGCACCATATGTCATCAAAGGCGTAGCCCATGTCATTGCGAGGTGTCTTTCTCGAAGCAATCTCCCGCTTTCACAATGGAGAATTGGTTATGGCTTCGCTGCATTCGGGATGATTTGTTCAGTAAAAAATTTGCCTAACTGTAAGCTTTTTTGAGGGGAATTACGAAAGTTGCAATTCCGCAACATTTACATTGTAGTAATCGCATAAAGAAGGTTGCTATTGCGATAGCGTTAGCCAAAAGCAATCTTAATAGGGGGATTGCTGCACTGTCGTTTGCAGTGACCAGCACATGGTAACCTATTGAATACGTCTACGGTAAATAAAGAAAACCTTTTCACAAGGAATAGGGAATGAAGTGTCCGCACTGTTTAGAATCCTTTCACGACTTTTATGAAGTAATCCCCGTTGGCAACGATGCAAATGGCGATTGGGGTGTCATTAGCAGGAAATGCCCATCCTGTGAACGAGTGGTACTGGTTCTGGGAAGCGGGAAAATTGGCAGTATCGGGGGGCGACACGTCCTGGAGTATATCAAGGATGAGCGTCTTATTTATCCCCGGGCGCCGAGCCGTGTGCCGCTTTCGAAGGAAGTCCCCGATGCATTTGCAAAGGAATATCGGGAGGCATGCACCGTCCTTGCTGATAGTCCAAAGGCGAGTGCAGCCCTGAGCCGCCGGTGTCTGCAACACCTGTTGCGGGAAAGGGCACAGATTAAACCATCCAATCTTGCAGATGAAATTCAGCAAGTAATCGACAGCGGTACTTTACCGGCATACATAGCAGAGTCGATTGATGACATCCGGAACGTCGGCAACTTTGCAGCCCATCCAATCAAGAGCGAAACGACGGGGGAAATTGTAGAGGTTGAGCCTGGCGAGGCAGACTGGAATCTTGATGTACTGGAGGCGCTCTTTAATTTTTATTTCGTACAGCCGGCAATCATCAAAAAGAAACGGGAAATCCTGAGCCTGAAACTGAAGGAAGTTGATAAAAAGGGGATAAAAAAAGTTTAGGTGCTTACAAAATAAACTTTTATGAACAAGAGAAATAAGTACACGGAGACACGAAGCCACGAAGAAATTTAATTTAACGCAGAGGACGCTGTGGGTGCTGAAGACGCAGAGAAAGTCTTAAAATATTTTTCTCTCCACGTTCTTTGTTTGTGCCGTGAAGTTAAGTAATACCGAAGTTCTTTAACATGTTGCAATAAAGATGATACAACCATGGGGAGTGCTAACCATGGCGAAGTATCGGCAACGCCGTACAGACGTGGTTACCAAACCGTTGTCCCTGTCTAATTGTTTCTCTTATTCTTAAAAAATATTTTTGACGAAAATGGAAAAATGTCCTAACTGTGGTTCGACGAATCCTGATAATACACTGCAATGCGAGTGTGGTTATGTTTTCCCTTTTGGTACAACTATAGAAGAGAAGGCAGCATCGCTAAGCAAAAAAATATCCATACTTTCAAAAGATCTTGAGTGGTATCGCACAGAATTAAATGCGCTTCAAAAACAAGTTGAGCTGTTGAAACACGAAAAATACCAGCCAACCGTTCAGCAAGATACAGTTCAACCCCGAAAAGAGAAAGTGGAAGTTATTGAAATAAGAAAAGAACCCCTGGTTGTAAAAATCCCCGAATCAGTTATCGTCAGTAAACCTCAGCAAACTGTTACTCCACCATCACAAACTCAAAAGCCAAAACCATCTTTCAGCCTCGAGGAATATATCGGCGGTAACATCATTAATAAAATCGGTATTGCAATACTTATTATAGGGATTGCTATAGGTGTGAAGTATGCCAGTGATGCCGGTTTGATAAGTCCGCTTACCCGGATTGTTTTTGGGTATCTTGCAGGTGCTGGAATTCTCACAACTGCCGTAAAACTAAAGAAAAAATATGAGGGATTTAGTGCCGTAATATTGAGCGGTGGAATGGCTACGCTGTATTTTACCACCTTATTTGCCTATAGTCGTTATGGACTCATTCCACAAGCGGTAGCATTTACAGTAATGATTATTTTTACCGCCTTTACGGTATTTGCGGCCACCGTTTACAACAGGCAGGAAATTGGGATTTTCGGGTTAGTGGGGGCTTATGGAGTGCCTTTCCTTTTAGGTGGTGGCTCTGGCAGGGTGGGAAACTTGTTTTCCTATATGACAATCATCAACATCGGCATTTTAGTTCTTTCTTTTAAAAAATACTGGAACATCCTTAATTACGTTACTTTTTCATTGAGCTGGATAATATTTTGTATATGGTTTTTCCTGGAATACAATTCTGCGCAACATCAAACCATTGCAATAGTTTTTAGTTCCTGTTTTTTCATCATTTTCTACCTTGATTTCATGGTGTACAAAATCATAAGCAAAGAGAATCTTAACGCCAAAGATCTTGTTCTCCTGCTGCTCAACAGCTTTGTTTACTTTAGTATTGGCTGTGTTATATTCAACCGTATAAATGATGGTATCTATTTGGGTTTGTTTACGCTTGCGAATGCTGTTATTCACCTTTTTTTCAGTTACGCTGTTTATAAAGACAAAAAAATTGACCGCAAACTTTTCTACCTTTTGATGGGGTTGGTGATTTGCTTTGTAACCATTGCCATTCCAATTCAAATAAATGGAAATTGGGTGACATTATTTTGGGCTGCCGAAATATTTGTGTTGTTTTGGGTCGGAAGAATTAAAAAAGTCGAGTTCTACGAATGGCTGGCATTTACTATGCTTTTACCTGGCGTTTTCAGTTTGATACAAGACTGGGTAAATGCTTATTTTAAAATAAAAACCTTACATCCATTTTTTAATATCACCTTTCTCACCTCTTTAATGATGGTATGTTCATTGGCTGGGGTAATTTTTTTAAATAAAAAAAAGCCTTTGCATTCCGAAGGATATTCAAGATTTGCTCTGTCCCGCATAGTAAACTATCCTATTCCCATAGTTCTTTTCTTGATTACTTATTTTACATTCTACTATGAAATTTCCCATTTCTGGCTTCAAAGATACCGGTCTTCTTCTGTTGCATTAGATACGTATACATTATTTGACGAAGACTTGCTGCAATTCAGACGTTTGTGGTTGTTAAATTACACTGCGCTTTTTATGTCCGCATTCAGTTTTCTTTCAATCAGAAAAATAAAGTACTCGTCCGTTGCCTGGTCGTCATTGTGCTTAGCTACGCTTACGGTAACATTGATACTTAGCCTAGGATTGTCTGATTTAAGTACTTTACGATCACATTATCTTTCTGGCTATAACAGCGAATACTTTTATCAGGGGAAATGGTATATTTATTTCAGGTACGTCTGTTTTACATTCCTATCCGTTCTCATGTATCACATGTATTTACTTTCCAAAATGGATCTATTGAATAAAAGTGTTTTGAAAATTTCTCCAGCGGCACTTAATCTTTTTATTTTGATCGCATTGAGCAGTGAATTAACAAATATAATGGTAATAAATCATTCCAAAGATGTTGTACGATATGAGATGCTTTCCCATAAAGTAGGCTATACGGTGCTTTGGGGAATCTATTCATTATCTATGATTGCTTTCGGTATATGGAAAAAGAAAAAATGGATTCGGATTCCTGCAATCGTGCTTTTTGGGATAGCACTTATTAAATTGCTAATTTATGATATCAGCGGTCTCGCAACCGGTTATAAAGTCATTGCGTTTGTTGCACTTGGAGTGCTCCTGCTGATTGTTTCGTTCTTATATCAAAAATTCAAAAACATCATCTTAAGTAGCGATGAATAGAAATCTAGCCCAAATAATATTTACTTTCTTTGTATTACCAAGCGTGACATTGTTATTCATATCCAACCCTCTGTTTGCGCAATTGAGTAAGTATGATTGTAAAAAAAAAGCTCGAGAGGGTTGAAAAGGAAGGCTGGTATAGCATAGAACTTACTCCTGAAATTCTAGCCAAGAGTGTTTCAGCACTTAACGATATCCGGTTGTACCGCCTGATGGATAAGGATGCCGTTGAAATTCCTTATCTGCTCGAATGGCTCGGAAATAAAATCGAAGAGAAGGAAGTGTCTCTTGAATTGATTAACAACACTTACATCCAGAAATGTTGCTCATATGTTACCTTAAAGTTTCATGATAAAAGAAGTATTAACAAAATTAAACTTGAAGTTGCGGAGGAGATTTTTGACAAAACTCTCAAAATCGAAGGAAGCGTTGATAATGTAGAATGGTTTACCATCAAAGAAAATCTGAGAATTGTTGGATTCAGAAGTAATAAACATTCGTATAAATATACTACGTTGGATTTCCCTTTGTCAGAATATAATTATTTCAGATTAGTATTTGACGACGAGCACTCGCCGCGTGTTACTGTTGTGACTACTTATGCCTACGAAACACATTATATAGAAGGCAGCTATTGTGAACTAGGAATTAACGAATGGGAAAAAATTGATAAAAAAGACGAAAAAACTACGGAAATTATCATGTATTTTCATTACAAATACTTCATCGACAATGTACTTATTGAGCCGAAAATCGATAAGGTTTTTTATAGGAACCTCAACATTTACTACCCGGGCAGCATAATCAAAACCCCTAAAGGTGATATCGAAAACTGGACTTTGCTGAATACAACAGTTTTTTCCTCAAAAGAAACCAAGCCGATTGATTGTCATAACATCCAAGCAAATAAAATAAAAGTCGAAATCATTAATAACGACAACGTGCCTTTAGAGATAGTAAATGTAAAGGCTTTTGGTGAAGAGTGCCGGCTTGTTGCTCAGTTGCCAGTGGCAAATAATTTATTCTTGGTGTATGGGAAAGATAACGAACGCACACCGCGGTACGATCTCATCCATTTTAAGGATAAAATTCCCCCGGAATTAAAGACAATCTCGTTAGGACCAGAAATAAAAATTGAAAAGGATTCAGGTAAAGAAGAAAAAAAGAAGCCACTGCTTACAAATAAACTTTGGCTGTGGGGAAGTATGATGGTAATAATTATTCTGATAGCGTTTTTTTTCATTTAAGATGATTACATCAAATAGATAATTCTTTGTAACTCTTGCGGCAAACCTGAGATAGTGTGACACCTAAATTCCACTAACACGCATTAACCATAGTCTACGGGGTTGAATATGGGTGAGTGTTTTTTTTTTCTATAATCATATCATCCCTTCGGGATTTTACCCCGTCTGCCTGCTTTCCCCGTTGGCTCTTAACCATTCTGAAAAAACATTCTTCGTCAGTTTTACTGAATAGTTACCTTTACTTTTCATTGCTGTACCGATCCGCCTGTGAGCATGGCTATCCATCTCAAGGGGTTATACGCCAATATCACACACTGAAATAATATCGCATTAGCTAAAAACTCACGCGTGAGTACATGCCCCGCATTCATCTGACGCTTACACTCTTCTACCCACGTCTCACAGATTGCCATCTTGCCATACGAGCAATGTGCTTCCATCGGACGTACTTGCTCTATCGTAACATAACAGAAATACTCATGCACGGGGATATCCAACATTCTCTTTTCTGTTCTCATCAATTGCCTTATTGTCACAAGACGTCTTGTACGATTCCACTCAGCACATTGGTACCAAAAATCGGCTACCCGCATTTCTCACGGGGGGTAATTTGTGATATCAAAAGGTCTCAGGATGCGTTACAAAGTTGCTTTATCGGACAGATTTTTCGGTTGTTCTGCAATAAAAATGAATAGTTTAATGATTTCACTGATACTATCACCGGGACACACCGCAAAAAGGCATATTTTGGGCGTAGCGCTCCCCTCCGGCTGAGCAATCTACTACACGGGTAAATCTTTTCTGAACCTCAACAGAGCATGGGATACGCTTTGCGAATATTTTGGAACGCAAGCTGAAAGATTTCTTTATAGGGATAAGCGCTGGACAAACAAACGGCTATTCTCCTTACGCTTACCTTCACCTGTGCGCCAATCTTGAGCAGTTTTGTGCGGATTGTGTTGCACTGTGCCTGTGAGAATTCTGTTGAACAAAGCCCTACCCGTCTTAATTCGTTGAGTAACACATAAGCCACTGACGAGAACCACAGCCTCAGTTGATTGGCACGCATCGTCTCGGTGCTTGTCC
>AYTS01000119.1 GCA_002009475.1 Candidatus Brocadia carolinensis | reverse complement strand
CACAAGGGGAGATACAAAAAAACTCGGAGTTGATCCACAGGCGATAAAAAGAAAGCGGATAACCTTCAAAAAAACAGCTTTGTAGTGAGGAAAATATTTGAGGACCCTTGTATACCAGCTACTTATGCTCTTAAATGCGTAACTTAGGCTAAGAACCACATAAAAACATGGGTATCTATAATATAAGTCATGATTTATCCTTGAGAGAGTATTCATATCTTCTCGTCTCATCTAAAGAGAAATTCATTTTACCCTCAAAAATACCATATAAATCGGACAATGTCCTTCTTTTCTCTTTTTTGAAAGTTATTTTAGCCTTTAAAACCCTTAGCTGTTGTTCAAGGCTTTCAATCTGTAATTTTATCAATGCCTCTTTCATAAATAGCTATCCTCTAATTCTATTGAGTCCAAAAAATAAAGTATGTTTCATATGTGCACTTAATGTTTAAAATTCTCTGTAAATATCGAAGCCTTCCTTTCTATTCTTGCCATGTAATTCGTATTCAAAAAGTGCTAGGCATTCTCAATGCGGTTAAACTATCCTCAGCTTTTTCAAGCATAGTATAATATGAAATCATGTATTTATCATCCAAATATCTTTCCATATTCGAATTCATTTCCACGTTCTCAAACTAAAAACCACCTTTCCGATAATGGGACTCTCTTCTGCCTCTTTAAGGTCAATATATGACCCTGTTGATTAACCTTCATTTCGACAACATGCTATACTATATATGATATAGCATAGATAATATTGAATTGTATATGGTATACCAATTTGGTTTGAAAGGACTTAATCAGCAGAGTCATTAATCAAGCAACCGCGGGGGCCTTCTCGGTTTTCAAGGCAATTAAGCGAAGCGAAAGAGAAGTTGTTTGAGGAAATTATGGATGATAAAAAGTGGAATATTCATTGCCAGCGCTAACATAAGCTTTCCATTTTCCACCTTAAAAGCCAAATGATCTCCGGCCTTTATGTGCAACGTCCCCACCAACCTCAATCGGTATGACAATCTGTCCTTTTTGAGATATTGTTAATATCTTCATTCTATTTCTTTTTCCTTACCGGATGCGTTTTGGGAAATTCCTGAGCAATTTTTGTCGCCTCCGGTGTACATTGCGGATGTCCCCACCCACTCGCACTCATACCATTGATAATATCATAGACAATGTTATCGTCTTTTGATGGGCTAACCCCGGCGGGAACGTAGTCCAGATTAAGTTTGTGACGTATCTTCCATGCAATATTGTGATCTGCGCAAGAGCTATCGCCGCTTAAACCTAAAGCACCAATCAGTTTCCCCTCGCTGTTATAGAGCGCCAAACCTCCTCCAAATACGTTGACCCCACCTATTTTATGACCAATCATAGGATCTTTTTCCGTGCCGTATTTTTCAGATGGACCCTGATACGCAATTTGCGGGAAAACCGGATTACTCTCCTGTAGTCCATATAAACTACCGCCCGGTTGAACCGCCGAAAACAGATTTGCAGTCGACAACGCAAATGCCGGCAGACTGAATGCATTGGCAGTATTGGCCTTTTGCGCCGAAATAACACGGCTGCCAGGCCACTGATCGCCCCGGTCCTGCCCGGAAAACGCCACGGTCTTTACCGCGCCGTCCCGGTCTACTACTGTTGCCCACATATGAAAACCAAATCCACCATTGTTCTCTTTTACTACCGTCTTAAGGGCTTCCCGGAGTTCGGTGTGCGAAGGCAGGTCGTCCGCAAAAGTACCTGGTAAGCATAAAACAGCAAGCATGAATGATGCAGTAAGCCCATAAAAAATTACTTTAAAGCATTTCATAATAGCGGTCTCCTTTTCACTTTTTCCATAGCTTCTTCTTCTACGGGATTAGGTTAGAATTTGATTTTAACATTAGTCATCATTGCTACCCTCAAAGAGGGTACCCGGTGGCGTGTTACGAAAATTTTATCCCTCCTCACTCCTCTCCTGAGCTTACAGTTGGACAATTTTTTTGCTGGACAAATCATCCATAATCAGATTGATGAGTACTCGTTGTCAGAGAAACACCTATCAAAATATCAGCAAGCCTTCGTATTCCCCTCCACATTACTTCCACTCCTGGCTCCCTGTTTTTGCCCTTTACAAATCCCCCAAGCGTTGCAATAACAAGAATTGCATCACGCAATGATAAACTCTTCCCCTTATTTGCCGCATATTCTCCACGGTATTTGATCAGCTTTAAAACTTCTATTTCCTGCTCACGAAAAAACAAATCACTGGCAACCCCCGGCGTC
>AYTS01000118.1 GCA_002009475.1 Candidatus Brocadia carolinensis | reverse complement strand
CGTCTTTTCCTCCTTGATCGCTTCCAAGGCCACCCTCGCCATAAATTCTTTATCAAAACTCTTTCTCATTTTCCAGCCCCCCCTCCTTATCCTACTCTATCTTACCAAATTGCACCTTCACTACTGGCCTGAAAATGCCAGTCCATTATATGCTAAACCGGACGGGAGTGTTACGCCCAAAATACGCCTTTTGACAGCACCTTCTCGAGTTTTTATGAATAAAATCATCAGGATGTTCAGTATTGATACATAAAAACAGAAAAATCTGTCTTGTGAAGCAACAACATTACGTCTCCTGCGACCTTTTGACATCACAAATTACCCCCGGTGAGAAATGCGGGCTAGTGGTTTAGACGCTGATTTGATAAATCTTACCGCTCACACGTGATCGGTCTGTTTGGTGCAAGATTCAGGTTATATAAACAATTCAAATCACCCGCTATTTCTTACCAAGGAGACGCACCGGGTGTTCACATCTCATTTTTTACGTTGACTTGCTCTATATCTATTCGGTAAAATTTTGCTGTTCCAATTTCTACTTTCTACTAACCCTGAAGGAGTATCGGTAGATGAAAAACAAAAAGGCGAAAAAGAGCATTTGTTTTGGATGCAATTACGCAATTGTTTTGGATGGCAAAATCGTTTTTTGCAACATTCTTATGCGTGACGTGGCTTATAAGTCTTGCACTGCCTTTGAGCGCAATTGGCAAATAGATGATATTGTTCCAGAAAAAACCAAGGAAAGGAAAAAAGAGCAGTAAACGTGTATCCTTAAATACATGATTGAAAAAATACGAACGGATAGTGTTCTAAAACAGAACACTATCCGTTTTTTTATTTTCCAACATTTGTTTCGGAACAGAAAGGTTTGCTGGAGCAAAATAAAATGGCTCTATCGATAATTTCCCTTATCGCCAAATCACTATCTGTAAAGAATATGTGTCAAAAGCAAACAGACAGATAGCCTTATTGACCACTTTCCACTCTTCACGCACTTCAATCCCCAGGGTAACGTCAAAGTCCTGCCGTCGTAAGAAGAAGGAGTGAGAAGGCGAGAGAAAGAATGCATTCGAATGGGCGTGGAAACACGATGAACAGTTACTCTTTATGATACATTACCCTAACAAAATATTTCAATATTTTTTTTCTAAAGCAAAAATTGAATATATAGTTTAAAAATGATTGCTATTCTGGGGATTGGTTTTTAGAATGAGTCGTGAGTTTTGAACTTAATGTCTTTACCGGATGTTATGTTTTTGCCGGTTTTGCTGGTTCCATCGGTACTGATTGAACAGGTTTTGCAGGGGAGTTGTTATGCTATGAAGAAGAGGTCTCCGCAGGAGTTCGTGGCACTGATATTGAAATATCTGGATACAGAAAGGTTAATCAAGGAAAATCCTTCCGTTACCCGCGGAATGATCGATACGTTCCTTCGCGGAATTGTAGAAACGAAAAAAGGAACAGAGACGATCGATGCTTGTTTACCGCGTAGTGACATTCCACATCGTGGGCAGAAGGGTTTTCGTAAACTTATCATTCACACCGACGGGGCGTCAAGGGGGAATCCGGGTAAGGCAGGTATTGGGGTAGCCATCTTCAATGAGGATTATCAACTTGTTGAGGATGTGTGCAGGTTTATTGGCGAGACTACCAATAACGTTGCTGAATATCAGGCCATGATACTTGCAGCCCAGAAGGCTGTTGCCTGTCACGCCAAAGAGGTCGTTTTCAGAACGGATAGTGAACTCCTGGTGCGGCAACTAAACGGTGTATATCGCGTGAAAAGCGCAAATATCCTTCCCCTCTATGATGAACTCATAAAACTGCTGGATAAGATACCGGCGTGGGGGATTCAGCATGTCCGCCGAGAGGAAAACGTCATTGCCGATGCCTTAGCAAATCGGGGGATCGATTCATCGATGTAGCTTGACAGTAAATAAATAATTGACTCATACTTACCAAGATTCCATAAGTCTTTTACTATCAACGATATACACATTGCGGTGTGCCGTCATGTCGTACTTATGCCGTACCTGTTTTTTGAATAACCAAAGGTAGAATAGCTTTTTCACTCATCCCTAGAACGTGGTCTGTCAATGCCTGTACCGCTCTCTTTTTGCTTTCTAAACCAATATGAGAGTATCTTAGCCTAAGTTACGCATTTAAGAGCATAAGTAGCTGGTATACAAGGGTCTTCAAATATTTTCCTCACTACAAAGCTGTTTTTTTTGAAGGTTATCCGCTTTCTTTTTTATCGCCTGTGGATCAACTCCGAGTTTTTT
>AYTS01000117.1 GCA_002009475.1 Candidatus Brocadia carolinensis | reverse complement strand
GGTCGTCATGTGAGACACAGAAACAACATGCCGCTCCGATGGAGCTTGATTGCGGCATAATGGTTTGTCTATAAATATATCGCTCCGAACGGAGCTTTTCCTGATACTTTTTCAAAAAACAAAACTGTTACGAATATACAGCTTCTGGAAGGGTCTCAAAGCGTTCCCAGAAACGTGTTGTTGTACGATGCATTTAAAGTTCCTTGAGCTTTCCCTTAGCTTTTTCATCAAAGGCTTCTCTAATAAGATAATCCAACTGCCCTGATTCCGAATTGGTTTCAATCTGTCTATCCCATTTTTCCCAATCCTTTTCTGAAAACCACTGTCTCAATTGAATATACTCCTCGTCAGGCAGGGCTTCGATCACTTCTTTTATTTCGTCTACTTTCGGCATTTAAACTCCTTTCAAATTTAAAGCGATAAGTATATATATTACATCTCACAATTTTACAGCTAACGACAATATCGGCAGAGCAGCGGCTAAAACATTTACTATCAGGAAGCGGTCGGACTGCCGCTTCGGTCCAACATTTTGTTCGTTGCCACGGCCTTCAACGTTCAATCCACTCGTAGTTTTGAGAATTCAACGCATAGTGTCGAATACCATCAAAGCGAAGCCATTCGGGATCGATCGGATTCGTCGCAAAGTGATTATGGAATATCGATAGCCTTGGTTGTTCATTGTACATCAAGCCTATTGCGCTGATGGAAGTATTCGAATCTGGTGTGAATCGCCGCTTTCCACCTGCGTGAATCGGTGAAACACTTGCTACCTCGTGATTCAAATGCGACACAACAACCTTTTCCTCACCAAATATTGCAGTTTTCATGTCTGTTGCATCGGTACCAGCAAATGTTCCGTTGTCATACACGATCAACAATGTAGGTAGAATCTCATGCGATCGAGCCTTGAGTTGCTTTCTTGCTTCCTGGATTTTCAGTCTAATACGATGTTCCGAATTGCCCCATGCAGCAGCAGATCCTCTCAAGCGTCCTTTATTCAAAGTTGCTTCGTCAGCTTCGTTTGGATCAATCTGTTTAATCTCGGTTATGATGCGATGTCCTTTTACAGCGATTTCATAGTCCGCTTTCTTGCCAGCGCAAACGATGGAGGTGCATACGATGTCGTAATTACGACAAAGCAACTCAAACAGCGTCTCGGACTTTGTTGATGTTGACTCAGTTGATGTCATAGTCAATTGGCAACGAACGTCGAAGCTCACCGGTTTTTAATACGACACATGATTTTTGCGGCATGTTAAAAATCCGGTGTAGCAGCTTGTTGCACGTTTTTATTTTTTTAATTTCTTATTCCGTTTCATTCACTCAGAAATGAAAGAATTCTTTTGTGCAATCTCTTCAAGTCGTTTTTTGTCCGGCACTCCCAGATAACCAATACGTCCCATCCCATACGTTGTAATTCACGCTTTTTTTCAGAGTCTCTTCTTTTGTTTGACTGCCGTTTTGATTCCCAAAATGTCGGGTTTGTGGCAGGCTTTACCCGTCCATAACGGCAATTGTGCATATGCCAGAAACAACCATGAACAAAAATGGCTTTTTTTTAGTGATGGGAAGACCAAATCGGGCTTACCGGGCAGATCAGTACGATGTAGACGATAACGAAAACTCAGTGAATGAATCATATGCCGTACAATAAGCTCCGGCTTTGTATTTCTGCACCGAATTTGAGACATATTGAATTTACGTTGTTCGGGAGTAAGAACATCGGTCATTTTTTAAGAAAGCCTCCGTTTGACATGTATCACGAATTCTTCGAGACTGAACATTTCTATGCCGCTTCCGTAAGGATATTGTTTTTGAATAGGTTTGGGGACAATAAGCGAAACATTGCTTCTGTGCATTTCTTTGAGCTGATTTTGTGAGATGCCCTGCTGGATGGTCAGAATATGTTTGCGCGATATACGTCTTGCTTCGTTTAACACCTGTCTCCATCTGTCTTTGCAGGTTGTTTTGATTCCGATGACAATAAGCTTTGAATCCGGCCAAGAGGGATTTTTGTATTGTGCCTTGCCGGGAATGAGTATATCGGGTCTGCCGTCCACATCATCAGGCCGCATGTCGAAGGGAATACCTGCTTTATTCAGAATATATTCGGTGTGATTTTCCAAAGAGCGGCCCGCTCGTGCCTTGCGTCGATTCAGGATTTTTGCAGCCGTGGAAAGAAAATCATCTATTGATTTATATAAACGGTTTATCTCATTCTGACTCAGAAGACGTTCTACTCGCCGGAAAAGCCTGTATTCGGTTTCAATTAACTCCACAAGCTGAAGATCAATTTTTTTGTCAAGAAAATCTTTTACACACTCAAGAAGGGCGGTTCTGCTTTTATCAGAAAACCATGTTGTCGAGGGAAAAGTTTGGATGGTTTCAGAAAATACTGTAAAATGTCTGTCTATACAGGCCTTTTCTGTTTCAACAGAGGGGATTGCACTGGAATCATAAAGTGCCCACGAACCGATAACCTCTATTCCAAGAGTGGCCTGTATCTGGTTGATGTCATCTTCTGTATCAAGAACGTATCCGTGAAATGTAGCAGACCTCGTCACAACAAGTACAAGAAGACTGCCGATGTTGTCGGAAACAAGAAATGGAAAATCTCTGCCGAATCTTGTCATACGATATTCGCTTCTGGTTCCCTTTCCGTACCATTTTATACATGATTCTGTTTCCCGTCCATCCTGCCATGTAATCTTGACAAAATGTTCGCTATTCCTGTCTTTACAAGGAGGATAAGGGGTGTATGTCTGCCAGATTGTTTTTGGCAGATAATATCCACACTGATGACTGCCGGTTTTCCCGACATCATTTGGTGATATGAATTTCAGAAGAGCCTTGCCATACTGGAGTGCATCCGTTATTGCTTGTTCAAGTATGGGAGAGTTCAGGATGCCTCGATTCTAAGGCAGTAGTACTAGTCTGCCTTTTAATAAGACATCTGCCTTTGGAAGTCAGATGCCAGTGAATAACCTCAATGATTTGTTTTGCGACTGTTTCAATGACAGCGGGAACGACTGCGTTACCGAATTGTTTGTATGCCTGCGTATCAGAAACAACTATTTTTAATTCATCAGGAAATCCCATCAATCTGGCTGTCTCTCGTGGTGTTAAACGTCGTGGATTTTTTGTTTTTCCTTGGGGGATTAATATTTCCGAACCATCCTTATAGTAACGTGCGCTCAGCGTCCGTGTAATACCATTCAGGTCGCAAAGGCCATATCCGAAACCATTGCCTTTTTCTTTATGTTTCTTGGCGTAAGCTTTCAAATACGACCATAAATGGTTTGAAAGCGTGTATTTGGAATCGGGATTATCCTCCAGCACATCCTTGAGTTTGAGTGGTGTGGATGCCAGTTTCTCGGGGAAACTGAAAGGGATCTCATTACCGAATACATCACGATCAAAACAAACAATGATAATGCGCTGCCGGTGCTGTGGAACGTAGGCACATGCATCTATTACCTTATGATAGACAATATAGTTCAAATCTTTAAGAGTATTTTCGATGACCTTCCATGTATTTCCATTGTCATGCGAAAGAAGATTTTTTACATTTTCAAGAAAGACTATGGGAGGCCGTTTATTTTCAATGATTGTCGCAAGATGAAAGAAAAGAGTTCCCTGAGTGCTATCCTTGAATCCGTGTGCTCTCCCAAGGCTTTTCTTTTTTGAAACGCCTGCAATAGAGAAGGGCTGACACGGAAATCCAGCCGCTAGGATGTCATGATCGGGTATATCAGAAATCTTCAGTGTTCGAATATCCCCATAGGGTGTTTCCCCAAACCATGAATAATAGGTTTTCTGCGCATTCGCATCCCATTCACAAGAAAAAAGGCAGCGACCGCCAACTTTTTGCAGGCCGAGTCTGAATCCACCGATTCCGGAAAAAAGATCTACAAAGCTAAATGAGATGGCAGAAGGTACTGTTTCCGCAACAGGATGTATATTTTCAAAATAATGCAAGGGTAATTGGCCATAGGTGCTTGTCTTCTCAAGCACTTGAAATATGAAATCCTGTTTTGACATTCTTCGGTAATATCGCTCTTCTTCTATCCAGTTATGGATGCTTTCAGGCACATTTCTGATTAGAATATTTTTGGACATTCAATTCCTCTGGGAAATATTGATATCAATGCTATCAATATTTCCCAGTTGTTGTCAAGATAAATATCGTGAAATTTCAAAATAGACTTTAGGGGGCGATTACGAATGTAAAAGCAGTAATTATTATTTTTTCGTGCAACGCCCACGCTGAGCAGCAGCCAGAGGCTGTCTGTCTCAAATAGTATTGTTTCCGAGCGTAAAACAGAACGGTTTAATCCCACTCTACTCAGCGTGGGTGTTCCCGAAGCGCGCAGCGCTTCGGGAACATTCATTTTTATCTTTATCCTATAATTGTCAGTTTATTATATCATGCCATATCAGCTGCCAAACAAAAGACGCTAAGAATGTTTTGAAATATTGAAAACATTTCTATAATACAACACTCAATTTATTGACAAAGTCTCTTGCTGCCGCAAGATAATCTTTTACTGCATGGACATTATAGATACCACCCTGATAGTATCCATAAATATGCAGGGAATCGTAGAGGATTTCGAATTCTTTTAACAATTTACTATTATGGACTGCGAGATACTTCCTTAATATCTTTCTGTATTCGTCTACCGACTTTGGTAATTCTTTTTCCAGGATACCTTTCTTAATAAGGTTCTCATTAATGGCTTCGAGTACCGCTAGGTATGCTGTTCCAAATGCTTCCCGCACCGGTTTTATCGTGTAAAATTTTCCTTCGATGGATGCTTTTGCAAGTATCCCTCTTTCATTTTCCATTTCCTTAACGAGGATTTTATCATTATCAAATCATGGTGTCAATTCCATCCGTTACATCCTACTATTTCCCCCATTCCTCTTTGCTGGTTCAGGGCTTGTAGCCTGAACCAAAACGTTTGATTCATCCGCAAGTTAGCCAAACTGCAAAACATCTTAGTTTCTATCTGCAGATCGCCATACACTTTGAACTGTATCCCTCATAACAACCAGCATCCCAGGCCATTCCTTTTCAGAATACCGTGTTATTGCTTTCATGACCCGCTGGTGTATTTTGTGTCGATTTGGTTTTCTAAGTCGCACAATCAGAATACCATGATGTTGTTCGTCCCGGTATTGCACAAAGCCCTTATCCGTTGTAATCAATAACTGTTTTTCTCGTTGAACCATTTCCCAAACAACATCATCTGTCATTCCTTTGTCAGGCGTGTTGCGAATGTCTGTCACAGTGTGGCCCATTTCACGCAATGTTCGAACAGTCATTAAGGGGATGTTCTCGTCTACAAATATCTTCATCCGGCATCTTTTAATCAATGGGTGTTAATTCTTCCTCAGCCAGCGACGCTGCATATTCAAGGCAGGCAAGAATATCGTCCCGGCTTATCGAAGGATACTCTTCAAGAAGTTCCTCGATGGTGTCCCCATTGGCCATCATGCGTATGATCTGGTGAACGGGAATTCTTGTCCCTTTGATACAGGCCTGACCATGGCATACCTTTGGATCAATTGAAATTCGTTTGTCCATAAATATAATCTCCTTAATACTTATAATGCTATCTTTAACGTAAACGTATTTTATCAATCGAGTGTGCCAAACTCCAGACCTCTTTGCAAGAAGGAACCACCATAAACCATTTTCTACTTTCCCCATTCCTTCCTCTTCCACCCCAGTAACATGTCGGTATATTCGCCATGTTTCCAGAAGGGATAGGCGGTGTGCTTGATGCCCAATTTCTCTTCAATCTCTGCAAAGCGTTTGAGTTTGGTAGCTTCGTCCTTGATCTGTACCAGCCAACGGTCCTGCGCCCATTCCCAATAGCCATAAATGGGGCTGTAATAGGCATTGTGCGCCTTGGCCTTATAAATGGCGCCAACGATGTCGACTAACATCTCGTAAGTCAATCTCTCAATATTCGAGACATTATATTTTCGCATCTCTCCCTTTCCTGGCATTAGACTAAAGACATTGTGACCTTGGGAATCAGGGGCAAGGTCAGCGGGCATGGGGTCGATGAGATTGTCCGTATATAAGGCGGTTACAATAACCATCGCCTCACGGTATTTGGTAAAACTTAGCTTGACCGCCTCATCCATGGCCTCCAGGTGGTCTTTTGCAAATCGTGGCGAATGGCAACCCTTACACATATTGATCCATGCATCCCGCGTTGCCTTGTACCGGTAAGCCCCCCGATCTACCAGGGAAGTGCCCATGTACGTATAAACAGTAGATGTCCGTGTAACATTATGTTCTCCTTCCGGCATATGACAATAGGCACAGGTCGGGACGGCGTAATTCTTTGCGTTAAGCGGTTTCGACCAATCCCAGAACTGCCCCTCTCCCTGATATATCATTCCATGATACGACTGCATATACATCTCATGCTCGTATTGCTCAGGACCGGAATGGCACACGCCACAACTGGTGGGTTTCCTGGCCTCGGCCGTGGAAAAGCGGTGCCGTGTATGGCATCCATCGCACCGGTTTTCAGCAATGGCGTGGCAGGCAAGACAGGCGGTTGTCTCTTCTGCAGGCCTCTCCATCTGACATCCCTGATCTATGAGCTCCAGATGATATGCATGGGCATGCGAGCCACGTCCTCCGTCCCGATGTCCTTTGAGCTGTTTCTCGTGACATTCACCGCAAAGGTTATAATCAGGCATCAGAAGTTTTTCGTGGTTTTTCCCATGACATCGGTCACAGCCAACCACCTCTTTCCCTTCTGATGGTGTCCCGTGTTTACTCTGTTTCCATTGTGCCACGATGCCCGGATTTTCCAGCATATGGCAGGTGATGCACTGTTCATTAGTGAATTCTCCATTTACCGTACTGCCCGGATGAAAGTTTTCGGCGTTAAAATAATATGCCGGGTCATACCACCGGATTATAGGCAGGAATTTATAGAGTTGTCCGAACTTCCCCTTTCCCGGGAAGAGCTCTTTTGGGCCTGTGTAATAGCTTGCAAGCCCGCCGGCATTATAGACATCTCCTGAATCATCGGGTCCTACCTTTTCCCCGAAAAGGTCTGCCATCTCGTGGTGGAATCTCATATTGCCGAATATCCGCTGTGGCGTGGCAGTCGTTTTGGCTGAGGGTGTTTCAATGGACTGTGGACTGGGATCTTGTGGTTCTGTGGCAAAGGAAATGGTTGAAAGAGACGGTATAATAAACGTATCTATAAATAATATAAACAAAAAAATATTGACGAAGGATTGTTTTACAAAAAGATAAAATTTGCTCATAGTAGATTTCTCCCCATAATAACGGATATTTCTGAAGTTTTTGTCTGGGATATGGCAGATGAGTCGTTCAATAAGGTGAGTGTCGGCAAGGTCATAGCCTCTTTGATATTGGTATCGTGATCAAGATACTCACAGGCAACGATAGTGCCGTCATCATGTTTGATGCTGGTTTCACCAAGGGGAGGCCGTTTGAGGTATTTGCCGGGATACTTTACGGTTGCTTTCATGTTGTCTGATCGTTTGTTGAGGTGTACGACCCTTCAACAAACTCCTTGTTCTTCGTACGTTTTGTTTTAACACCTCCTGCCTTCGTCTAAAGATATCTCTGCCTGTCATTACGAAGGCATTTATTGAACTTTTCATAAGGGAATTTATATGAAAAGTTCCATGCGTATCTTCTTATATATAAGATCTTATTTAAGGTTTAACCCATTTCGTTTAAACTCTTCTCCCTCAAGATTCATTTTAAGTGAGAGGAAACTCAGGAGGTCTTTGAGGGTTATAATACCAACAAGCCTGTTTCCCTCGACAACCATGAGGCGGCTATTTCTTGTCTGATTCATAATTGAAAGCGCCTTTACGGCATCGGTATCAGAAGGAATGGTGTTCGCGGATGAACAAGGTTTTGTGAACTCCTTAACGGTACGCTGGCTCCATTCTCCCCGATAAACCGTCTTTACCTCACGCGTACTAATACAACCGATGAGTGTTCCATCATCTACAACGGGGAACATCTTGTAATGATATTTGTAAACGTAATTTTCTACAAGATTGTCGAGCGAAATCGATGATGCCACAACAACAGGGTCGGATTTCATGAAGCGCCGCACCTTTTCTCCCCCAAGGATTCTGAGTATTAAAAGTCTATTGTAGGATACCTGGGAGGCGCTGTGTAAAAACATACCAATGAGTAGCATCCAGATGCCGCTGACAAAAGACCCTCTAATGATAAATAAAATCCCTACAAAACTGAGAGAAAAGCCAAATCCGGAACCAATTTTGGCAGAGACCTGGGTAGCCCATTGATGATTGCCTTTCCAAAGCCACAAGACTGACCGGAACACACGCCCGCCGTCAAGAGGAAATGCAGGCACGAGATTGAAGGCGGCAAGAATCCAGTTTATCTGCGCAGAATAGCTTACTACACCAGTTACAGGAATCGGTAAACCGGCTTTTCGACTCAAAGCAGATATTCCATAAAGTACAAGGCCAATAATGATGCTTGAGATCGGTCCTGCAATGGCCATAAAAAATTCGGCTTTCGCGCTTGGCGGTTCCTCTTTCATCTCGGCCACACCACCAAAGATAAATAAGGTGATCCCACGAATGGACAAACCAAATCTTCGTGCAACAAGAGAGTGGCAGAGTTCGTGTAAGACGATTGAAGCGAACAATCCCAATGCGCCTGCAACACCCATCCACCAATACGTTCCGGCAGAAAGTCCCTCATAATAATGGGGAAATACTCCTTTCGCAAGAGACCAGGTAATCAAAACCGCAATAATGATCCAGCTTACATCGATACGGACTTTAAAATCGAATAATTTAAATAGGGTAATTTGTTTCCCAAACATCATGCACCTCCCGGACTACACAAATTCACTCAATATGCCTTTAATATCAACATCCTCTATCTGTTCATCGACCAAAGGAATCCCTTGGCTAAGACCTCTTTTTTCTTCATACGTTTCCTTTTCTGCCCGGTAAATTATCCCGATGGGGATTCTGTCTCCCCACTCATGGGACTTCTCATACGCGGCCATTTTATTTTCTGGATCATACGAACCATTATCATTAACTTTATAGACCCTCTTTGAGTACCATTCATACGTATTCTTTTTATTGAAAGAGACGCATGGCTGCAACACGTCTATCAGAGAAAAACCTTTATGCCGTATCCCTTCCCCAATCAACCAGGAAAGGTGTTCGGTCTCTAATGAATAACCCCTGGCTACAAATCCTGCACCCAACGCAATTGCCATCTCCAGGGGGTGCAGAGGCTCGAGAATAACTCCTTCCTCCTGAATCTTGGTTACATATCCCGGATCGGATGTAGGAGAGGATTGTCCTTTGGTAAGACCATATACCTGATTGTCATGGACAATGACAGTTATATCGGTATTCCTCCTGATATTGTGGATAAGGTGGTTGCCGCCTTCCCCATAACAGTCCCCGTCTCCCGTGGTAACCAATACCGTTAAGTTGCGGTTGGCGATCTTTGCCGCTGATGCAACGGGAAGGGTCCTTCCGTGGAGACCGTTAAAACAGTTGCAATTTACATAGTGAGGAAGTTTGGACGCCTGGCCAATTCCGGAAACGAACAAAATATCTTTCGGATGCCTGGCCAATTGAGAGAGGGTCTTTTTAACTGCAGTTAAAATGCCGAAGTTGCCGCACCCCGGACACCATGCTATTTCCTCATTGCTTTTAAAATCAGATATATCCATGATTATCCTTCCTTTTTGATACGATCCATCAGACCATCTACATGAAAAGGTCTGCCATCATATTTTAATACGGATCCATTTACCTGCAATCCCGTTTCTCTCCTTAATAATCGGGCGAGTTGGCCCCCCGCATTATTTTCTACCGATAAAACCCTTTTGGCGTTTTTTAACAACCCTGCCATCTCTATGGCAGGAAATGGCCAGACCTGGGGCAAGTGAACAAAACCCACTTTTTTATCAGTTGCGGTATCGCTAACTTCCCTCATTACCCCATAGGTTGAACCAAAACCGAGCAAAACAATGTCGGCTCTTTCCATATTGTATACCGTGGGTTTTTCTACCTCTTGCGAGAGGCCCGAAAACTTTTTATAAAATCTCTTCTCCACCATCTTTCTGCCCATCTCAGCATCTTCCGTAATGTGGCCTTCCTCCGTATGTTCATCACTGTCGACGTAAATAACGTCTTCTATCCATGAAGGTATTGCGCGAGGAGATATTCCCGATTCGGTAAATTGATACCGCTTGTAGTTTTTTATACGCTTTGAATCCTCTTTTGATATGATATATCTTTGAATTTTTATTTTATTCAGATCGAACGTCTCAATATTTCGATAAGAGTCGGCAAGGTGCTGGTCTGTGAGAATAATAGCCGGAATCTGGTATTTCTCCGCAACATTGAATGCCTTTATCGTTACAAAAAATAGTTCTTCTATGGTGCCGGGGGCATACACTGCTCTTGCAAATTCCCCGTGACCGGCATGAAGCACAAACTCGAGGTCTGCCTGTGCAGTCCTCGTGGGAAAACCAGTTGCAGGCGCAGGTCTCTGTGCAACAACAACGACAATGGGCGTCTCTGTCATTGCAGCCAGACTCAGCCCTTCCACCATGAGGGCGAACCCACCACCGGCGGTGGCAGTCATAGACCGGACTCCGGCAAACGAGGCGCCGATAATCATATTGATAGCAGCAATCTCATCTTCCGCCTGCTCAACGACAATGTTGAATTTTTTTGCATACCGGGCTATCACTTCCATAATGCTTGTAGAAGGAGACATAGGGTAGGCCGAGTAAAATTTACAGCCAGCCCTTATTGCCCCTAAGACAATGGCATCGTTTCCGTTCATGATGGGTGTATTGGTGTCTTTGATTGCACCAGCTTTTATCCGGAATGCATCCCGTTTCAAATTACTTCTGACAAAATCGTACCCTACACATGCCGCATCTTTATTCTTTCGAATAACGTCTTCATCCTTACCGGCAAAAGTGGCATTCATGGCCTGCTCAACGTAGCTGGATTCTACGCCTACAATTCCTGCAAGAACACCGCAGGAAACGGAGTTGATAAACAGTGCGCTGCCGCCGGTACGAACAGCCATATCATAGAAAGGGACATCAAAAAAGGCATTGTCTTCTTCGATAACATTAAATTTCTTCCTATCTAAAACCAGAATGCCGCCATCTGTCATACTTGATTTGTGAAGGGCAACACTTGCTTTATCTAAAGCCACGGTAATATCTGATTTCTGACGGAGGGCAAAAAGGGGTTTATCTGAAATCCTGAGCTGAAAGAAATTGTTACCGCCGCGTATCCTGGACATTAAGTCCTGGTTGGCAAAAATATGGAACCCGGCATTTTTGAACAACCGGCACAAGGCCGCCCCAATAGTCTGTATCCCCTGCCCAGCCTCACCCGTAATCTTTATGGTAAGTTCATTTGTCATGCTGCATCACCTCCTTAATTATGCTAACTATACCTTCCCGCACCTCAGGTATGCAATACATTTAATCTTCATGTGAATTATGTTCTTTGTGAGATCAGTGTCTTTGCTTCTTCAATGGCAGCCTCTTTCGTAATGAGGTTGCCATCGAGTTGCTTATCCTCAATCTTCGTTAAAATATCCTTAAACAAAGGACCCGGTTTTAATCCCAGGGCAATGAGGTCGTGTCCGGTAATCAAAGCCTTCGGTTTGACCTCTTCCTGGCTCAACTTACTGAACATATCCTGGCAGAAGTGGTAGTCAGACAGATCGCCGCTGCTTGCAAGGGCGTCAATCCTGCATAACTCTGCCAGTTCCGTATAACCTTCTCTGGCAAAGAGTCGCTTGAGTTTGTTCAGTCGCATCTTTTGTGCATCCTTAAAACAAAGGTGTTTCAGGACAAGCCAGACAATCCGCTCTTTCTCAGCATTCGAAGTCTTCAACCGATCACAGATCTTTGCCGTCATATCCGCACCCACCTTCTCATGCAGATTAAACCGGATCCGATCCAACTCCTCAAAGGTCTCTGTCTTGCCAATATCGTGTAACAATACCCCCATGGCTAAGGTAAATGACGGTTTTCCCATTCCCTGTTCAGAGACAGGGGCAAGCTTGGACAAGCATAAGAGGGTATGCACAAAGACGTCTCCCTCAGGGTGGAAGTTTTCAGGTTGACGCACACCCTTCATGTTGGAGACCTCAGGCAGTATCTCTTGCAGCAGATGGAGTTCATCCAGCAGTTGAATACCGGCATGGGGATTGGGGCCGGTGAGTATCTTTTCCAATTCTTCCCGGATGCGTTCGGCACTGACCACATGAATTTGCGGCGCAAGCTGAATAATAGCTTCTTTCGTGTCGGGATGGATGGGAAAGTTGAAACGGCATGCAAAGCGAGCTGCCCGTATCATACGCAGCTTATCTTCAGTGAATCGTTCAAAGGGGTTTCCAATCGTTCGGATAATTCCCCGGGAAATATCTTCCCGTCCACCTACGTAATCAAGGATTTCATTCGTGATAGGATCGTAGAGCAGGCCATTTATGGTAAAATCTCTTCGTTTTACGTCGTCTTCAGGGGTAGAAAAAGCTACAGAATCAGGGTGACGTCCGTCACTGTAAGGACCTTCCGTGCGGAATGTGGCTACCTCGAAGTTATGGCCATTTCTCACCACAATGACTACTCCGAACTGTTCGCCAACGGGTATGGTTTTCTCAAAGAGTTTTATGACATCCTGGGATAAGGCATTGGTAGCGATATCGTAATCGGCAGATGCCTTCTCCATGATCATATCACGCACGCAACCGCCGGCAAAGAAGGCCTTGTAGTCGTGCTCTTGCAGGGTTTTAACGATTTCTATGGCATATTCTTTGATGGTCATAGATAAAGGACATCTGAAAACACTACTTGCTGATCACATGAAATTTATCTCCCCATGCGCAGCAAACCGAGATGTGGTTCCTTGAAAGAGTAAAGGTTGTGAACGCTTCCTTCCACCTGGGCGGATTGGGATCGTTTTTCAAAGCGAAGCGTACCCTCGTAGATGCCGTTACGAAGTTCCTGAATGCTTCGGTATCCAAGTTCTTGGAAAGAATGCAGCAGGCTTTGCATCAGATAAGGGACGAGATTAACGACGGAACCCTTGTCGACAACGGTACCGGTAACACCCTGCGCAACTTTTATGCGGTCTTCCGATGAAAGGTACCGTTTCCCACCTCCTTTTTCCATGGCTTCGTGGGATGCCATACCGCGGTACTTTTTCACGCGCACCCCACCTTCATAAAAATATTCACCGGGCGATTCACTGGTGCCGGCGAGCAAACCACCCATCATGACGGTGCTTGCACCCAGAGAGAGCGCCTTCACAATATGTCCAATGTGGGCGATGCCGCCATCGGCAATGACAGGAATATTGGCGTATTCCTTAGAAAATTTTGCCGTGTGATAAACTGCCGAACCCTGTGCCCTTCCCACTGCAAGGGTGTCCTGGGTTATACAGATTGAACCGCTGCCCATACCGATGCGAAGGGCATCGGCGCCAGCATCGATCAACGATTTACACTGGCCGGCAGTAACGACATTTCCTCCTACTACGTCAAGATGAGGGTATTTCTGTTTAATATGCCGGATCGTATTGATCTGAAAAATAGAATTACCCTGGGACGAGTCAATAACGATGACATCGACACCGGCCTTTACCAGTTCGTCCAGGCGCTCCTTATCATCCTCCCGGGTAGAGAGGGCAGCGCCCACGATGAGTTGTTTGTCCTTGCTTTTCGATGCAAAGGGGAAGTCCGCATTTTTCAGCAGGTCGGTACGGCTCATCAGGGATACAAGGCGGCCTTGTTTGTCAACCAGAGGAAGTTTTCCCTTCTTGCTTTCTCTAAGAATTCTGTTCCCTTCGGCAAGAGAAATACCAGCAGGTGCGGTAACCAGCTGTGTGGTCATCACATCCCTTACCTTTCTGTTTCGGTTTGCCTCAAAATCAATATCCCTTTTGGTAACAATACCAATGAGTTTTGAGTTCAGGGTGCCATCCTCTGTGATTGGGATACCGGAGAAACCGTATGTTTCCTTGAGAACATCGACGTCATGTATCGTATTATCCGGGCCAAGAACAACAGGCTCTGAAATAAATCCGTTTTCATATCTCTTTACCCGACGCACTTCCCTTGCCTGCATCTCAATACTATTACTGTAATGAACGATACCAATACCGCCGAGCATGGCCATGCTGATTGCCATCCTGGATTCAGTTACCGTATCCATAGGTGAGCTGACAATGGGTCTCTTGATCTTAATATTACGGGTAAGGTATGTCTCAAGATTGATCTCCTCGATCGCAAAATCGATATAACCCGGAAGCAGGATAAAATCGTTATACGTAATACCCCCTTCATGTTCAAAAAATGTTTTAGCGTCCACTCCGTTAGGTGACATAGGATTTTTTCATTACCTCCGAATTAAATTTATTATTCAGGGATTTTCATTTATGTATGTGGTTTTTCAGGCTATCTTTAGCTATAAGGATTTATTTAAATAATGCGTGGAAGACCTCCCCGTTATCCCCTTCGTGCAATGGAGAGGGAATAGGGTAGTTGTAAACTTAGTATGTTGTTTTCACCTATTTCAAGACTTTTTTTGTGTTTTCAGTCGTTATCCTTTAGGTACGTCCACTGCACACTGCCACGCTTTTACTTTCCCATGACTGTCGGGTATATCTATAATAGCTGTACGAAACATTATAAGTATCCACTCTAACATCATCAAGGATTTTGTTAATAGTCCTCATGGATTGACTGGTTTTGTGCTTAAAGAGATGAACGGGGAAAGCGGGAATTCCCTGAAGGTATCTTTAAAATGACCTTTAAGTATCAGTTCGAAAAACCATCTCAAAGCTGAGTAGGTAATAATCAATTCCTTGTTGGTGTCACTGTTTTTTTGTTCGCAATAATTATATGAATATTTTTTCGCGTTGGAATTTTTCAATCCGGAAAGATAAAAAGGAAGCGAGGTCCGTGTCACCTCTTCCGCCTTATTAAGGAGGGATTTGATCGCGGCTTTACTGGCAGGTTCTCTCTCATAAAGGAATTAGTTCGCCCCGAACACTTCTTTCAGGAGGTCTGTCACCCGCGATGCAGGATCTTTCCTGATCTTCTTTTCTTCCTCGCCGACCGTGTAAAAAAGCCCGTCAAGAGCCTCGTTGGTCACATAATCATCCAGATCAACCGACGCTGCGTTCATAAAAGGAATTGACGAAAACTTGCCCATCATGTCCTTATAATAATTAACAACTCCTACCTGATCCATTGAGTGAGAGATACTTGGTTTCAATGAGTCGTACAGTTTGCTGTATGTTTTATCTTTGAAGAACTCCGTAGCAGCCGTGTTGCCGCCATCCAAAATTTTCATAGCATCCTTGAAAGTCATCTGTTTTATCGCATCAGAGAAATATCCCCTGGCGACTGGCGTCGCCTTTTCCGCTGCGCGGTTCATACTCATGACAAAGTCATCGACCTGCTTCTGGAATCCGAATTTCCCCAAGGTTTCTGCGACCTTCTGTATCTTTTCAGGCATTAAAATCTTAACTGCCTTGTTGGCAAAATAACCATCGGGAGCGGATAGCGCCGTTACGGTTTTATCCGTTGCGATGGACAGCGCCTCTTTTAACCCTGCGGTAACCGTGCTTTCATCAAGTTTGGCTTTCGAATCAGCAGTGCCGACTTTTTTAAAAAGGTCGGTGAAAAATCCTCCGTATGAAGTGCCTGTTGTCAGGATCACCGTCAGCATAATTACAATATATTGTTTTCTCACAATCACTCCCCCCTCAGATGAGAATATCTCTGTACCCTGCAGCGAAGAATACCTGCATTCAATTCAAAAAAACTATCGTAGACGCGAAAAGAAACCCGGCCTCATTTCCAGCCGATAACTTCGTATCCTTTTTCACTCAGGCATTTTTCAATATACTGCTTGAGCAAAGGGTCGGGATCTCTGGCTTTAAACAAACTAAAGATAAGGCTGCCTGCCGCCCCGGCAGCCGCTCCTGTAGCGGCGCCCATGCCAGCATTTCCTCTCACAGCCCCGGCAGCAGCGCCCGTTGCAGCACCCACCGCTGCACCCATAGCAGTCTGTCCGGCAATCCTCTTTTCGCGCCCGTATTTGCCAACATGTGACTTTGCTAGCTGCGTACAGTCATCGACATCTTTGTCAGATGCTTCGCGTCCAATCTTATTAAAATACTCGTTCGGATAAAGGACAGGTTTTTTTGTAGCACACGAATTTGTTACGAAGAGCACGGAAAGAACGATAACAAAGAAATAACGCCCATTTTTCATTTCATGGTTTCTCCGTAAAAAAGAATTCTTTTATGCTTTCACAATCTCTTCTTTTTCCACTTTATCCAGGCCGAAGGCTGTATGAACTGCCCGTAAGGCACGGTCTGCATGCGCTTCATCAATAACGCAGGAAATTTTGATTTCTGAGGTGCTGATCATCTGGATATTAATCTTTTCCGTCGCCAGGACACTAAACATCTTTTCCGCCACACCGCAGTGGCTCCGCATGCCAATGCCCACTACTGAGAGTTTTGCGATCTTGCTGTCATGCAAGACCTCCTTTGCCCCAAGATCTTTCCTGATCTTCTCCGCAACATTCAATGCCTCCTTCAGTTCACTCCGGGGCACGGTAAACGTTACATCAGCCCTGCCCTCGATACTGGCGTTCTGGATGATCATGTCTACATTGATATTTCTCCTGGCAATCTCATGGAAAATTCTGGCTGCCTGCCCAGGGACGTCCGGCACTGCCCGGATCGTAATCTTTGCGTCATCCTTGCTTACCGCCACACCGCTTACTATAATATCTTCCATCTCTTTCGCCTCCTTACAAATCAACGTCCCTTCTTTGTTATTGAAACTTGAACGAACACACAGCGGAACGTCATATTTCTTTGCAAATTCAATAGAACGGGAATGCATCACCTGCGCCCCCAGACTTGCCAACTCCAGGATCTCGTCGTACGATACCTTGTTCAGTTTGCGTGCATGAGGAACTTTTCGCGGGTCAGCCGTGTAAATTCCGTCCACATCGGTAAAAATATCACACCGGTCCGCCTTCATAATTGCAGCGAGGGCCACAGCCGTGGTATCCGAACCACCCCGGCCAAGGGTGGTAATATTTTCATCTGCATCAACCCCCTGAAATCCGGCAACAATCACGATCGTACCGTTTTCTACTTCTCTTTTTATACGATCCGTACTGATGTTCCGGATGCGCGCCTTGGTATGATAGCTGTCAGTAACGATACCCACCTGTCCGCCGGTGAAAGAGACCGCAGGATACCCAAGGGCATGGATAGCCATAGCCACAAGGGCAATGGAAATCTGTTCACCCGTAGACATGAGCATATCCATTTCACGTGTTGATGGAGTGTCGGTTATTTCACGGGCAAGATCAATCAGTTCGTCTGTTGTTTGCCCCCTTGCCGAGACTACCACGATGACCCGATTTCCCGCCGTGTACGTCTCAACAATCCGTTTTGCAGCAGCCTTGATGCGCTCTGCATTGGCAACCGAGGTGCCTCCAAATTTCTGCACAATAAGTCCCATATTCCGTCCTTACCTAACTTATTTTACCCTTTCTGAAATTTTAAAGTTGAGATGCTTCTTCGTTTTACCCTCTTTCAGTTTTCCACAGGAAAGATGTCCCGGATAGCATGCTTCGTCATTTTGAATGGTAGCGAAGCATCTGAAGAAGTAGAGGTTATGTTCTATAATTCATTAGCGTATTAAATATCTTGTTTAAAGTCAATTCTTTTCTAGAGAGCTGAAGCTGTAAACTTAAAAAAGGCATCTGAATGCAGTTTGGCGCGGGTTTACCCGGATTTTTCAGAGAGCCAGCCTTGGATGCAACATCACCTTTTTGCACCATTTATATCAGGTTAAATAGCCGTTTATCGCTGTGTATCAGCGTTCAGCTACGTCCTATTGAAGAATCATGCCGTAAAATTGTTTTGTAATTGCTATGATATTCCATTATAATTCGCTTTTCGAGAAGACCGGAAGAATCCGTTATAAAAGAAAAGGAGCATGTTCTATGAAGGGAAGCGCAAAAGTTATCGAAATGCTGAATGAGGTACTTACGTCAGAGATTACAGCCATTAATCAATATTTTATCCACGCCAAGATGTGTGAAAACTGGGGATATTTACTCCTGTATGATGATACCGAAAAAAGGGCCGTAGAAGAGATGAAGCATGCGGAAAGCCTGATTGAGCGTATTTTATATTTAGAAGGCATCCCTGTTATCACCAAGCTCGATAAAATCAATGTAGGGAATGCGGTAAACGAACAAGCCGAGAATGACTATGGACTCGAAAAGGTTGCAATTCAAAGGCTCCAGAGGGCTATCAAACTGTGCATTGATGAAGCCGATGGGGGCTCACGCGAGTTGCTTGAGCATATCCTTGTTGATGAGGAACAGCATGCAAATGACCTGGAGACATACCTCCAGCAAATCAAGGACATGGGGATTCAGAATTTCCTGGTCACCCAGGTGCATAAAAAGGAAAAATCTTAAAGTTCCTTAAGTATTTCATGGTTTTTGGACATGGCGGTGCATATAAAACTCTGAATTACCGCATTCGGGGCAGACGATAAGTTTCTCCCGTTTCTTCATATATTGCATCAATGTCGTAACAAAGGCTGCATGACTCCAGGTGAGCGGTGATACGGATAGCGGCGCGCCAGTGTACGGATCAACCTGTTCCGCAAGGACACCCGATGGTAAGGCTTTGTCCACGACCCATTCCAGGAGTGGCAGGGTATGATTCAATTCTGTCAGATTTTTTGCACGCATAATTTCATACTCAGCCAGCCACAGGGTACAAATGAACCACGGATTTCCCGGTACCTGTTCTATATCATTGCTCACCCGATGATAATAATCGTTGGTATATCTGGCTATCCCCCCCACCGTGGTCTTTATCCTCAGCCTTTCCTTTACGGCATTCATCGTTGACACGATCATCGGTACCTCCGGACGAAAAACATCAAAGGCAGTTAAGCCAAAAAGACTTGCATCTACTGTCATATCCAGCTCATATCCAGTTGCAGTCCTTGTCCCCATTCTTGCAAATCGTCCTTCTTCCTTATGGTAAAAACAGGCTATCAAGGCGTCCGTCATTTTATCTGCCGTGTCACGATATTTGTCGCCATATTCATGCTCTCCGAATGCGCGGGCAAAAGCGGCTGCTGCCCGCAAACCCGCAATGACCGCAGATACGGTAAAGGTATGCACCCCGTAGCGTTCTTCCCACAAATCGTATGAACTGAGCGGCAGACCGGTTTCCTCGTCTCTGAATTTTACCATGAATTCCGCGGCACTGAGGATCAAACTCCGGTACAAAGGTTTTATAAATTCAATGTCCCGGAATTCATCGTAATGATTCCATAATGACCAAACGACCAGGGCAATTCCATCTTCCTGGATGGGGAGGCTCTTCTTTTCGTCCTTCAGCCAGGGGTGCCAGGAACTGGCAAAAGACCGATCGGGATTATATTTATGGAGCAGATAGCCGTCTTTGGAAATGACATCTGCGCAAAACTGGAAGAAACGTTTGGATGCATCCATATACCCGGACTTCACAAGGGCATATGCCACCAGGGCGCCGTCCCTCGGCCACATATAAGAATACGTGTCTCTGCCGAACTGGACAATATCTGAATCATTTGCGGCAATAATGGCGCCTTCATTGTCAATCTGTGTCCGGATAACCAGCAGGCTTCTCTTAAAAAAGGAGACAAGCCTTTGAGGAATGTCAAAGAAGTTAAACGTTTCTTTATTAACCCATAATTTCCAGTAATTTTCCGTCCGCCGTATCAGTTCTTCCGGAGTTTTTTCCCAAATAACCTTATTAAGTTTTACGACTTCGTCGTATTTCTTCCCCACGGCAATCCAGTAATGAGCAATATTTTCGCTGTATGCCGTCACCTGAATATTGATACCCAGGGTTGAATCTACCGAGCCCTGGGCAATGGAATTGCCGCTTAAGACGCCATCTTCAGCATCCTTCCATGTCCCTTCAGCGCCATGGACTTCTTTGATTCCCGTTGCAAAATGATCGATGCCACACTTGTTGGGGTCACAACAATTAATCAGAAAATACCGCTGGGACTTGTAGTGGACAATGGCCCTCGTGTCCGGGTCGTAAAACGCCGTATCCCCAATCTCATTCTCATAGATATGAAAATCATGATTGAAAAACAGTCGTATCTCCCGATCCCTTCCCTCAAGATTCCTGACAATAATCTCCTTCACAAAAATATTTAAGTGAAAATCCACGGTATCATACATCTGAAGCTCGATCTTCAGCCGGTCGTTTCGTGCCTTCACATCCGTTACCAGGGTATCCTCCTTGTATCGTAATGTCTTTTGCCATTCTCCTCCCAGCCAGCTAAATTGCCCATCCACCCACACCCCCATGCGGGAGGGGTGCCCTATCGTATGATTCTCCTTTCCTACATACGGATAAAAGAGGTCACGAATCTGATACTCCCGATCAAAGGTAACGAGCAACGAACCATTTCCGACGGGTATGTCTCTGGGCATAGATTTGCTTTCCTTAATACGTTTTGTTTACCGCCGGGCACGCTAAGGGCGCGGAAATAAAATCAGAAGGTGAGAGACCGGAAAGTTGGGAGCAGCAAAAAATAACCTTTTTTTTGCTACGTAAACGTTACTTCAGCGGCTCGATGACCTCAACCCCTTTTGGCACATCAAATATGAACAGCTTATCGGACATGCCTTTGTTAAGCCTGATGTTTTTCAATTCAATACAGTTGACCACCTCACCAGCACTTTCATGGAGTTCTATCCTGACCGGCAGCCAGAATCCCTCTTCCACCCACAATCGGATATCGGAATATTGTGACTTTGGGTTTTTTGGCAGGAGATCAAGGATGTAAAATCGCTTCTTGCCCTCGTTTTTTGTTTCAAGCAGGGAGACGGTATAATCCTTTTCAACCGCACGTACCGATTCCCCGTAACCAAATTCAAAAAAACTCAAACTCTGCGAGGATTGCTTGCCGCCCGCCATGTCGTACTTTTCCACCTGTTTTTCTGCCGGATGATACACCCATATATACTTCCCGTCCACTACGTTTATCTCATTGCGGGGAGCGCGGAATTTCAGGTATAGTCTTTTCGGTTTTTTATAACTCATCTCAGCCTGGGCGACCTCGGTAGATTCGAGCAGGGTAATGGTGCGGGTAAGAGTCATATCTGCCTTGAGGGTTTTGAATGCATTATTTGCCTTTTCGATCTCTGTGAGTATCTCGTCCAGATTTTTCCCCGCAGAAACTTCCTTTGTCAAGCCAATCCTCTGGAAAAAGAGGATACACGAGATGAGAACAATAGGTAAAATAAACTTGTTTTTATACACTGATTCCTCCATTCAAGTCTGCACTCAATTTTTCAAAATGGGTGATGAGATCGATGATTTCCCGGATACTGTTTATCTCAAAATCGGGCGTCACTTCAGTTTCAATATATTCTTTATACCGGAGCAAGACGGTCTTGGTGCCCGCTGCCTTGCCGCAGATAATATCATATTTATAGTCACCCACCATTAACAGGTGATCCGTATGAATATCCATCCTTTTACTCAACAAAAAAATGGGGTCGGGGGCTGGTTTTGGTTTGGTATCTTCGCGGCTTACGATAAATTCAAAATGGAGCTTGTGTTTCCGGAGGACGGTCTCCACTGATTTGCGGGAGTTACGGGTTAAAAGCGCCTTTTTCAATTGTTTTTTGGAGACAAATTCCAGCATCTCAACGACGCCTTCGTTGAGTTCCGATTCCATTGCTGCCTGTGCCTCGTAACGCTCAAGGATGTCCAGCGCCCTTTTTCGCTCCTCAGGGGTCGATCTTTCCGCATAATCGATAATGAACCCCACTTTGGCGCCGATTTCCCGCTCAATGGCCGCAAAATCGACATTTGGCTTGGTGAGCGTGCCGTCCATATCGAAGATAATTCCACGTAACATATATGACTTTTTTACTCCTTTCCAGGGGTTTTCAGATATTTTGGTTCATTTGATTCTATCAATAATTTCAAGGCATGCAAGGGAATTTCATCGTATTCATTCAAATATCCCCAATCCCGTTTTTTAATTCCTGTTGTTTACGGTAAGCATTCGTTTTTGTGGCGTTGGCCTTATTCCGGTCTGGTTTCCATGCTCGAAACGTTTTCGGCTGGCAAAATTCAGATTCACCGTCTGCGCTAACCGAACTTACGCAAAAAGTGTAGCCGAAGCGGTACTTTTGCATAGTGAGCAAGTCGTAAGTGGTTGAATAATACGGGTCGAGAATTTTTGCCGGCGATGTAGTGTATGAATAGTGAGGATTGTGTTGACATTTTCGTCTTCTCTGGTATAATCATGGTATGTATATCAGAGATGCATACAAAA
>AYTS01000116.1 GCA_002009475.1 Candidatus Brocadia carolinensis | reverse complement strand
CTATCATCAGAAGGAACACCGGGTAGACTCACACCTATTTATCTCTGTACTTGCATACCATCTCTTGCATGCAATTGAGCACACCTTGAGAGAGAAAGGAGAAACACGAAGTTGGAATACGATAAAACAAATATTACAGACGCATCAGGTAGTAACCGTAGTCCTGCCCGATGCAGATGGTATCCATGTACACCATGTTCGGGTAGCAACCGAAGTGGAGGCAACACAAGGGGAGATATACAAAAAACTCGGAGTTGATCCACAGGCGATAAAAAGAAAGCGGATAACCTTCAAAAAAACAGCTTTGTAGTGAGGAAAATATTTGAAGACCCTTGTATACCAGCTACTTATGCTCTTAAATGCGTAACTTAGGTTAAAGAGGTTTTGTGTGTTCACATTGGCGCAGTGTGTCCGGCGGTGCAATGGTGGACCCGCTGACCGCAGCACTATACCCACGGAAGAACTCGAAAAATGACAAATGATGAATCCACTGTCAGACTATAGTGACTATGAAGAAATGGATTCCAAATTCATTATTCCACAGGGTCTCGACTTAAAGTTGCGCTCGGCCCCCTCAGGAATCGACTTCGACTTTGCCAAATTCTTCATTGTCAGAGCCTGGCACGGTCGCTCAACAAGGCAGTCAACCCGATCCCAATGGAAATGCGATAATGATAAATAGCCAGGAAATGGGCAGGAAACATGCGCACAGGTTGGTATGATGGGATTAAGCATATTTGAGATCACGGATTATTCAAAGAAAAGTGTTTTATGGTGATTGTTAAGGCAAGGTATCTCATTCCAGACCCGGAGAAATGTATTGAAAACGGGGCGGTTGTCATCAATGGTGCAAAGATACATCGTGTTGGCACGTTTGATGAGGTCAAGGCATTGTCTGATGACAATACCCTGGTTGATTTAGGAAATGCAGTCATCCTCCCCGGCTTTATCAATATCCACACTCATCTCGATCTGACCAACCTGCACAACCGCATTGCACCTACGAATAATTTTACCCACTGGGTCTTTCAGTTGCTGGGTGCAAGGATACGCTGGAAAGAGGCTGACTATACTGCATCGATTGATAAGGGGATTCGGTGCAGTCTTGAGGCAGGCACGACAACGGTTGCAGATATTGCCAATACCGAATATTCCTTTTCCGTGCTGAAAAAGAGTCCTTTGCGCAAGGTTGTTTATAAGGAGGTCATTGACCTGAACCCTGGCCATGCAAAGGATGTTGTTATGAAGGTGCAAGCTGAATTGTCTGTCTATGAATCAGATGGCTTGTTTCACCGAGGACTCTCTCCCCATGCGCCGTATTCTGTTTCAAAGGAGTTATATCAGGCGGTGTCTCAGCTTGCCTTTCAAACAGGGCTGCCTCTTTGTACCCATATTGCAGAGACACAGGACGAGATTGAATTTCTGACAAAAGGCACCGGCACTTTTCCCTCCTTTTTGCGGCAGTTGCGGGCAATACCCCCTGATTGGCAGCCGCCGGGACTTACCCCCATACACTATCTGAAAGGGACGGGAATTTTAGAAAATCGTCCCATCCTCATCCATTGCAATTATATTACCGATGAGGAAATCTCCCTGATCAAATCATCGGTGGCGAGTGTTGCATTCTGTCCCAGAAGCCACCGTTTCTTTGGTCATACGAACCATCCCGTACAAAAACTCCTGGACGCAGGAATCAATGTCGGTCTGGGCACCGACAGTCTGGCGAGCAATGATACGTTGAGCATCCTGGATGAAATGAAATTCCTGTTGCTTCACCATACCATTCCGCCAAAGGACTTGCTTGCCATGGCTACGATAAACGGGGCAAAGGCGCTTGGCATGGCATCAGAGGTAGGACAAATTAAGGAGGGGTTTGAGGCAGACCTCTGCGGCATCAGATTGCCGGATGGCAATCCAGGGGATGTTTACGACCAGCTTCTTGATGCCGGATCGACAAATATATTTACCATGGTTGCCGGTGCTGTTTGCTACAATGCATCTTTTCCCTAATGATTTTAGAAATTTTGCGAACAATTCAGCTCTTACGTTTACCGATAAGCTACGCAAAAGAATCTGTAGCGCGGGTGGTTTATCCCCCGCACAAGCCGACCACAAGGGATCGGCGCTACCTTTTTCAAAAAACTAGTATTACAACAAATTAATTACGAAACATAGTACCTTGACAGCTTTTGATCAGCATCTTGTCGTGTAAACTTCCAATCTATTGTTGATTTGGCCTGATTGCGTCGGTCAGTCCACGCAGCAACTTCCGACCGAGGGGTTTGTTCGTTTGGTATTCGGCACC
>AYTS01000115.1 GCA_002009475.1 Candidatus Brocadia carolinensis | reverse complement strand
AGAGAGGTGATACCCATAAGGTAATCATACAGATTTTACGCCCCCTTTAAAAGCTCTTCTCCCTTTATCTAAAGCCATCTTATACTAATTTGCACTCCCCTTTTACCCACACGACTACGCGATGACCCAATTTCTTAATCCCTCTCCCACCGACTTGCCCTTTACGTCTCTATTTTTATTGTTATCAAAATTTATCCCTAAGCAATGACTACGAACGGATTGGAAGTGCAATCACAAATTTACTCCCTTTCAGAGATTCCTCTAACCTTATTATGCCTCCGTGAGCCTGGACAATGTTTTGCGCAAACGAAAGCCCTATCCCGGTGCCTCCGTCTTTTGTGGTATAAAACAGTTGAAAGATCTTCTCCCTCATTTCCGCCGGTATCCCTGACCCGGTGTCCTGACAGGAGATACCTATTTCATGTCCAATATGCCTGACGCAGACCTGCAACACTCCTCCATCCGGCATCGCCTCAATTCCATTGATCAGGATGTTTAAGATCGCCTGCTTTATTTTATCTCTGTCAATCATTACCTGGGGTAACACATCCGGCATGTCAAGGGCAATTTGAATGCCCTGCAACTGCGCCTGTGGCAGGAGCAATGAAACAATCTCACGAAGGACATCGCCCACATCAACTTTGCTTTTATTCAGCTCTCCTGTTTTTGAAAAATGCAAGCACTCTTCGACAAATCCGCTTAAACGGCTCAGTTCCTTCTGAACAATCGCAACAATGTCAAGCAATTCGTTCTTTGACTTACCGCTGATTTTCCTGGTATCAAGTATTTCTCGCTCCAACACCGTCATCTGGATATTCATGGCGTTTAAAGGGTTTTTCACCTCATGCGCCAGCTCTGCGGCGAATGCCCCAAGGGTGGATAAGGTTTTTGACCTGAGCATCTCGTCTGAAAATCGTTTAATGTCACTAATATCCTCGATTATGGAAACAATATGAGTCTCTTTTCCCTCCGGGCTTTTCAGAGGAGAAACACTCATCCGTACCCAGACTTCAGTTCCATCACCCCGCTTGATGAGGAGGTCCCTTGAACCTTGAGAAAGCCCTCCATGAAAAACCTCCATGCCTGGGCAAAATTTCTCCGTCAAGCACATGCCCGTGGAGGTATGACACAGGAAAATATCACCACAATCCTTGCCGATCACCTCCGCCCGTGACCATTTCGTTATCTGTTCACAGGCGTGGTTAAAAAACACCACCCGTCGGTTGATGTCTTGAATCATAATGCCTTTACTTACACAATCTAAGGCCTGATTTAAAATGTTGGTTAGCGTGTCCGCAGTTTCCATACGTAGTAATAAGCCTATCAAAATTTCTCCAAAAGTAAACGGCAAAAAAGGTAACAAGTGAGTTTTGAAAAAGCAGGGGCGAAGCATTTGCCAGGATTGTCAGGATTGTTATGAACGCATTCATACCAAATCGGGCAAATGCTTCGTCCCCCACCCCGCACAATAGATATCGCAATTATGGGAAATTTCCAAAAAACTGAATTGTTGCCAAAAATGAAGACAGGCACCCTTCCCGTATTAGCAAGGTGCTTTTTGTATTCAGCAAGGAAGCGGAAAACAGGAGGAAACGGGAATCAGGAAGGAAGCATTCCCGATTTTTTGTTACCGTTCATGGGAACAGGGTAAAACAATCCAATAACCCTGACAGGGTTTGAAACCCTGTCAGGGTTACCATCACGGTACGTGCGTTAAAACCTGAAGTCACAAAAAATCGGGAATGCTCCCGATCAGGCATGATAAGACGGGTGGCATGCGATAAAACCAACACAACCTGTGCTGCTCTGCTGGCGGACGGTTAAAGGGAAAACCACTCGTGGAGTTGACAACAGACAGAATTTCTGCAACAGATCATCTGGCGTACCACACGGCGCTGGCTGTGGCTTATAAACCATTGCCCGTAGGCGCATCCACCTCAATTCGTTGCACGAATCTCATATCTTTGAATAAGACCAGCATCTACCCCTATGATCATGATTTCAAAGGGCTTTACACTGTCTTTTGGGCTGTCCGGTATAGTAAACTCTTCCTTTTTAACAAGCAGATCACGATCGTCATAGATTTCCAGTTTAAATTTTGCAAAACGATAATTCTTTTCTGACCTGTTCGCTATCTCACCGATAACAAGCACATTATCACCAAAGGGATTGAAACGCACGTTTCTTACAAAAAAACCCTTCCCAACATCTTCAAACCCATCCGCAGGAAAAACCTTCGCAGTCTCTTTGCCAGCCATCTCTTTTTTTTTGCGCTTTTGCGCTTCCTGAAGAGAGATTTTTTTTCTAATGCGTTCACCCGTTTTTCTAACGACTCTATTCTTGCGATGAGATTTGAAATAACGATCTCCATCATATCCAATTTATTGGATACATCTTGTGCGATTAAAGTCTTCCCCAGGAATAGAGGAACGATGAACGTTGCCAGTCCTATGAAAAACCTTCTTTTTTCTACCTTCATAATTTTACACCCTAAAGTATCTTGTCGTTATCTGGTCCAAACAATCCGGAAGTGTATAATAAACATGAAACCGTGCAAAGGTACTTTAGCACGTTAGTATTGTTACCCTGGAAAACTAATTGCTTACATGAAATACAGGAACCCGTTCTTTCCGGAAAGGAAACTCCCGATTCTTCAGGAAGATATTATCATACCCCGAACGGGAAGTGCAAGGGTAATTCGTTGGAACCGTTGCGCATCAATGCCTGTAACAAACCGCTCTTATGGAGCTCATCGTATCCTGACGAGTACTGCTACAAACAGTACGCCCTTCACAGCGCCAACTCCAGGAACGCACAAAGAAAGTTGCCATTGCGGGGGGGCACTAGCCCGAAGCAATCTCTGTTATGACGGTCATTCCGAACGAAGCGAGGAATCTCCTGTATTATAACAAATTTTCTTCTGACTCACGAATGTCCTGGCGCTGCGAAGCCGCACCCAATTCTCCGTTGTGAAAGCGGGTGATTGCTTCGGAAAAGACCCTCGCAATGACACTGGTTATGTCTTTGATGATATATTGTGCGTTGTCATTGCGAGCAGAGCGAAGCAATCTTTCTCTCATAAACGAATGGTGCCTCCTGATAAGGGGTGAATAGGCCTGTCAAAAAAAACTGACAAACAAAAGAAGTTTTAACAGAGTAATACTATACTTAGGATTTTGTCGCTTCCTACTCGGTTGGGTCAGGAGTGGCACGATAAAATTTTAGTAGGCAAGCAACATCGTTTATGTTATGAATAGATATTCTTGAACAAGAATCAGTGAAACCTTATGAAAACTGATGTGAGGAAGAGTTGGTTGCGCCATGCCTGGCTCCGACAGAAACAATTTTTCATGTAACGGAAAGGGAGAATTCTCATGATTCGCGCAGGTCAATTTCTCGGCATACTGCTTCTTATATCGATCTCCGGTCTTACCGGTTGCTCCAGCATTGGCCCAAGGTCCCTGGAACGGGACCGGTTTGACTATACCACGGCTATTTCTGATTCCTGGAAGGATCAGATGCTTCTCAACATGGTGAAGATACGCTATGCCGATACCCCGGTTTTTCTTGATGTGAACTCTATTATCAGTCAATACGGACTGGACAGCGCAATCACTTTGAATAGTGCCTGGAGCAGCCCGAAAGATGGGTTTGGTGGTGGTAATATCTTCGGTATAGGGGGGGTTGGAAGATATTTTGATCGTCCCACGATTACCTTCAGCCCTATGACGGGAGAAAAATTCGCCCAGAAACTGATGAATCCCATTCCCCCCCCTTCTCTCTTCAGCATGGTTCAAACCGGTTTCCCCATTGATCTTGTCTTCAGGCTTTGTATCCATACCATTAACGGGGTGCAGAATCGTTTTGGAGCAGGAGCGAGGGCGCGTCCGGCAGATCCGGAGTTCTATCCTTTGCTTGAGAGGATGAGAAAAGTTCAGATTGCCGGAGTTATGGGGATGCGGATAACAAAGAGAGACAAAGAAGAGGCGTTTCTCGAACTCTTTTTCCGTGAGAAGGTTGATCCCGCAATGGAGGCGGACATCCTCGCTACCCGACAGGTACTGGGGCTTGACCCCCACGCTTATGCATTCAGGGTGTTCTATGGCTCTTTTTCCACAAGCGACAAAGAGGTTGCTATCCTCACCCGGTCGGTTTTAGAAATCATTGCTGATCTGGCTTCTTATATCGAGGTGCCTGATGTACATGTGACAGAAAAGCGTGTGAATCCAACCCTGCCGGATCAGTCGGTTACCGGCGCCCCTCCTGCGCCGCTGATTCGGATACACAGTTCTCCGGAAAGGCCCTCGGATGCCTTTATTACGATTCCCTATCGGGGTTACTGGTTTTGGATTGATGATAAGGACTTGCCATCCAAGAGATTATTTTCCTCCCTCATGTTTGTCTTTACCCTCACGGAGACAGAAACGAAAGAAGGCGCCCCGATTGTAACGATTCCTGTTGGGGGTTAAAGAGGTGATAGAATATAAATTTTGGTTTAGGAATTTCAAAATGATGTCAACCGGGGATGGTTGGCCTATCTTAGTGTCTTATAAAACCTATTTTGATATTTTCAGCAAAAATATTTTTTATGAATAAGGAAAGGACTCATACAGGGACACAAAGCCGCGAAAACTAAGCATATCAAATATTGAGCAGGGAACAATGAATGTCACAGGATAAACAAGGAGAAAGTTCGGTGTAACACCTTAGTTTTTTAAAAAAATAGCCCCGTAGGGGTGAGATGTTTATAGAAAATGCGATATACAAAATCTTAGCTCCATAGGAGCGTCATGTGGTAACTATTCAGCATATTTTTGCCTACGCTTATAGAATCCCGAAGGGATGTCATTATTATAGCATGTCGCTATGCAATTATGGTTAACCCCGTAGGGGTGGCATGATACCATTATTTTCACACTATTTCGCCCCTACAGGGTTGAATATGGTAGTGTGTCTTTTTTCTATAATCATGTCATCCTTCGGGATTCTTCCGTCTGCCCGTTTTCCCCATTGGCTCTTAACCATTCTGAAAAAAAATTCTTCGCCAGTTTCGCTGAATAGTTCATTTTACACAGTAATACTCCATCGCAGCGAAGCCGCACCCAATTCACCGTTGTGAAAGCGGGAGATTGCTTCGGAAAAAACCCTCGCAATGACATATTGTGCATTGTCATTGCGAGCGAAACGAAGCAATCTTTCTCTCATAAACAAACGGTGCTTGCTGATAAGGGGTAAATAGGGTTGTGAAAAAACTTGCTAAAAAAGAAGTTTTTACAGGGTAATACTCTAAACAATATCGTGCAAGTCCAATCCAACACGGACAAACAGAGTTTGTCCGTGCCACCCTGTTACCACTTTAAAATTCACCGCTTATGAGCATCCCGACGATAAATTCTGAAATGTTTTCGCCGAATCGTTACAAATTTCAATGGACTCTTCATAAAATAAAGTGTATACTGCCACGGATTTTATGGAAAAGAAGCGGTGTAGAATGGGAAAGGACAACCTGTTTGACCAGGGAATACTTAGGGGTTTTCCATGAGCACGAAAAGCCAGAATAAAGCAGAGATGCGTTTCAGCCATCCCTCACAGGACACCCTTGTTGTTCATATCGGTGGAAACTGGCTTTTGGAGACATCACCCCCTTCAACGGAACTACTCGAGAGTGAAATAAAATCGTTTAAAACAACCCGCACGATCAATTTCGACACAAAAAATCTTACCAACTGGGATAGCAGCCTGCTCATATTCTTATCAAAGGTCTTTAATCTCTGCGCTCAGCGCAATATCCATATCCAGACAGAAGGCATTCCCCAGGGAGTGCGGAAACTGCTCGACCTTGCATCGCCGAAACGCCAGCGGAAAGGAATAACCAGAAAAGGTGAAAAAAAATCTTTTCTCGTAGGGGTAGCTGATACAACAGACGATTTCATACGGACATCGATGGAAATGCTTGCGTTCATCGGCGAGGCAGCGCTTGCCTTTGGAAAGTTGCTGTGCGGCAGGGCAAATTTCCGCCGTATAGACCTTATAACGGTTATCCAGGAGAGCGGCGCGCAGGCAATCCCCATTGTTTCCCTGATCAGTGCGCTGGTGGGTCTGATCTTTGCCTTTGTAGGCGCCTTGCAATTGAAGCTGTTTGGCGCGCAGATTTACGTGGCGGATATTGTGGGAATAGCCATGGTCAGGGTCATGGGTGCGATTATGACCGGCATCATCATGGCAGGCCGGACAGGCGCTTCGTTTGCCGCGCAGATAGGAACGATGCAGGTGAATGAAGAGGTTGATGCGCTCAAAACCCTGGGGATATCACCAATGGAATTCCTGGTGCTGCCCCGGATGCTTGCCCTTGCCCTCATGATGCCCCTCCTGTGCCTGTATGCAGACCTCATGGGCATCATCGGCGGAATGATTGTGGGCGTGTTTATGCTCGATCTGAATTTTATGGAATACTATAATCAGACAAAATCGGCAGTTGCCCTCACCCATCTCTGGGTAGGACTTTTTCACAGTGCCGTGTTTGGTTTGCTCATCGCTCTCTCCGGATGCCTGAAAGGCATGCAGTGTGGAAGGAGCGCATCCGCGGTTGGGACAGCCACCACGTCGGCGGTAGTGACGAGCATTGTGAGCATCATCGTCTCAACGGCAATTATAACCATTGTTTGTGAAATAATTGGCATCTGATATGGATGAAAAAAGAGGGAGTACGGGGCTGGAAGCAAAGATCACGGTGCGCGACCTCGATATGGGGTACGGCAGTTTTGTGTTGATGCGTAATATGAACTTTGCAGTGAACAAGGGAGATATTTTTATCATTATGGGAGGAAGCGGTTGCGGGAAGAGCACGCTTTTAAAGGTACTCATAGGACTGCTGGAGCCTTTGCGCGGACAGGTATTTTATGACGGCGCGAATTTCTGGGAAGAAGACGCCCGGCAAAAAGACCTCATTATGCGGAAGTTTGGCATCCTCTACCAGAGCAGTGCATTATGGAGTTCCATGACCCTGGCAGAAAATGTTGCGCTTCCGCTCGAACAGTATACCAACCTCAGCAAGAGCCGGATTCGTGAGTTAGTCTCGTTAAAGCTTGCGTTGGTAGGACTTGCTGGGTTTGAAGAATTTTATCCTTCGGAAATAAGCGGAGGGATGCGAAAGAGGGCCGGGCTTGCGCGGGCAATGGCGCTTGATCCGGATATCCTCTTTTTTGACGAGCCTTCGGCTGGTCTCGACCCGGTCAGCGCCCGCCTCCTTGATGATCTTATTCTTGAACTTCGGGATAGTCTTGGCACTACCGTAGTAGTCGTTACCCACGAATTACAAAGCATCTTTGCCATCGGGAACAACTCGGTCTTTCTTGACCCTGACACCAAGACCATCATCGCATCAGGCGACCCGAAACGACTGCTTGCAGAATCAAAGGATCCGAAAGTGATGAGTTTTTTAACACGGGGAGAAAAAACTTCACAGGGGGTGGAATCATGAGTAAACCGGCAAACAAGACACTTATTGGCGCTTTTATCGTAGGGGCTATCGCCTTACTGGTTATTGCAGTGCTTATTTTTGGATCAGGCAAATTCCTGAAAAAGACGCATTATGCCGTGGTGTTCTTTGAAGGTTCTATTAAGGGTCTCAATGAAGGCGCACCGGTTATTTTCCAAGGGGTGAAGATAGGTGCTGTAACAAATATCCGTTTGGTTTACGATCCTGCCAATGACTCTGTTCGGATACCGGTGATCATCGAACTTGAACCGGACAAATTCGAAAGGACCGACATGGTTGAACGGCAGCCGGAGAAAAATTTAAAACTGCTTATCGAGAGAGGACTGAGGGCACAGCTTCAGATGCAGAGTATCGTTACCGGTCAGCTCATGATTGCGCTTAATTTCTTTCCTGATAAGCCTGCCACCTATATTGGTTTCATAAAGGAATACCCCGAAATTCCATCAATCCCCACCCCCTTGCAGGAATTAGCAAAGACAATCGAGGATCTTCGTCTTAAGGAAATTGTCAGAAAATTAAATGGCACCCTGGATTCGGTGCATAAACTCATCCGGAACATCGATAAAAAGATTGATCCGCTGATAACGAAAATCTCAAAAACATCTGAGGTTGGTCAGAACACCCTGGAGATCATGCAGACTACGTTGAAGCAAACAAATAATACCCTTTCGGCCTTTTCTGAAACAGCCCGGTCGGTAAAGTCTCTAACGGAGTATCTTGAGCAGCACCCCGATTCCATTCTCAAGGGAAAACCCCGGTGAGAATGTCGGGTTTTAAGCAATTTAACCCTGTCAGGGTTTAAAACCCTGACAGGGATACTTCAAGAATTTGTAACAAGAATATTATGTTTCTGATTTTGTCTTACACCTTTGCAGAAAAACTGAGTTACTCATTCATTACACTCCCAAACGGGAGTTTGGGATTTCTCTGAACGTGTCATTGCAAGGGCGATAGCCCGAAGCAATCTCTTATTGACAACATGGTTTTATAGGGAGGAGTTTCCCAATGAAAAATTATGCTGGTTCATTTCTTACCCGTTTCATCCCGATGGGCGTCCTGTCGGTTATCATGGGGTGTGCGAGCACTCCGCCATCAAGCTTTTATACCCTGAATCCCATGGAAAAGCAGGGTGCACAGCAGACGGGTTCAGATGCGATGCAACAGGTTACGATAGGAATCGGTTCCATTAAAATCCCTGACTATTTAGACAGGTCGCAAATCGTCATCCGCAGCAGCCACAGTGGGCTGAAGGTTGACGAATTTAACCGATGGGCAGGCTCTCTGAAGGAGAATATTTCATCGGTGCTTGCCGAAAACCTCTCGCTCCTGCTTTCAACCGACCGTGTCTTTGCCCATCCCTGGATGCCCGATGATGCTGTAACTTACTGGCTCCATGTTGAAATAATCCGATTAGACGTTGTCCCGGGTGATGCCGTTACCTTGAAATCGCATTGGACAATATTCGGTGATCGTGGCAAAAAGGAGTACATAACCCGTACCTCAGAATTTACAGAAAAAGCAGGAGATAATAGTTATGAAATGATAGTAGCAGCCATGAGCCGGACGTTTGAAAAACTAAGCCGGGAAATCGCATTAGAAATGGAGAAGTTAAAATAGGATTGCCTTGCATGAATTTCAATCTTTTTGACTCATGGAGAGCGACCAGCCTGGTCGCCCCACAAGAAGGGGAGCTTAAAGTCGCTGACATAGGCAGTCTCATGAAACATTAAGAAATTTTCAATCACCCCCCATAATCCCCCCGTAAACGGAGGGAGGCAGGAGGGGAAGTTGCCGAAGTCCTGATTTTAAAGGTTTCTTGAAAGGAGAAAAAACATGAAGAGAATAGTTGGTGTATGGAGTACGGTATTGGTAACAATATGTACCACGGTCCCGGTTCTTGCCCAGAACCTGATCATCTACCTGCAAAGGGTCAGAGCCAGGAGCAGATGGAAAAGGACAAATTTGACTGTTATTCCTGGGCAAAGCAACAGACGGGAGTTGACCCCATGGTTGCCTCCGCTGCTTCGCAGCAACCGGCTGGGAGTCAGGGTAGTACCGTAAGAGGAGCGGCGCGAGGCGCTGCGGTCGGGGCAGGTATTGGCGCCATTGCGGGAGATGCAGGCAAGGGCGCTGCCGTTGGGGCGGCTTTTGGTGGTTTAAGGGGACATAGACAGAGAAGAGAAGCTGAACAGATACAGCAGCAGCAGGTAAACCAAACGAATCAGAGGATCAGCGAATATAACCGCGCATACGGCGCATGTCTTGAGGCAAAAGGATATACGGTAAAGTAAAGAATGGAGAAAACAATGAAAACACTAACATTAATTATGGTGACTTTTGTATGTGCAGGTCTTGTCTCGACGGCTTCCTCTGCGGGCGATTATGACGGCTCAAAACCATTAATCTTTTCGGTAAAAACCATTCTTGAATGCGAACCAAACGGTGAATCCCGCATCGTGACGTCAGAGGAAATGCAGGTGCCAAACTTTCTCATCGTTGATTGCAAGAAAATGACGATTAGCCCTTTCCCCACGATTCCTGGCAGACGCGATTCTGTAATCAAGCGGCTGGAACATATCGATGGGAAATTAATCCTGCAGGGGGCTGACGATGGAATCGAAAATGTCCGTGATGGTGTGGGCTGGACGGCTGCAATCTCAGAGGACACGGGCAGGGCAGTGGTAACGGCATCAGGCGAAGACGTGGGCTTTGTCATCTTTGGCGCCTGTATACCGCGTTAGCATCATCAAAAGATTAAATTAGACATTCGGTGACTTTCCCCCCCTGTTTCCCCCCGTTTACGGGGGGACTATGGGGGGTAATTGAAATTTCTGTATATTAAATTAACCCTGACAGGGTTTGAAACCCTGTCAGGGTTAACTCGAATTTCAAATGTCATTGCGAGGGTCTTTTCCGAAGCAATCTCCCGCTTTCACAACGGAGAATTGGGTGCGGCTTTGCTGCGTTATGAGATTGGATTTAAAGTTAATATCAGCAAATGCATCGCCCCTGCGTATGACCTCAAACACTATCGTCAAAGACCTGGAAGAAAGGAGGATAACAAAAAAAAGCAAAAATATGGTTTTCGTCCCTATAGTATAAGTGTCAAAAAGCGGTGTGTCATAGGATACTGGATAAATGCATAAAAAAGTTGTCATTACGAGCGAAGCGAAGCAATCCAAAGCCTGGAGATTGCTTCGGGCTATCGCCCTCGCAATGACACGTATCTGATATTCATTATATACAACGGGTATACCATGACCACCAAGAGAAATTCTGACAGAGTAACAGTTTAGTTTTTTAAAAAAGTATCGGGTAAGGCTCCGTTCGGAGCGAGATATTTACAGACAAACCATTATGCCACAGTCAAGTTGTTTCTGTGTCTCACATGACGCTCCGATGGAGCTAAGGTTTTGTATATCGCATTTTCTATAAACATCTCACCCCTACGGGGCTGTTCCTCAAAAAACTAAAGTGCTGCAGACAGAAAATTACCGTGAACGCAAAGGGAAGGTTGTCATTGCGAGGAGGAACGACGAAGCAATCTCTTTAGGGGGATTGCTTCGCTGTCGCTCGCAATGACCAGTATATGTTAAATTATTTAGTACGTTTACGATACAACCAAAACGAAAGGAAAACAGTCATGAATAATCAAAACAAAAACAGCGCGCAGGGCCGCCTGCCGCTTAACTCGGCACTTCGGGAAAAAATGCCTGTTATCGTGGCGGGTCTGTTCGCCCTGGCATTTTTTGCTGGCTGCGCCTCCACCAAGATCACCGACCAACAGCAACTCGTGACCGGGAAACTTCCCCGGCCCAACCACATCCTGGTGTATGATTTTGTCGCCACGTCCGGAGATGTCCCCACGGATTCCTCGGTTGCTGGAGAGTATGACGAGCATGAAGCGCCCCAAACCGCTGAGGAGATCGAGACCGGCCGTAAGATAGGAGCTGAAATTGCCGCACAGTTGGTAGAGGAGATTCGCGGCATGGGAATGCCGGTGTTACGGGCTGACAAGGATACGATACCAGAGATCAACGACATCCTGATCCGGGGCTACCTCCTCACGATGAGCGAGGGCAGCACCGCTAAACGCATGACCATCGGATTTGGCGCCGGCTCATCCAAGTTACAGGTGGCTGCAGAAGGCTACCAGGCAACGGCTCAGGGGCTGCGAAAACTTGGATCCGGCACGGTGGATGCCGGCGGCGGTAAAGGGCCAGGAGCGGCATTGGGAGCTGCCGCCTTCATTGCCACTGCCAATCCTGCCGGACTCATCGTCAGTGGTGGAATGAAAATCTACGGGGAGGCGAGCGGCAGCGCCAAAATTGGTGGCCGGGCCAAGCAGTCCGCCAAGGAAATCGCTGATCATCTCAAGATGCGATTCGAGGAACAGGGCTGGATTGATTAAAAGTCAAGCAGGGATGTAGTAAGGGCCTCAGGCGATGATGTGGGTTTTGTCATAAATTTACGTCAAAGAATTGCAAACCACCTGTAGTGGCAAGGCGCGCCTTGCCACTACGCTGTTATAAAAGTCGCTGAAGGCCTAAATGTGCGAGAATTTTAATCTCTCCCATCATCCCCCCGTTTACGGGGGGAAACAGGGGGGAAGCTGTCGAAGGCCTAACTAAATGTTAAGGAATTTCAATCTTTTTGACTCACGGAGAGCGACCAGCCTGGTCGCCTTACCATGAGGGTAGCTTAAAGTCGCTATCAAGAGACAGCCTAATTTGTACCTGACAACGTTGCCCGAAAATAATAGTATCGCCATCCAGTCACAGGAGAACAACAATGAGTAAAGGATTTTGGTTTTTCCGCATGTGGGCAGGTATCCTTGCTGCCTTTTTTTTCACATCAGGTTGTATGCATTATCAAGTCAATAAACCGCTCGCTATGGTTGATCGCAACAGTGGTTACCGTGGAAAGTTTATGGGACAGCCTGGAAATTCTGAAGAAATACTCTTATTTCTCAGCTTTTCAGGTGGTGGCACACGGGCTTCTGCCTTTTCTTACGGTGTCCTTGAGGAATTGAGAAATACAGAAGTCACCATGAATGGACAAAAACGGATGCTGCTTCATGAGGTTGATGGTATTTCCGGAGTATCGGGAGGTAGTTTCACCGCAGCATACTACGGCCTCTTCGGTGATCGTATCTTTGATGATTTCGAGACAAAATTCCTGAGAAAGAACGTGCAGGGTGGCCTTACCCGAAGGTTTTTGATACGGCCTGACAACTGGGTGCGCCTCTCCTCCCCATTTTTTGCAAGAAGCGACCTTGCTGCGGAATATTACGACAAGATCCTTTTTGAAAAGAAGACATTTCAGGATATGGCAGCAAGGAAAGGTCCTATGGTCTTTATTAACGCAACGGACATGGTAACGGGCATACGACTGGCATTTCATCAGGATGCCTTTGATCTCATCTGTTCTGACTTGTCCAGTTATCCTGTTGCGCGCGCCGTAACGGCGTCGTCTGCAGTGCCCGTTGTTCTTACACCCATTACCCTCCGCAATTACTCCAATGATTGCAATTTTACCCTCCCTGAAGATGTAGAGAGGGTTCGGAGGGAGCATGATATTTCGTCACGGTCATTTCATCAGGTGAGCAATGTGGCTGTCTATCAGGATGCTGTAAAGCATAAATATATCCATCTCGTTGACGGCGGTGTCTCTGATAACCTTGGCCTGAGGGCAGCCATTGATAGGGTGCTTATCGCCGGGGGTGTATGGAATACGCTGAAATATGCGAAACGTGAAAATACCCGAAAGGTGGTTTTTCTTGTTGTGAATGCAGAGACTGAGGTTCCCAGCCATTGGAGTCTCCTGGGGAAGGCCCCTACGATATCCGCAATGTTTGGCGCATATTCTTCCGTATCGGTTACGAGATACAACTACGAGACAGTTATGCTGCTGAGGGAGAGTTTCCGCAGGTGGACTGAAGAAGTGCAGAAAGGCAGGTGTGGGGACGGCCCGATATCAACGGAACCTGGCGGATGCGGTGATATAAAATTTTATCTCGTGGAGGTCAAGTTTGACGCATTACGGGATGAGGCGGAACGCCACTATTTCAAGGGTATGCCCACGTCGTTCAAATTGTCCGACAAACAAGTCGACGATCTGCGTGATGCTGCCCACCGGATACTCGCCGAATCAGAGGAATTCCAGCAGCTGTTGGCGGATTTAAAGTAAAGGTATAGTAAGCGTAGTAAATTTGTAAGTATACATTTGTCAATGCGAGGGTTTTGTCCGAAGCAATCTCCCTTTAAAACCGCCATATTCAGCCAGGATAATGGTGACGGATAAAATATATGCTGTTTACATAATGACGAATAAAAACAATACGGTACTTTATACGGGGGTAACAAATGATCTCAAAAGAAGGGTATATGTGCATAAAGAGAAGAAGGTCGAAGGATTTACAAGAAAGTATAATGTTACCAAATTAGTATACTATGAACTATTTCGTGATGTGAAAAATGCCATATCCCGGGAGAAACAAATTAAAGGTGGCTCCAGGGCCAAGAAACTAGAATTAATGAAATGAATGCGGGATGGAAGGACTTATATGATTGTTCGTGAGATTGCTTCGGACAAGACCCTCGCAATGACAGGGAAATAGATTTTTTTGACAACCAGCCCAGTAGGGGTGAGATGTTTATAGAAAATGCGATATACAAAACCTTAGCTCCATCAGAGCGTCATGTGAGACACGGGAACAACATGCCGCTCCGATGGAGCTTGATTGCGGCATAATGGTGTTTATCTACAAATATATCGCTCCGGACGGAGCTTTTCCGGACATCTTTTCAAAAAACTAAACTGTTACAAATAATAGGGAAATTCTCAATCTTGACCCTCTCATGATTGTGAGAATAATTTGACGTTTCATGTATAAAGAAAGGAGAACAGTAGTATGGGTAGAAGGACAAATATGAGTAGGCGCATTACCGTGAGCTGCGGGTTCATTTTATTGGGGGCAACACTTCTGGGCATCCCCCTGGGCTGCAAAACAGCCCCGGCGCCGGATGCCGGATTTATAAAGGAACCGGAAAAAATGGCGCCACAGAAAGAGCGATTCCCTTTTGACAGGGTCTGGGTGAATCCTGGCGCTCAAAGAGAAAATTATGATTACATAGTAATTGCTCCGGTCAACACAGACTATCTTATGGAAAATACCGGCTGGAAGGCCGCAAATCCAGGTAATCATGACCTTGAGGAAAGTGCACTGAAACTGGCTCAGTATACGGAAGAAACATTTTGCGAGGCATTTCAAAAAGACGAGAGACCGGGATGGAAATTAGTGAGCTCATCAGGCCCCCGAACGGTGGTGCTTGAACTGGCTATCGTGGAACTGGTGCCGAGCAAGGCCACATTGGGAGCTCTCAGGCTGGCTGCCCCGGCTTTGGGTCCGGCTGGCATAGTAGTTGGGGGCGGTGCGGCTGCCGCAGGTGGAAGGCCAAGCGTGGCGATTGAAGGAAGGGTGAAAGACAGTGTAACCGGTGAGGAGCTCTTTATATTTGCCGACCGCAAAGAGGCCCAAATGCGGATCATTGACCTGAAGGCCGTCACCTGGTGGGGACATGCAAAAGATATTATCAATGATTGGGCAAGAGAGTGCGTTGAGCTCACCAAGACACCAAAGGACTATCAGGTAAAGGAACGCGGGTTTTTCACCTTAAAGCCGTGGTAATAATTGGTAAAAAGGGAAGTTGATGTCAAAAAGGCAGGAGCAAAACTACAGAGCGCAACTAGGAAAGGGAGTGAAGGGGTTTGCAAAAAAGTTGCACAAAAAGAAGTTTTGGGGAGCGATACTGCAATTCCATAGTAGCCGCAGACTTCAGTCTGCGCAGGCTAAAGTCATGCGGCTACAGGTGTTTTCGCCCTCGTTTTTGCCCTGATATTCCTGATTGCGGTGAGCGCGCAGGCGAGCGATCCGCTGCCATCATGGAACGACGGCAAAGCCAGACAATCCATAGTTACCTTCGTAAAAAAGGTGACGACCCCGGACTCCCCGGATTACGTGCAGCCCGCCGAGCGCATCGCCACGTTCGACAACGACGGTACGCTCTGGGCTGAGCAGCCGGATGTATTTCCAGCTGTTCTTTGCCCTGAAGAGGGTCAAGGCGCTGGCTTCTAAGCACCCGGAATGGAAGACCCGGGAGCCGTTTTCATCGCTGCTTCAGGGAAACGTAAAGCAGGCGCTGGCCGGAGGCGAAAAAACCATCCTCGGGATTGTCGTGGAGACTCACGCTGGTATGACAACGGAGGAGTTCAGGCAAATCGTCCGAGACTGGATTGCCATGGCCAGGCACCCGAAGACGGGCAAGCTTTTTACTGAAATGGTCTATCAGCCCATGCTCGAGCTGCCCGCCTACCTGCGTGCAAATGGCTTTAAGACCTTCATCGTCTCCGGTGGCGGCATAGAATTCATGCGACCGTGGACGGAAAAGATTTGCGGCATTCTGCCGGAGCAGGTCATCGGCAGCAGCATCAGGACGAAGTTTGAGTTGCGTGAGGGCAAACCGGTGCTCATACGTCTGCCTGAAATTGGTTTTATTGAAGGTTATCTATCCTTTTGAAAAAAGTGGCTTTAAATGAGATTCTTCGTTTTTCTCAGTTATGTAGGGTAGGCATCGCCTACCTTTAATGTAGAGAAATTTCAAACCAGGTTAACTCTGACAGGGTTCTAAACCCTGTCAGAGTTTTGGCTTACTTGTAGTGGCAATTCATGAATTGCCACTACCGTGCAACACGTTGCCGAAAGCCTAATTCAACGTCAAGGAATTTCAATCTCCCCCCCATAATCCCCCCGTAAACGGGGGGAAACAAGGGGAAAGTCTCCGAAGGCCTAATTTTAAAATCTTTCAGGAAAGGAATGGAAAATGTACAGAAAAATGCTTATGGTAATGCTCCTTGCTGTGACAATCATAGCGCCGGTGCAGGCGAAGGAAATCGGCGGTGTGAACCTGTCTGATACGATTATGGCAGGGAAGGAACATCTCGTGTTAAACGGGGCAGGAGTGCGCAAAAAATTTTTCGTCAAGGCTTATGCAGGGGGACTGTATCTCAAAACAAGAGAGAATAATGCACAAAAGATTGTCGATGCTGATGAACCGATGGCTATCCGGTTACGGTTTATCTACGACGGAGTTTCCTGCAAGCAACTGGTTGAAGGATGGAATGAAGGATTTGCTGATGCCACCGGGGGAAATCTTGGCCCTATTAAAGATAGAGCCGATACCTTTAATTCTTTCTTCACGGAAGATGCCAGAAAGGGAGACATCTATGATATGATTTACACCCCGGGAGAAGGGGTGAACGTATCGATCAAAGGAAAACAGATGGGAACCATCCGTGGGCTTGATTTTAAAAAGGCCCTGTTTGCCATCTGGTTGGGGGAACAACCCGTGGATAATTCACTCAAACAGGGTATGCTGGGCAAATAAAACCCGCCAAAGATTCCTTGAACGGTTCGACGACGATAATAAAACCGTGGTTCATTTATCCTAATCCGGACGAGTCGGGAAAGACAAAATCTGAAACACGAAATTTGCGAGTCAACGTCAACCCCGTCATTGCGAGGGCGCTAGCTCGAAGCAATCTTCCTGTAACTGTCATTCCGAGCAAAGCGAGGAATCTCGTAGGTTTGCTTTGCTCAGGCTCGCAACGTCGGTTTCGCAGAGTTTATGCTGAGCAAGGCGAATGTGCTCACAATAACCAGAACTTAATACGTTTCCTGTAAATCAAAGAGCCAGGATTAGGGAGGAAAAAATGAATAAACAAAACACTCTTTTTATGATAGTTATCATATGTTTATTATTTCTTATCTGTATGACCTCCTTTGCCGAAGAGGCGAAAGATGCCAAAGCTGAGAGTGAGGCGAATAGCAAGTGGGAATTTATCATGGTTCCTTATCTCTGGATGACGGGTATCGATGGAGACGTAACGATAAAGGGTCGTGAAGCAGATGTGGACGTAACCTTTGATGAGATTCTGGATGACCTGGATATTGCCTTATTAAGTAATTTGATAGCGAAAAAGGGAAGATGGGAATTTTTTGTGCAACCGAATTATATGAAACTATCGTCAGAAGGGGATTTTGACAGAAGGGCTCTTACGATAGATGCGGATGTTGATACGGAGATGTTGATTCTCGAATTTGGGACGTTTTATAAACTGGGCACCTGGGGGGAGAGATTCCCCGTATCACTTGACATACTGGGGGGAGGAAGATACTGGCATTTTGATAATGAAATTGACCTGGATATAGATATTAGCTTGCCCGGTATAGACAGCGATATACGAAGAGAAAGGGACGTGGATGCAGAAAAAGATTTAATCGACCCGTTTGTTGGACTTCGTGTCAGTACGGTTGTAACGAAAAAGGTGAGGTTTGATGTAAGGGGCGATATTGGTGGTTTCGATATTTCGGATGATACATCCGATCTCTCATGGCAGGCTATAGGACTTTTTGAGTATGACCTTTCGCAGAGGATTGTACTGGGTGCAGGATACCGCGCACTGGATATACGATACGAAACGGGAAGCGGAAATGATAAGAATGGAATAGATGCCACGATCCATGGGCCTATTTTAGGAGTAGGAATCCGTTTTTGATGCGTGTCATATAGCCTGATTTGTGTGTTTCACATTGGACAAATACGTGAAACCGATCTGAAACATTTTGTGAACAACCGGAATATAAGGAAAGGGGAAGGAAATGAAAACAACAGGAAGGTGCTGGGAGAGATGGATGGTTCGCACGGCTATAGCGCTGATGGTGGCAGGGGTATTAGGTACGGCGGGCGCCCAGGAGGCTGCCGATAAAATCGATCGCACGGTTCTGCCAATCCAGACGCCGAAGAGGCCGGTTTACAAAGAGCTCGACGTACGCAATGTCAAAATGCCGCCGCACTTCGAAGTTAATGCCCCACGCGGCGCTCCAAACATAGTGATTATCTTGATTGACGACCTTGGCTTTGGCGCGACAAGCGCCTTTGGAGGCCCAATTCGCACCCCGACACTCGATGGCCTCGCGCAGAACGGATTGCGTTACAACAACTTCCATACCACCGCCCTCTGTTCGCCGACCCGGGCTGCGCTCAAGTCGGGGAGAAATCACCACACCGTTAACATGGGTTTTATAACCGAAATGGCGACGGGATTCCCGGGAAACACCGGTCAGATACCCAATACGACGGCTCCGCTGGCGGAGATGTTGCGCCTGAATGGTTATAGCACGGCGGCTTTTGGCAAATGGCATGAAACGGCCGTATGGGAAGCCAGCGTCTCTGGCCCCTTTGACCGCTGGCCGACGCATCAGGGCTTTGACAAGTTTTATGGCTTTATCGGTGGTGAGACTAACCAGTGGGCGCCATACCTGTACGATGGCGTCACCCAGGTCGAACTGCCGGACGATCCGAAATACCACTTCATGACTGACATGACCGACAAGGCTGTGGCCTGGATTCAATACCAAAAGGCCCTGACGCCCAGCAAGCCATTCTTTGTCTATTTCGCGCCTGGAGCCACACATGCGCCGCACCACGTGCCCAAGGAATGGATTGAACGGTGGAAAGGCAAGTTTGACCAAGGGTGGGACACGCTGCGTGAGGAAACGCTGTCGCGACAGATCAAGATGGGCGTGGTGCCGGCGGGAACGAAGCTCGCACCAAAGCCCCAGGCAATTAAGGACTGGGACAAGCTCTCCGCTGACGAGAAGCGCCTGTTCACCCGCCAGGCCGAAGTTTTTGCAGCCTATCTTGATTACACCGATCACGAAATCGGACGGATGCTCAAGGCAATTGAGGCAACCGGGCAAATCGACAACACCCTTATTTTCTATATCGCCGGCGACAATGGCACGAGCGGTGAAGGCGGCGAGAACGGCATGTTTAATGAGTACACCTATTTTAACGGTGTTCGTGAGGAGGTGCCCGACCTGCTAAAGGTTCTTGATAAGTGGGGATCGCCCGAGACATATCCTCATATGGCTGCGGGCTGGTCAGTAGCGCTCGATGCGCCGTTTGGATGGATGAAACAGATTGCTTCGGACTTTGGCGGCACCCGCAACGGTATGGTAGTTCACTGGCCCAAAGGCATCAAGGCGAAGAACGGGATACGCACCCAATTCAGCCATGTGATCGACGTGGCGCCAACGATTCTCGAAGCAGCAGGCTTGCCGGAACCAAAAGTGGTCAACGGCACTCCGCAGATTCCGATGGAGGGTGTGAGCTTGGTCTATACCTTCGACAATGACAAGGCCAGGGATCGCCACATCACGCAATATTTCGAGATCGCCGGCAATCGCGCCATCTATCACGATGGGTGGCTTGCCCGCACCGTCCACCGGGCGCCGTGGGAGCAAAAGGTGCGCCATCCGCTGCAAAGCGACGTCTGGGAGTTGTATGACACACGTGCAGATTTCAGCCTGACGAATGATCTCGCCGCGAAGAACCCAAAAAAACTCGCGGAGATGCAACAACTCTTCATGAAGGAGGCTGAGAAATACCATGTACTGCCCATTGACGACCGGTTATTCGAGCGCGCCCTTGCCGAAAAGGTTGGCAGGCCTGACTTGATGGCCGGGCGCACGTCACTGATACTTGCCGGGGGCATGACCGGCATGATGGAAAACGTCTTCATCAACGTGAAGAATAAGTCAAAGACCATCACCGCCGAGGTCGAGGTACCGGAGGGCGGTGCTCATGGTGCCATTCTGGTGCAGGGCGGCCGTTTTGGCGGCTGGGCGCTCTACGTAAAGGACGGCGTTCCAGCCTATGATTACAACTTCCTGGGCATGCAGCGCAGCTCCATCGCTGCATCTAAACCTCTCGCACCGGGGAAGGCAATGATCCGGTTCGAATTTGCTTACGAAGGAGGCGGCATGGGCAAAGGCGGCACTGGGACGCTGTTCGTAAACAACCAGAAGGTTGCAGAAGGAAGGATTGAGCATACGCAGCCCATGATGTTCTCAGCAGACGAAACTGCTGACGTAGGAATAGACCTGGGCACGCCGGTGGTTGAAACCATTGGCTCAGAAGCCAGGTCGCGATTCACAGGACATATCCGGAAACTAACGATCGAGGTTCGCGACGTGAGCGCAAAGGCCGAAGCCGCGGTGCAAGATACCCAGAAGGAAGTCAAGCGCACGACCGAGTGACCCGGAGTGTGGCAGTGCAGGTGGATAATTATTTACCAGATGCTAAGGAATTTCAAAGTTGTGGTTGTAGAGCGACGAGCCTCGTCTCTCTACATTGAAAAGTATTGTGCCGAATATCGAATATCGAGCAAGGAATGTTGAATGATAAAGTATTTTTACTTCACTATTCGATATTCCTTGTTCTGCGGTTCGATCTTCTCTTTAAATAAACCGCCAAAGTATAATTTAACGTACAGGAATTTCAATCACCCCCCCATAATCCCGTAACGGGGGATTATGGGGGGTAAGTCGCCGAAGGCTAATTCAAATGGACGGCGACTGATTCGTTCTTACGTTTATGACGAGACCGTCCGGAAAACACCGATGCCCGACGTCCTAACGATTGTGCCGGGCATGGGAAATTTTAACGCGCTCAACTGCTGCGGAACATCCTGAGCCAATTTGCATGATGAATCCAATTCGCTATTCCTCGGTGGAACTTCTTGTGGTGCTCTGCTTGCTGTTCGTGACCGCTCCGTTTGTGGAAGACTTGCCGCATGGCAGCCTTGTTGAGACTATACTGATGACGGTGGTCATGATGTCATCAGTGCTTGCGGTCGGCGGTCGGCGCACGTCTTTGATCGTCGCGCTTATATTGCTTGTGCCCGCGCTGTTAGGAAAGTGGATCACTCACCTCCATTCCGGCCTTCTGCATCCAGCATTTTATCTCGTTGCATTTGTCATCTTTTCAGGCTTCGTGGTTGCGCGACTGCTGAGCTTTACTGTGCATGCACGGCAGGTGGATGCTAATGTCCTCTGCGCCGGTGTTGCGGGCTTCCTGTTGTTAGGGTTGGCCTGGGTACCAGCTTACCTTGCTGTCGCTCGCGCGACTCCCCACGCTTTTACTCTGCCAGTCGCTGCAGGCGGTGTACCCGCCGTGCTGGATGGTTCCAGCGCCTTCTACTTCAGTTTCGTTACGCTTTGCACCGTTGGCTATGGTGACATTGCGCCGGTCTCAAAGGTGGCCCGGATGCTTGCAGTGACGGAAGCCATCACCGGCCTTTTCTACATAGCCGTGCTGCTTTCACGCCTGGTGAGTATGTACTCTAACACCCAATCGCATTCCGGTAGCGGTTTGCAGATTCATAATCAGAAGCCAAAGGAGCCAAATGCCGATGGACAATCATAAGATGAATGTTTTCTTTGCAATGACAAAAAGCATGAGTATACTATAGTATTACCGTGTAAAATAGTAACTATTCAGCGAAACTGACGAAGAATGTTTTTTCAGAATGGTTAAGAGCCAACGAGGGAAGCGGGCAGACGGAAAAATCCCGAAGGATGACATGATTATAGAAAAAAAACACACCACCGGATTCAACCCCATAGGGGTGAAATAGTGCGAGAATACTGGTATCATGCCACCCCTGCGGGGTTAACCATAATTGCATAATGACATGCTATAATAAGGACATCCCTTCGGGATTCTATAAGTTCATTCATGGCACAGCAAAGCCGCACCCAATTCTCCGTTGTGAAAGCGGGAGATTGCTTCGGAAAAGACCCTCGCAATGACACAGGCTATGCTTTGATGACATATTGTGCATTGTCATTGCGAGCACATTCGCGTTGCTCAGGGTAAACTCCGCGAAGCAATCTTTCTCTTATAAACAATCTGTACCTCCTGATAAGGGATAAAAAGGGTTGTGGAAAAACTTACAAAAAGAAGAAGTTTTTACACGGTAATACTATAGTGGCGTAGACAAAAATATACTGAATAGTTACGTAAATTTTTCTTTTTCGGAAGTTTTTTTATAACCCCCTAGCCCCCTTTACTAAGCTTACAGTTGGACAATTTTTGGCCGGACAAAACTAAACAGTTTATATCAAAGTAGTGTCTTGAAAAAGGAAGCCCTGTTAAGGGCGTACTGTTTGTAGTAATGAAATGTTGCGATATGATGAGCTCCATAGGAGCGACCTGTATCTGACGG
>AYTS01000114.1 GCA_002009475.1 Candidatus Brocadia carolinensis | reverse complement strand
GATGAAAATAAAAATGAGTTGTATAAAACTTATTTCAGGAAATACGAAAACATTCTATGATCAATAAAACTACGCACAACATGGGCTTAGAAGAAGAAGGAAAAGGGATCAAATCTTTATTCATGACAAATAGCCAGGTAGGTTGGTTGAGTGAAACGAAACCCAACATTTTTTTTAGCACCGCAAACGGTTATCGTTGGGTTTTCCTGTCGTTCAACTCAACCACAACACTAAACATCATCGTGCAAAAGCAGTGGTTTTATCAGAAAAGCGACTGAAAAAGAATTACAACCCTACTTGCTCAAACAAAAGAAATAGATCGAAATAAAACCGGATGAAGTTTTCTAACATATCTCACCTTCTTTTTTGTTGCCAAAATGCACACAATGTGTTAGCCTATCAATAAATGAAATATATCAACTGGAATACAGAAAAGAGTCTGAAACTGAAAGAATCAAGAGGCATCTGTTTCGAGGATATTGTTTTTTATGTTGAAAAGGGAGACATTTTAGATGACTATCTACACCCCAATCAAAAACAATATCCGGAACAACGGATAATGGTAATTGGAATAAATAATTATGCGTACCTTGTTCCTTATGTTGAGGATGCAGAAGAAATATTTCTGAAAACTATTATCCCCAGCAGAATGGCAACAGATATTTATTTTGGAGGAGAAAGATGAAAATTAAATTAACGAAAGAAGAACAGAACATATTGGACAGTTTTGAAAAAGGTGAATGGGTTCCGGTTAAGAACCTCTCAAGGAGAAAAACCGAACTGATGAGATATGCAAGAAACACTTTAAAAAAAAGACAAAAGACTGAACATAAGAATTTCTGAAAGAGACCTGACGGAATTGCAAAAGAAAGCGGTAAGCGAAGGACTACCTTATCAGACGTATGTTTCCAGTATAATTCATAAATTTGTAACTGGAAAACTCGTAGAGGTAAAAAATTAGGGAAAGTGAATGGTCACATCTTAATATTAAGTAATTGTTTCTTCAAGTTTGCTATCTTATCACCCAGTCTTTTGCTTCATATCAGTTCTGCATTTATTTGATTATATTGCATGGTAATTGCCGCTTCTGATATACCATAGCGCAGCAAAGCCGCCCCCCCAATTCTCCGCTGTGAAAGCGGGAGATTGCTTCGAAAAATGACCTTCGCAATGACACAGGCTACGTTTTGATAACATATTGTGCTTTGTCATTGCGAGCGAAGCGAAGCAATCTTTTTCTCATAAACAATTTCTACCTCCTAATAAGGGGTAAATAGGGTTGTGAAAAAACTTACAAAAATAAAACTTGTCCTCATGAAAATGGGGACAAGAAGTTTTTACACGGTAATACTATAGGGAAGTTTGTTTTACCGTACAAAGGGGAGAAGTACGCCCTTTTGGAGCAAACACCTTGAAAGAATACCTGAATTTTCAAAATATCACAGGAAAAACATGATGTTTTCGAAAGCATTATTGCCAAATATCAACTACAGAAGTAACAAAAACAGTATTTTGCACAGAGGCCGTATGATTGAATCCCCATAGGGTTGGGGGCAGCGGCTTCGTTCAATGGTATTTTATCCGTAATTGAGCTTACCAAGAGGAAATGATAAGCTTCTTTCTCTTTTCACAGATTCAGGTATAATTGGTACGGTTTTATTATCCCGCTCAACTACGGATAAAATACTTAATGTTAGCCGATAAAGGAGAGAACACATGAAGAATATCCGAAACAACGTATGAATAGAACACCGATATACATAACCATAGAACAGCGATGGGAACTCAACGAGTGGGTGAGACGTGGAAGACCCGCTCCACCGCCGCATATCGTCAAACAGCTTACAATTAGGGAATTCGCCGAGAAACGTGAAGTAAGAGTCCTGATTGAAACAGGGACTTACTATGGCGACATGGTTGAGGCGATGAAGGACTATTTCAGTAGGATATACTCAATTGAGCTAAGCAGGGAACTGTATGAGAAAGCAAAGCAAAGATTTGCTGGTGACGACAAGGTAAAAATTATTCATGGCGATAGCGGAATTGAACTTGGAAAACTAATCGCCAGCTTAGATCAAGCAGCTGTGTTTTGGCTGGACGGACACTACTCAGAAGGAGTGACCGCCAGGGGCGACAAAGATACGCCGATTTATGAAGAGCTGACACACATATTTAACAGTCCTCAAAAAGGACATGTCATTATTATTGATGATGCAAGGCTTTTCGGAACGGACCCCGCTTATCCGAGCATTGATGAGCTAAGCCGGTTTGCTAAAGCAAAGAATCCTAATGTAACAATAGAAGTTGAGAATGACAACATAAGAATTGTTCCATGCAGTCAAGTCGGCTAACAAGGCGATGCACCGGACGACAATTCCGCTACACTCCATTGCCGCCGGTAAGCTCAGTCGTTGAACGAAACCGCTTCGCGGTAGCATTCTCCAGTGTAGATGTTCGATAGTTTGTTCATTGAAGACACGCATTTCAAGATTTCGTCCGAAGATTTTTCATTATTTGCTGGACAAGTGGGAATTCTCATACTAAGGTACTTTTGTTTTGGATTGTCTGAGTAATTTTGTAAAAAGGGTAATGTCAAAATTTTAAAGAAAACAGGGGATCAAATAGGGATAAAAGTGTGGGAGGAGATAAAGGTTGTGTGAAAAGCCTTTATAATAGGGAGGGGGTAGAGAAGAGAAAAACCCGTAAGGGGAATTTCGAGGCAGGAGTACAAGATCAGAGTAGCGAACGAACAGGGGCGGCAGCAGCAAGACTATGCCGCTTCATTCCACCTCGCTCTATGTGCCGATTATAGAGGAAGCGGCGCATCGTGCAGGTAGAAAGAGGCGCGGTGTTTTTGATGCAATGCACCGGGGAGCAATCAAGTGGCGCAGGAGAGGATTTTTAACCATGTGTTCTGTATGGTGGGGTTGGAATCGAGTTGAGGCAAAGGGACAGGGGTTTTGTAGTCCAGGAACAAATGAGGTTTAAGGAGGTTGTGATGGGTAACAAACAGGGTAGTAAGTGAGACAGCGCCGTTGTAAGAATTGAAGCCATTGGCGGGTTTGACATGATGTCTATAGGTTCTGTTTAAGCATTCGATGAGTTGTTTAAAGGGTCTGAATGCTTCGGATTCTTTGGCAAGATTTTGTAGGCCGATGACTTTGTGATGTTGAATGGTGGAGTGAGAATCCTTCTGTGCGCGCAGGGAGTTGAGAAAGTGAATCCCTGCGGGATAAGAGGGGTTACCATCGGTGACACGGGTGATTTCCTGTTCAGGGGAAGCGGTACGAATGGCTTCGTGCATAGCAGCAATAGCTCCTTGAGCACCACGATTGTCGGTGACAGGGTAAGCGGTAATTTTGTGATTTGAGGAAGAGACGAAGAGAAAGACGTAAGCGTGTTTGTAATATAGGTTTCATCACCGACACTAATCGTGTCGATAGTGCCTTTATGGATGAGACTGAAGTGATGGCAGGAGAAAACTGCAGCTTCAGCGTAGTTGAGGACGGTTTGATAAGAGACCGGGGGATTGAAAACGGATTTGAGGATAGCAGCAGTTTTCCTTGCAGTGATGGCAAAGGAGACGTAAAAGGTTAAGATGAGACCGAGGGTGTTGTCTGAGTTGTTAATTTTGGTGAGGTCTAGAGATATTTGTTAAAAATTTATAAAAACTTTTGACAATACGTGAAACCAGCTCAGGATATTCAGCATGATTCTTTAGGCTTGACAAGATATTCTGCCGTTGCTAACATCTTCAATTCTAAACAATTTTTTTCCGTGATTTGAATTACCTTCAAATTTTCCAGAAATGAACAGGATTTTTATTTACGATACAACACTACGGGACGGCAGCCAGGGCGAGGGGATTTCATTTTCTTTGCAGGACAAACTCGCCATTACTTTGAAATTAGACGATCTTGGTGTGGATTATGTGGAAGGCGGTTATCCAATAGCGAATCCAAAGGACGAAACCTACTTTCATGAGGTAAAATCCTTGCGGCTTCGGCATGCCAGGATTGCTGCTTTTGGCAGTACACGGCGGGCGGGGAATCGGGTAGAAGAAGATAACAATGTAAAAGCGCTCTTGCAGGCAGAGACACCCGTAGTGACTATTGTCGGAAAAAGCTGGGATTTTCAGGTAAGAAGCGTACTAAAGGTCTCGCTCGATGAAAACCTGAGAATGGTTGCAGATACCATTGCCTATCTTAAATCAAAGGGAAAAGAGGTCTTTTTTGATGCAGAACATTTTTTCGATGGGTATAAGAAAAACAATGAATACGCAGTAAAGGTATTGCAGGCAGCTCAGGAATCAGGCGCCGACGCCTGGTGCTTTGTGATACGAATGGGGGGAGCTTGCCTACGGAAATAGCTGAGATTGTTGGAGTTGTCAGGGAAAAGATACAGGGCATGCTCAGTGTTCATGTCCACAACGATGGTGACCTTGCCGTGGCGAATACCCTTGCAGCCGTGAATCAAGGGGTCAGACAAGTGCAGGGCACGATCAACGGGATTGGTGAACGGTGTGGGAACGCAGACCTATGTTCTATCATTCCCAATCTTGTCCTGAAGATGGGATATGACTGTTTAGAGGAGGGCGGTCTGAGAAAACTGACCGAAGTGTCACGGTATGTGTATGAGACTGCAACTTGCTCTTGCGTTCCAATCAGCCCTTTGTGGGAACGAGTGCCTTTGCCCACAAGGGTGGATTACACATCAATGCTATTCAGAAAGATAAAGGCACCTATGAACATATTCCACCAGAATCGGTGGGAAATGAAAGAAAGATCCTCATCTCCGAGCTTTCCGGTAGCTCTACGATCCTTGCCAAGGTGGAAAAATTCAATTTGACCCATGATAGTAAACTTATGAAGGACATTCTGGAAGAGGTGCAAAAACTGGAGAATGAAGGGTATCAGTTCGAATCAGCCGAGGCGTCCTTTGAATTACTGGTGAGAAAGAAGATTGGCAGGTATAGCATCTTTTTTGATCTGGAAGGGTTCCGGGTGATTGTTGAAAAAAGGGAAAATGGATTGCCCGTGACAGAGGCAACGGTTAAGGTTAAAGTCAACGATATTCAGGAACTTTCTGCAAGTGAGGGGTATGGTCCTGTAAATGCCCTTGACTCGGCATTGCGCAAGGCTTTGGAGCGATTCTATCCCTCATTAAAGGATATGAAGCTGGTGGATTATAAAGTGCGTGTGATTAATCCACGTACAGGGACTGCGGCTAAGGTCAGGGTAATTATTGAATCACAGGACAGGGAAAATATCTGGAATACGGTTGGGGTGTCAGAAAATGTTATTGAGGCAAGCTGGTATGCCCTTGTGGATAGTATTGAGTATAAATTGTTAAAAGAACAGGAAGTTGAGAAAAAAGATGAAAGCTCAGATGAAAAGAGATAAGCTGTACAGGGTAAATATCGGTTTGGGAATTTCAATCAGGTAGCAACATCCCTTTTAGGGTGCGTTCCTGGGACACACACAAAAGAGTTTAACACAAGTTCCACGCAGGCTAAAGCCATGCGGCTACTATGTGTAGTCGCCGAAGGCCTAATTAAACGTATAGGAATTTCAATTACCCCCCATAATCCCCCCGTAAACTGGGGGAAACAGGGAGGTAAGTTGACGAATGCCTAATTAAAGGCAAAGCTTTGGTATAGCAGGAAACAAAAACGGTAAAAATTCTACAGATTGTTAAATCAGCTTTTTTTCTGATTCCGCGGTCGCATCTTCAATTCAACCGCATCTGGATTGCGCATTCCGTTTATGAAACCTGTGTGGATACAATGATACTTCTTCCGGATGCTTTGATACGATGAATTTTTCATGACTGACAGTTGGTTTTTATGGTTTGTCTCCTGTCGTAGCCGGAGTTTTCAATTTCAGTGCTTCAAGCTGTCCCTGCCGTGCGTAATCAATTGCCTCTCCCAGGATACGTGCGGCTTCCTGGGGGGCATGAAAGCCCATTGAGTTTTCTGCTGCTACAAAGTCCAGTCGCCACTGAGCTTTGCGGTGTAAGGATTGTGCTGCTTTCAATTGTTCGGCAGGTATTCCCGATTCCTGAGCCTTTTGTAAATCATGAATAAGATCAACAACCGCAACCTCAGCACGACTCATCAAATCCCGCGTGGTGTCCTGAATCAATGCGATGCGCGCCATGAGTTCCGATTCCGTAGTGTGATGGCAGGTTTGGCACGCATTGGAAAGATTGAATAAGGGACTCCGTACATGATGATCGCTGACTTTCACGGCTCCTTCCCGCTTGTAGGGCATGTGACAATCTGCGCACGAAACGCCGCTGCGGGCATGAATCCCCTGACTCCACATTTCGAACTCAGGGTGTTGTGCCTTGAGCAAGGGTGCACCGCTGGTTTTGTGGGTCCAGTCTTTAAAGCCCGTTTCATCATAGTAGTCCTCGATCTGTTCTGCCCTCATACCTTTGTGCCAGGGATACGTTACGAGTTTGCCTTCACCTTTAAAATAATACTCCACGTGGCATTGACCGCAGGCAAACGAGCGCATTTCCTGCCTTGTTGCCATGGTATTGACATCGTACTCGCCTTTACGGCCGTCTTTTCGCCAGCGTTCAATACTGGGTAAATGGGGTAAGGGACTGTTGGACCTGGCGAGCGCCTGAAGTGCATTAAGAAAGGCTGTCCGGGTAACACGTAATTGAAGGGTATCAGGATCATGACAATCTATGCATGATATCGGATGAGAGACCAACGTGCGTGCATCATTATATGGCATGGCGCAGACCATTTCAAAACCTTTCATTATTTGTTCCTGCCGATGCGCTTCATTCGCCGGTATACCGGCCTTCAAGCCGGACTCGCGATAGGCGGGCAGGACGGATGCGTGACAGTGCAGGCATGCGCCCGGCTGTTTAACAATTTTGATACGTTCCGTTACGTCCTGGTCAGACAGCATGTAGGCATGACCACGATCTTCGCGATAGTCTATACCGAAGGCATATCCCAGAAATATCTCACGCCAGCGCGGGTATTCTTCAAGTCTGTTGAATGCTTCGCTTCCGCCGTGTCTGGTACGTTCTATATCGACTGTCCGGCGATAGCATCGTATTGACGCGGATAATTTTTCCCCCAGATAACAGGGTCGATGGTGTCCTCCGTTATTTCCACTACCCGAAACACGTGTTGTTTTGCCTCTTCTTTTCGGTGCATGACATTTTTTTAACAGAAAAACAACACCCACCGTTGCAGCAGCAAATGCAAGAGTTATGAATACATAAATAATCTTTGAACTACAATGATGGGAGTCTGGTGGTTGATGAGGCATAGCGTAGGTTCTCCTTAATCTAGCGCGCCGGACCGTGTCCAACGCTACTGTGACAATGGATGCAATCCAGCATTTGCTGATCGTTGCCAGGATGGGTCGCGATCTCGCTTACAAATGCTCCATGACAATACAAACAATTCTTTTGCAGAACAATACGATTCTCCGGCAAAATGCGGATTGGTTCACGGAAATCCTGTAAGGTAAAACCCTTTGAATGCCAGAAGCCGTTTTTGAGCTTTGTAACATATTTTGAGACGAACTCATGTGGTATATGGCAATCGTTGCATGTTGCAACCGCGTGATGACTAGCCTTTTGCCAGCCATCGTATTGTTCCCGCATGATATGGCAATTAACGCATGCCTTAGGGTCATTGGACAGATAGGATGCCCCATGTGCATAATAAAATGTGTAGCTGCATAAACCAATAAAAATTCCTACACAGCAACAGAGGAAAATAACGAAAAGTTCTAAACCCGACAGAATTCTCATTGTTTTTTAATTTTGAAGTGGTGTGAGTAAGCAAGATGTTCAATTTTTTCTGCATATTTAACACGTATTTGATAAAAACGCAAGAAAATAATGTGTGTTTTCCCTCGTTCAACAGAGTCTTGATTCAGCCATTCCTCTGTGTTCTGATGGAAGTAATGAGACATGGTAAGCTTTACCAAAATAGGGGGATTATGTTTGCTGTGAGCTACGGTATGATGTGACGTCTTTTGCTTCCTTTAGGATGAAAAAAGTATTTATCGCGGTCTCTTCGTTGGAAAATTCTTGACCCAGGAAACAATTTGCCATAGAATCTCGTTTTAAAGATTAAATAGTTCTCTGTAATTTAAGGAGATTGTCATATGAGTAAAGTAAAATGCCCGGGCAGTATAAGAAATGCGACCCCTACTCCCATAGATCGTAAATGCCATAATTGTGGCGTTATGGTGGAGATGTGGAGTGACGAAGAAAAGACGGATTGCCATAAGTGTGGTACAACCATTTTTAAAGATAAGGTTCCAACCTGCGTAGAGTGGTGTAAATCCGCAGAAGAATGCATGGGACATATCCTGGATGTGAAAAAGATTCAGGCAGAGGCAAAAAAGCGGGCTGCGGCTGATGGGAATCCAAAATTCTTTGAGAATGTGACCGAGATGATAAAAAAAAAGAAAGAAGGTTTAGAGTAACAAATCTTTCATCCACGCAGATAAGTCATCAAATTCAAAATTCCTGTTAAACCATTCGACAAGCATCTCTGAAATTTAAATCTTTAGTAAGGCGTATCATAATTATACGTCCAGGTGCCATAGGCGATCTGATTGTCACCTTGCCTACCCTTGGCGCAATTCGTAATCATTTTCCCAATGCCTTTATTGAAGTCATGGGCTATCCAGCGTATCTAGAACTTATCAAAGGGCGCTATTATGCGGATGTAGTCAGTCGGTTTGATCAAATGGATATTGCCCACCTCTTTGTGAAAGATGCTGAGATACCCAACTCATTCAAAGAAAGATTGCATCAGATGGATTTGATTATTTCATTTGTGTCTGACAGGGACCAGATTTTCTCGCATAATCTGAATGCTTCAAAGGCTCGGTGTATTATTCACTACGACTCTTTTCCCGCTGATGATGAAGGGATTCACATGATTGATCATTTTCTTCAATTATTGGATTCCCTGGAGATCACATACACCGATACTATACCAAAAATATTTTTGAACGATGAGGATATCAGGTTTGGTGAGGATTTTGTAAAAGACTGCGGTACTGGTTCAAAAAAAATGTTGATCGCCATTCATCCCGGGAGTGGCAGTAAGCAAAAATGTTGGTCTATCGAAAGATTTGCTACATTGATAAGTCGGCTCAATCAGGAGTTGCAAGCGCACATCATTGTTGTCTCTGGTCCTGCGGATCAGGAGATTATTGAACGATTAAAAGCGGAAATTCATGATGATTTTACCCTGGTTGACCAACTTCCTCTGGCTAAACTCGCTGCTGTAATAAAGCGATGTAATATTTTTATAGGAAATGATTCTGGAATCACGCATTTAGCCGCTGCCCTTGGTATCCGTACTATTGCCCTCTTTGGCCCTACGGATCCAAAAATGTGGGGACCCCGGGGTGAGTCGGTTAAAATCCTTTATAATAAAGTACATTGCAGTCCTTGTGTGGCAGACGTGAGAAGAAATTGCATTACACCAATATGTTTGGAAAGTATAAAAATGGAAGATATCATCCATGAAGTACTATTGAAGGGTTGAAAAAGGTTTGGGATTTCACGATATTGTTCTTTTTCAATTGACTGGATTACCACAGTTTTATATACTTTGGCTCCCTTTAATTTAGCTTTTACCGATACCCGAATTCATAGGTAATTATTTATGTAAGGAAATGCAGATGTCCATGTCAAAAAAAATCGAAACAGTGTCAGTTACAACACAAATATCTCTGTAAACCGCGTATAACTCCTCAGGTCTTAAAGAAGGGTATGAAGGTAAAGGACCTCGTTGACGAATATAGTCGTTCCGGGGCGTTTAATGCCGGACGGTTGGCAGAAGCATGTAAACTTTATGCTCATATGATTGAAGAGGATGCTACCGTAGGTCTTACTCTCTCGGGGGCTATGACGCCAACGGGAATGGGGGGGATACTTATTGCTCTTATTGAAAATGGATTTGTGGATTTTATCATTTCAACCGGTGCTAATCTGTATCATGATCTCCATTTTGCACTGGACTTGCCGGTACATCAGGGTGATTTTCGGGTTGACGATACAAAACTTTACGAAGCCGGAATTGAACGTATCTATGATATCTTTATTACGGATGAACTCTTGTTTAAGACGGATAAATTCATTCAGGATGTAACACAAAAAAATTCTATCACTCAGCCAGTCTCCACTGCGGACTTTCACTATATGTTAGGCAAAGCGGTTCTTTCTGATACTCCATCACCTCAGTTAAGTTTTGTGGCTCAGGCGGCACGATATGATGTCCCCGTTTTTGTTTCTTCTCCTGGTGATTCTTCGATTGGAATGAATCTGTCGTATCTTAAAATACAGGATAAAGGCATAACGGTCGATACTGATCTGGATGTCCTTCAAACTACGGCTATTGTTTTCAGCAGCGAAAAAAAACGGTGTTGTAAGTATCGGAGGTGGTTCACCAAAAAATTTCTACATGCAGACACAACCCACCCTTGCACAAATACTGGATATTAATAAAGGTGGTCATGATTATTTTATTCAGGTTACTACCGACGCACCGCAATGGGGCGGCCTTTCAGGAGCAACACCAACAGAGGCTATTTCATGGGGTAAGATACGCAGTGAAGAGGTGAAAAACCATGTGGTTGTGTATAGTGACGCAACGATAGCCATGCCGATCATTGCTGGATATGTTATGTCGGAAAAAAAAGCCACGAAAGAAAAAAACATTTATACAAGAATCTTCCTGCCTATGTATCAGAATTAAAGAGTCATGTAAAGTAGCCATTTGTTACTTAACAGGGAATAATGTAGTACCGGATTAAAACATCCCTTCAACACCGGAGAGATGTTAAAATAAAAATTCAAAGGTGAATTTTTATGGTGACGTGATTTTGTCCTGACGTTTTTCCTTCATCATTTTTTCTATTTCCTACCCAAAATTTCAATGACAATAATTTAAAGTCAGATGGTATTTTTTGAAATCGTATTTTTATTAAATATGGTCGAAAATTTTTTATATTTTTTTAAGCGTAGTGACATAAAAATTTGTTCTTGTTAACATCGAGTTAACTAATATTTAAAAGAAAAATAATTGCCTCAAGTTCTTGATAATAAATAGTATATGTATAATGACTATTTTTACTTTTAACCAATAATTCACACGTTATCAACAATTTGTTTTTACGTTATGAATGAATTTTGCGAAGGAAAAGTTTGATTATGTCAAATGAAATAAATGTAGTACAGAAGCAGAGAAAAAATATGTGCTTCTAAGTTTCAATTTAATATGACATTACAAAACAAAATATTTTTCATAACAAAAGTTAATATTATAAATATTTTTTTAATAAATTTATTTAGGAATTTATGGTAGGGTTTTTATTTTTTTATAGTTATATTCATAAAGATGTTAGGTACGACACGTGTTTATGCCAAAGATATTTTAAGCATGTGGACACCTTTTTATTTTGACACCTATAAACCCTTCTGCTAATATCGCCCTTCTGCAAATATGGGTCTTATTTCATTTCCAAAACGAATTTCTTCATAGCTTAAAAGGATAATAATAGTAATGGAGTTTTACTCAAAGGTCTGGGACGATGTTCTTCAGGATATTCGGGAAAGAGTGGGTCCTTTACGATTTAACCTATGGTTTAAAAATACCCGGCTTGAATCTTTTGACGAAAACTGTGCGAATATAGCCGTGCCGAATGTATTTACTCAGGTGTGGTTGCAAGAAAATTTTTCGAATATATTACGGGAGGGTATTGGAAAACTCGTAAATAGTAAAGAATTGGATATAAGATTTTCTATCGCAAAAAGCAGTAATGGTGAAAATATTCTACCAGTTGGCAACTCCCAAATAGAGAAGAAAATAGACGGAAATAAAACTGCTTCATCATTGAATAGATACCTGAAGCTGGAAGATTTTGTGGTTGGTCCTAACAATAGAATGGCATATACTGCATCCCTCGAAGTTATTAAGGATAAATATCCCGCCTTTAACCCTCTTTTTATTCACGGTTCTGTTGGTGTTGGAAAAACGCATATACTCCAAGGGGTTTGGAATCGGATTCGTGAAGAACAAAATATAAATGGTATTTATATGCCAGCAGAGAAGTGGACAAATGAATTTATTTATTCGTTGCAAAAAGGAAAAATGGAAGCATTTCGACAGAAATTCAGGAATGTGGATATATTTCTTATCGATGACGTACATTTTCTTTCCAATAAGCAGGGTGTTCAGGAGGAGTTTTTGCATACCTTCAATGCGTTATATGAGCTATCAAAAAGAATCATATTTGCAAGTGATGCACATCCTAAGATGATTGGTCAGCTAAAGGAGACCCTCGCGAGCCGGTTTATGTCGGGAATGATTGTCAAGATAGATAAACCTGATTATGCGACAAGACTTTTAATCTTGAGATCAAAAGCCGCACATTTTGAAGTGCATTTTCCTGAAGAAGTGCTGGAGTTTGTTGCAGAGAAATTTGTTGATAATGTAAGGGAAGTTGAAAGTGCGTTGACAACGCTTTCTGCCCATGCAAAGTTTAATGAAAAAAACATAGATATCCAGTTGGCTGGTGATGTCCTGGGAGAATTTTTCCTGGCGGAAGGAAAGATCATCAAAATTAATGAAATTGAAACTGTAATATTAAGTTATTTCAATATTTCACGCAATGAGCTTCACTCGAATAAAAAAATAAAATCTATATCCTTTCCACGGCAAATATGCATGTACCTGATCAAGACTCTCCTGAATTGGTCTTATCAGCAAATTGGGAATTACTTTGCGAGTAAGAAACATTCCACGGTTATGTTTGCCATAAAGAAGGTGAAAGAACAAATCGACAGTGACAAACAATTTAAGACGTTTATCGATACGTTAATAGAAAAGATTAAAAAAGAAAAGAAATAGTTTTCGTAATCTGACATCAGCATGCTTGGTTGCAAAATTCATCGGTATGAGTTGTTTACCTAATATAAAGCAAATACTAAGAGAAAAGAATGTAGGTGGATTCTTAATTACCAATGCAGTAAACATCCGGTATATTACGAACTTTACGGGGAGCGAAAGCATCCTTTTGGTCACAACGGATTGCGACTATTTATTCACGGATTTTAGATACGTTGAACAGGCCCAGCAGGATATTCCCTGGATTAAGATCGTTGAAAAAAAAAGTTTCCTTGATGAGGACGATTTGTGGGAAACTCAAGCGTCTTAAAATAAAAAAGCTCTACGTTGAGTCCCTCTATCTCTCGTTGTACCAGTACCGTGAAATTGTAGGCAACATAGATGGGATTCGTGTTATACCAATGCAGGGAATTGTTGAAAGATATCGAAAACGGAAAACGCAGCAGGAGTTAGAGAAGATTCGGACGGCCATTGACATTGCTGAGAAGGCATATGCTGTTACGAAAGAAACAATAAAGGCAGGGTTGTCAGAAAAAAAAATCGCCGATTTCTTGGAATATGAAATAAGAAATCAGGGTGGAGAAAAAAGTTCTTTTGAAATAATCTGTGCTGCAGGGCAACGTGCTTCACTGCCGCACGCGCGTGCAACAGAGAGAATAATAGAGGGGAAAGAGGCTGTTTTAATCGATTGGGGTGTATGTTTTCAGTTTTATAATTCCGACTTGACAAGGGTTCATTTCGCAGATAAAATATCCCCCGCGCATAAGAAGATATACCAAATAGTGTTAGATGCACAGTGTTTTGCAATTGATAAAATTAAACCTGGCAGAAAGGCAAGTGATGTTGATTATGCCGCGAGAAGTTATATTGAAAAAAAAAGGATTTGCCAAGTGTTTTGGTCATGGAGTAGGGCATGGCATTGGGCTTGAAGTGCATGAATGCCCCACGATAAATAGCAGGAGCAAGGAAATATTAGAAGAGAGTATGGTATTTACCGTAGAGCCTGGAATTTATATCCCGGGGTGGGGTGGTGTACGCATAGAAGACATGGTATTAGTTACTTCCAGCGGTTGTGAGGTTTTAAGTCGGGTACCAAAAAAGATTAAGAAAAGTAGTTTAAATTAAAAAGAGAGCACGCCGTTGTCTGTTAAACAAAGGATAATAAAGGATACTCTGTACAATAGCCCTTCATTTTACTCCACCAATTTGTTGTTTCATAATTTCTCCGCGTAGTTCTTAAACAAAGGTAATCCCCATACGGATTAGCAGAAGTTTTTTTGGCTTACCTGTTTCATAATTAAAAAGAGAACTCCACTTTAAGGAATAGAAAATGAGTGTTATAGACAAGGTAAAGCAATTAATTTCAATTATGAATGAAAATGAATTGTCTGAGATTGAAATTCAGGAAGATGTTACCAAGATACGGATTAAAAAAACTGAGGTTGGTTATACCCATACCGTTGCTTCATCAGTTGCAGTCCCCTCCATATATCCTCCACCACTAAACCACAAACATCCGATACCCGTATTGTCGAAAGATAGTGAAAATATTACAGAGATTATTTCACCTATGGTGGGTACATTTTATCGGGCCAATGCTCCCGGGGCAGATCCGTGTGTAAATGTTGGAGACTCAGTTAACGAGGAAACCGTGGTTTGCATCATTGAGGCAATGAAGATAATGAACGAAGTAAAAGCCGAGCTGGTAGGTGAAATTGTTGATATTTATGTCAATGATGGGGAAGCCATAGAGTATGGCCAGCCGCTATTTCGTGTTAGACCGTCAACAAAATGACAGATGTGATTATAAACTTCAATAAATTTATGACTGGTGGATGATGTAGAGTATGTTTTCAAGGATAATGATTGCAAATCGGGGCGAGATTGCCTTAAGAATCATTCGGGCTTGTCGCGAAATGGGCATAGAAACAGTTGCGATATGTTCGAAGGCTGATAAAAATGCCATGTACTTAAAACAGGCAGATATTACCGTGTGCGTTGGTCCTTCGGAAGCGGATGGTAGTTATCTGAATATTCCAAGCATCATTAGTGCCGCTGAGATAACTGATATTGAAGCGATACATCCGGGATACGGTTTTTTATCCGAGGTTAGCCATTTTGCCGAAGTGTGCGAATCCTCCAAAATTGTATTTATCGGCCCTCGTTCGGAAGTGTTGAAAAAACTGGGGAACAAGACCGAGGCAAGGAAAATTGCTATGGCTTGTAAAGTTCCTGTTGTGCCGGGGAGCGAATCAGTTATTAAAAGTCAGCAACAGGCGCTTGACGTAGCGCACAAGATTGGATATCCCGTTATTATAAAAGCGTCTTCCGGTGGCGGCGGGCGTGGAATGCGCGTTGCGCACAATGATATAAGTCTTGTGAATTCTTTGGCGGTTGCTCAAAGAGAAGCGGAATCCGCTTTTAAGGATCCTTCGATATATATAGAAAAATATATTGAAGATACGCGCCATGTAGAGGTACAGATATTTGGGGATAATTACGGTAACATCATTCACTTAGGTGAGCGGGATTGTACGTTGCAGCGAAAACACCAAAAACTTATTGAAGAATCCCCGTCTCCCAGTATATCAGACCGTCTGCGAGAGGAAATATGCAAAGCGGCAATTAAAATAGCAAAGGCTGTGAATTATACCAATGCGGGTACGGTTGAATTTTTAGTAAGCAAGGCGGGTGATTTTTACTTTATTGAAGTAAATACCCGTCTTCAGGTAGAACATCCGGTTACTGAGATGGTTACTGGGATTGATTTGGTGAAACAGCAGATAAGAATTGCATGTGGTGAGCGGTTAAACATAAAACAGAAACGAGTCAGACCTCGTGGTGTCGCAATAGAGTGTCGTATTAATGCCGAAGACCCGAATAATGGGTTTCGTCCTCAACCAGGCAAAATTACTTTGTATAACCCACCAGGTGGCAGAGGGGTAAGAGTTGACTCTCATGTGCATGCTGGTTATGAGGTTCCGCCGTACTATGATTCCATGATTTCAAAGCTAATTGTATATCAAAAAACACGGGAAGAAGCAATTGCCTGCATGAAAAGGGCTTTAAATGAATACGTGATCGAAGGTATCAAAACGACCATTCCGCTGAATTTAGAACTGATAGCGCATTCGCAGTTTGCAAGTGGAAACATCAATACGAATTTTGTGGAAAATCTGTTGTCGAAAAGTCAACGTTCGTGATGCATGAATTTTTTCTTGACACCATTTAAAAAGCATGCTAATCTAGTTTTCTCTAAAAGTTAACTACTTTTTATCTCAAATGTTTTACGGGTAGTTTTTGTAATATTTACTTGGTAATAGGAAAGGAGATAGTAATGTTTGGCGGTAGTAAAGCTCTGGGTTTGATGAGTGGTATTGCGGTTTCTGTATGGAGTTTGACCTTTTCATTTTCTGCAATATCCAACGGTGCAGAATATGTTGGTAACAGTGGTTGTAAATGTCATATGGGTAAAGGTTGTTTTGAGGGTGAAGAATATAAGGAGAGATTGCATTCCAATACCTGGGAGAAAAGACTGAAGGGAACTCCAGATGCTGAGAATCCTGAATGCTTGAAATGTCATGGTACCGCATATGGCGAGAAGATTGCCGAAGCTGGTAAAAAGTATTTGCCCAATGTGCAATGTGAGGCCTGTCATGGCGCTGGTTCTGAGTATAAGAAAGTGAAAGAGAATTTTCAGGGTAAGGGAAAGGACGCATTTAAGGAGTTGTTGAAGAAAGACCCGTTTGAGGCCAGAAAGGTGCAATATGATGCTGGTTTGATTGTAGCTGGGATTAACGGGCCTGCAACGGTAAAGGAGCAGTGTTTGAAATGTCATTGGGAAAGTAAAGATGATGCAAACAAATGTCCAAAAACTGATAAGGTTATGGATTATAAAGATTATTTCAAGAAGGACGATCACCGCGATGAGGATGAAATTGATATAGCGATTAAAAAGCTTTCTCCTGAAGACAAAAAGAAGTGGGCTGCTCTGTTACCAAAGGATGAAATTCTTAATACACCATTAAAACCAAAGAAAAAGGAATAACTCTTTTGGCTTAAGAGTTATCTAGCTGGGGAGGATTCTGTAGATGTTTCATAAGTCAGAGAAAAGCTTGATATTAAAAGGTTTATCCGGTTTTAAAGGATTTAAAGTGTATGCACTTTTTACGTTAAGTGCAGCCGTTATTGGCCTGTCGCCTGCAGTTTTATCTGCAGGCGATAATGGCCCCTGTATTGAATGCCATACAAAACCAGATAAATTAAAAACAGCAGAAAAGGCAAAAATCGATCCCGTTACGGGTGAAGTGCGGGTGGTTTCTATGCTAATTGATGAAGCCGTTTTTAAGGCTTCAGCTCACGGAGGAGAAGATTTTTTTTGTACCGATTGTCATCAAGATCTAGATGGGGCTGATTTGACAGATGGCCATAAGCCAAATCTAAAGCCTGTTGATTGTATAACCTTTTGTCATGATGACCCTGCGGATGATTATTTGCAGAGCAACCACGTGAAGTTGATGAAGCAAAATAATAAAGATGTACCAACTTGCAAGGATTGTCATGCAGGTGTGACCTACCACTATACTTCTCTTGGAGAAAAATCTCCGCGAGATGTACCAAGAGGAACAGACCCCTTACATAGAAAATTAACGATAGACTCCTGTGGAGAGTGCCATAAAGAGTATCTTGATAGTTATAGAAATAATGCTCATGGTCAAGTTACAGCACTTGGACATACCGAAACCGATGTCCCCGTGTGTTTTGATTGTCACGGCAAACACAAAATTTTAAACTCGAATGATCCGGAGTCGAAAGTTGGCAAAGAAAAGATTTTAGAAACTTGCGGTAATTGTCATGCAGGTGCCAATGCAAGTTTTGTAAAACATGTAGAACATCCTCAGATTAAGAATCTGAATTATTATAAAAAGATGCTTGCAGCGTTAAAAAAACGCACGTAGCAATCCTGAAAATCTCAAAACCATTTTGAAAAACCCGCAGACAATTTTATGCGTAGTATTTGTGATGTATATCGGGATATTAGCATTTACATTTTCTTCCTTTGGAATTCATTCATTGCTTAGTTGGTTTGCAGTAGCACGAGATGAGTATAAGAGAAAGGGGCATACAGATGAAGAGCAGCATTAATTATGTGAGGTTTAGTTTATTTCACAGATTTTGCCACTTTTTGATTATTATAAGTTTTTTTGGTCTTGTCTTAACCGGAATGCCACTGGCGTTTAGAAGTTATGCGTGGGCTCGCTGGTTGTATGAGCTGTTTGGTGGTTATCCTACGGCTGGGTATATTCATCGCATTTGTGCTATCGTAACATTTTTTTCAGCCTTTATTCATTTTCTTTATCTGTTCATTTGCATATCAGTGCAAAAGAAAAAGGGTTTTTTTTTGGGGCCCTAATTCTCTGCTTATACAACCCAGGGATATTTTTGATATAGTTGGTGATATTAAATGGTTTCTTGGAATAGGAAAGCGCCCAGATTTTGATAAATGGATTTATTGGGAGAAGTTTGAATATTTATCGCTGATGTGGGGTACTTTGGTAATGGCGGTTACCGGATTAATCCTTTGGTTTCCAGTACAATTCACAAAAATTATTCCTGTCTCAGTCGCAAGTATTGTTGATCTTCCAAGCATTGCCCTGATTGTTCATCGCTATGAGGCTATTCTTGCGGCTGGTTTCATATTTACAATTCATTTTTTTCATACTCACCTGCTTCCAGAAAAAATGCCTGTTGATGAGGCGATTTTTACTGGAAAAATAACGGAGGCTGAATTTCGGCATGAACGGTTCAATCAGTTCAAAAGACTTGAAAGTCAGCATCAACTGGAAAATTATAAAGTTGCTCCACCATCACTGTTCGTAAGTTTTTTAACCAGATTATTTGCCGTTCCTATCTTGATTACCGGTTTAATAATGGTTGGGTTCATGTTTTCTGCTCTTATTGTTTGGGCTATTTAATTCATATTAGTATCATTTCAATAAGAAACAAGCAAGCCTTTGTAAGTTTGAAAGACTATGGTGTTAAAATAGGTGTAGGATGGCTTACAGAGTTTTAATCGCAGATGATGAAGAACGCATGCGAAGAGTGCTCGCTATGGTTTTTGAGGAAATGGAAGATGTCAAAGTTGCGACAACAAGCTGTTCCGAATCAACTTTAGATTATCTTGAGCATGAACGTACTCATCTCCTTATAACAGATCTGAAAGTGCCTGAAATGGGAAGGCTCGAGTTTCTCAGGGCAATCAAAGATAAAGTCCCCGATCTTCCTATAATAGTGCTTACTGCTTACGGTTCAGTCGGTTCTGCAATTGATGTCATGAAAGAAGGGGTTTTTGATTTTCTTACCACACCGTTTGAGAAAGAAATTCTCAAGTTAGCCGTGAATAGAGCTCTGAAAATGAGTTCCCTCGCTATTGAAAACAAATATTTGCGTCAAGAACTTGAATCCCAATATGACTTTAAAAATATCATTGGTAATTCCCCTCAGGTAATAGAGGCATTACGATTAGTTGGAGAGGTCTCAAAAACAGATTCGACGGTATTAATAACGGGAGAAAGTGGCACAGGAAAGGAATTAATTGCGCGTGCTATACACTATAACAGCAACAGAGCATGTGGTCCTCTCATTGTGCTGAATTGTGCAGCAATTCCGGAAAATTTGCTTGAAAGCGAGTTGTTTGGTTATGAGCGAGGTGCTTTTACCAATGCCGAGAAAACGAAGAAAGGTCGATTTGAACTGGCATCTGGTGGAACTTTTTTCATGGACGAAATATCAGAAATGAGTACAGCCGTTCAGGCAAAAGTGTTGAGGGTTATTGAGGCTAAAGAGATGGAGCGCCTTGGTGGTACGGAGACGATTAAGGCAGATAGCCGAATTATTTGTGCTACGAACAAAAATCTTGAAGAGTTAGTAAAAGTAGGAAAATTTAGAGAGGATTTATATTATCGAATAAGTGTTTTTCCCATCACCTTAACACCATTGCGGGAAAGAAAAGAAGATATCATTCCGCTGGGTAGACACTTTTTAAAACGGTTTTCCACGAAAATGGGAAAATCGCCTGTTTCATTGAGCAAGGAGCTGAGAAGTTACTCGTTGCGCATAAGTGGGAAGGGAATATCAGAGAGTTGCAGAATGTTATTGAAAGGGCTGTAATCCTTTGTAAATCAAATGTTATCACGTCTGATCATTTGCCAACAACAATTGTGAGAGGTGCTCAGGTTATCAGTAAGGATAAAGTGCAGCCTGCCGATAAATCGGTGTCGTTTGATATTCCTCCGCATGGCTTGTCTTTAGATGATCTAGAAAAACAGTTGGTTACCCAGGCTCTCGAGAAAAGTAAAAATAATAAATCCAAAGCTGCCAAATTATTAGGTTTAACAAGAGGAACCTTTCGGTATAGACTCCAAAAGTATGGTTTGGTAAATTGATGAACAGGAACATAGATAAAGGTAAAATCTCAGTGACAAAAATGGCTGAATAAAACCATAGTGGTGCATTAAATTGAAGGTCAATGAGGTAATGGATTTTAATAATTTGCAGTAATGATGCGTGTTACAAGGTATCTGATATTTGTTTAGCTTTTTGGAATGAGTTGTGCATATCACTGTGAAATTCGTAAATGTATTTTAAACGTTTAAAAAAACAAGAACTATGAAGGGGGGTGAGTAGAGTTATGAGAAAGACTATTTTACTAGCTGCCGGTGTGTTTAGTATTTTTGTTTCTCTGAGTCAGTCTGTTTTTGCTGTATGGGATAAGCCATGCGATAAACGACAGATTTTAGAAGCATATTGGTGCGATGCCTGCAAAGATGTAAGAGAATTTAATGAGTGTTCCGAAATAGGTTATATTTGGGATTTTGCAAAACATCGTGCTGCCGGAGACAAGACCCATACTGATTTACCTACGTGCTGGGCATGCCAGAAAATTGCCTATAGTTGCGTAAATACCAACTGTAAGAAATATGGCGTGTGTCTGCCTGCTCCTGGCGCTTGTGATGAATGTGGTGACGATATCACAAGCAAAAAAATATGGGCGAGAGCGTTGTTTAAATGTTCGAAATGTGGCAAAGAAACCCCAGAGCCAGGAAAAGGTTTTACAACGATGAAAGGAAGGTACGCGCCGCAAATTGAAAGAGCAGGGGATTGTGAGACGTGCGGTGTTCCTTTGGAGATAATCTGTACAAAATCAGGTACGTGTCCGCACGTTACGAAATAGTTGTACTTTATTTTGCGTTGTAGATTAATTGTTTTAGGAGGGAAGGAAGAGCGATGAAAGGAAGAGGATGGATAGGAGCAGCGGTAGTGGGAGCGGTGCTGACGGTGGGGGGGGGTAGCGAGTGCTGGGTTTATCCAGGGCACGCACGTGAAGACGGATCTGCCGGGGCCGTTTCATGTCACGACGTCGCCGGATGGAGGGACGTTGTATATTTGCAATCAGTCGGGGCATAGTGTGACGTTTGTGGATGCCCGGACGATGAAGGTGACGGGAGAGGTAGCGGTAGGGGTACAGCCGGAGGCATCGGCAATGACACCAGACAATGCGTTTTTGTTTGTTTGTAATGCGGAGAGCGACAGTGTGTCGGTGATCGATATTGCGCGCAAGCAGGTAGTCAAGGAGATCAAGGTAGGTGACTGGCCGAGCGGGATAAGGATCACGAAGGACGGAAGGACGGCATATGTAGCATGTTCTGGGTGCATGTGGAACACGATCGACGTGATAGATACGGGGAAGATGGAGAAGACGAGGTCGATCTACACGAGTGATTACGGTCCAAGGACGTTGGACATATCGCCGGATGGCAAGACGCTTGCGGTGATAAATGACACGGTCGGTTCGATCAACCGGAGCGTGAACTTTATTGATGTAGACAGTGGCCGGGTAACCGAGAAGCGGATAATTCGTGAGAGTGCGAATTTGAGGGATGTGATATATACGCCTGATGGGCAGTATGTGGTAGTGACGTATGAGACCCCAAAGAACTGGTTGCCGGTGTGTGAGGCAGAGAACGGGCAGGTATTTACGAACAACATCGCAGTGTTGGAGACGAAGGCTGGCGGTAAGGTGGCACGGTTGCCGTTAGACGAGCTCAATAACTATGATGGTAATCCGTATGGATTGGCGATGGATCCGAAGGGGAGGTATTTGTATATTGGAATAAGAGGGATGCATCGGGTAACGATCCTTGACATGGGCAAGGTGCTGAATGTTGTCCGTGGGAACTCACAGTCGGATCTGGATTATCTCAGGGATGATCTTGGGTTTGTGAGGGAGTATCTGGTGGCTAGGGTGACTACGGGTCTTGGGCCAAGCTCAGTCTGTTTATCGCCGGATGGTAAGTATTGTTATGCAGCCAACTATTTTTCCAACAATGTGTCCGTGATAAGGACGCCAGTGGATTAAGGGTGGTGAAACAGGCGACCCGGTTTACCGGGGAGATGTGGAAGAGAGTGATAAGCGGTAAGAATTCAGAAATAGGGTAAATCATTAAGGAGGAGATAAGAATTATGAGAAGTGGAATAAAAAAGATCGGTTTGGTAGCCGCCCTTGGGTTGTTTGGGGTAGTGACGACTGGTCAGTTGATGGCGGGGACGCCGCAAGTGGTTGCGACGATCCAGACGGGTCCAGAGTGGGAGCCGCTGCCGAGGGCTGAGCCACTGACGGTGCCCGAGGTGCATTACCGGGTAAAGCACTCACCGTACAAGAGTG
>AYTS01000113.1 GCA_002009475.1 Candidatus Brocadia carolinensis | reverse complement strand
GAAAACAAGTCCCTCTTTAAGGACAAGATTCTCCTTGCAAAAGAACTCTTTGATACATCCCTGAAAACAAAAAAGCCTCACCGCCAAAAATGGTTCATGAAACACCTTCGGCAGTAAGGCTATCTTTTGTAATACGTATTTCCGTATACGCCTGAAAATTTTATTTTATCCGTACTTCTCTGTACGGACAAAGACCCTTTGCTTTGCGTCCCCTGATCACTCAGGGTTTGCCCTTATCGTAATCAATTTTATCGATATTATTCGTGAATAACTTCACAAGGTACAATATATTCACTTCTGTGTCAAACAAAAAGGTATAAACATTTCTAAATCCTGCAATAAGGCTTCGCCTTCAGTGCAGGACGCAGGGATTAATGTTCTACGGTACTATACTTTTTTGTGATTCAAATTTGGTAACAGTTTAGTTTTTTGAAAAAGTATCAGGAAAGGCTCCCTTCGGAGCGATATATTTATAGACAAGCCATTATGTTGTAATAAAGCTTCATCGGAGCGGTATAGTATTACCGCGTAAAAACTTCTTTTTTTGTAAGTTTTTTCATAACCCTATTTATCCCTTATCAGGAGGTACCGTTTGTTTATGAGAGAAAGATTGCTTCGGAAAAGACCCTCGCAATGACAGCGTGCAGTATGTAATCAAAGGCATGCCGCAACTGGACTTGGCGATGCATCTTGTCTGCTCGCAATGACAGTGCACCAATGTCATCAAAGCATAGCCTGTGTCATTGCGAGGGTCCTTTCCGAAGCAATCTCCCGCTTTCACAACGGAGAATTAGGTGCGGCTTTGCTGCGCTATGTTGTTTCTGTGTCTCACATGACGCTCCGATGGAGCTAAGGTTTTGTATATCGCATTTTCTATAAACATCTCGCCCCTACGGGGCTGTTTTTCAAAAAACTAACGTGTTACAAAATTTGTTGTTTTTTCCAGCGTAATCATATATCATTTTTAGTAAAAATTATTTGAAAGCTAAGCATGAACTACAAACCCTACGCTATCTCCTGGAACACGACCTACCGGTGCAACCTGCGCTGCAGCCACTGCTACCTCGATACGAATGCATTAACCAAACAGTCTGCCAAAGAACTTAACACACAAGAGGGGTTGCGTCTCATAGACCAGATGGCCGAACTTAATCCCAATCTCCTCCTCATCCTCACCGGCGGGGAGCCTTTATTAAGAAACGATATTTACGAACTGGCCTCACACGCATCGCAAAAAGGGATGATGGTGGTTTTAGGAACAAATGGCAACCTGATCGATGACGACATCGCCAGAAAACTGAAAGAAAGCGGTGTGACAGGAGTAGGTATTAGCCTTGACTCTGTTGAACCCGGAAGACACGATCAATTCAGGGGGATTCCCAATGCCTGGGACGACACCCTGAACGGGATTGAGGCATGCCGCAGGCAGGGTATTGAGTTTCAAATACAGACCACGGTTACCCGGGAAAATTTCCATGAAATCCCTGATATCATTGAGTTCTCTTACAACCTCGGTGCCAGGGTCTTTAATCTGTTTTTCCTGGTGTGCACCGGCAAGGGACAGGATCTGACGGATATTACACCGCAACAGTACGATCAGGCGTTGCACCAGCTCTTTGATATTCAAAAGAAGTACCAGGGGAAGATGATGGTCGGGGCAAAATGCGCCCCGCACTACCGAAGAATTGTATATGAACACGACTCCGCCTCTCCCCTCGTTCGCGCCTATGCGGGTGGCTGCCCGGCCGGCACGCATTATTGCAGGATTACGCCGGAAGGAGACGTTACGCCGTGCCCTTACATGCCAAATGTGTCAGGAAATGTGAGAGAGAAGACCTTTGGGGAAATCTGGAAAGGTGCTGAAAATTTTCAGACCTTGCGGGATGCCACGCTTCACGGCAGGTGTGGTGTGTGTGAATTTCAGGATATCTGCAAGGGATGCCGTGCCCGGGCATTGGCTACCACGGGAAATCAGATGGACGAGGATGCATGGTGCGACTATGCCCCTGGCAAACATGGCAACAAGGTTATCAAGCTGGAAACCGCGGATACCTTTGGAACAGAAGAGCATTTTTCTCTGCCGTGGAGAATTGAGGCACAGGGTATTCTGAAACAGATCCCCTCTTTCGGGCGAGGCATGGTTATTAAAGGCGTTGAACGTTTTGCCGCAAAAAATAACCACCGGGAAATAACCGTTGAAATCATGAGGGCTGCGCGTGAAGAAATGATGTCGAACAGGAAGACGGCTTTCCCCATGAAAAGCAATGAAATAGGTCAATATCCCCTTTCCCGAACTCCATCCGCCGGGGAAGGGAAAATGACTGACGATGAAATGAAACGGGTGCCTGGAACCAAGCCGGTTTCGTCTGCTCCAGCAACTGCAAGCACAGGAGAGAACAATTTTCGTCCCCCGTTGATGAACAATGGCAAGAATGAACCATTGCAAGACCAAGAAATTCCATGGGCTGAAGAGGCAAGGAAAAGGGTGGCAAACGCACCGGACTTTGTGCGGCCAGGCATTTACAAGCTTATGCAGAAGAAGGCACGGCAGCACGGCTACCGGGAAATTACTTCAAAATTTCTTTCTGAAATACGGGATGAATCGATGCAGCTTGCATCAAAGCGTATCAGAAATATCGGTTTTGATGAACTCCGGATGGATGCCTGGGACAAGGCTAAGGAAAAGTTAAAGAATGCCAGGAAAAAAGAGGTCATTGATACGATTAAGGTATTTCTTGATGAACGAACGGCGAAGAACGAGGGAATCATTACGAAGTTTCAGGCATACCTTAAAACCGCTGATGAGCAGATTAAAAAGACGGGTGTATCAAAACCGGTATGGTCAAATGAGGCAAAACAACGGCTGGAAAAAGCTCCGATATTTGTCAGGGGAAGGGCAAAGAAGTCGATTGAAGACTTTGCTGTTCAGCAAGGGGTTCCTGAAATTACTGCCGAACTGATAAACCAATACATGAAAAACATCCCTTCCTTTGTTAAGAATAAATTTAATGCTTAAGAATTTCAAACTTTTGCTATTCCCTCCAAAAGAGGGATAAGGGGGTGGGTAAATCAGCCATAACACACCCCCCCGGCTCCTGTAGAGCGACCAGCCTGGTCGCAATACCATGAGGGGAACTTAGAGGTGCTGCCAAAGACAACCTAATTTAAGGTACAGGAATTTCAAACCCCTCCATAATCCCCCCGTTTACGGGGGGAAACAGGGGGGAAGTCGCCGAAGGTCTAATTAAAGGTATAGGAATTTCAAACTGGTTTATCCTCCGGCATGTAGAGCGACCAGCCTGGTCGCTCTACAATAAGGGGAGATTTAAGGTCGTTGTCAAAGGCAGCCTATTTAATGTTACAGAATTTCAATCACCCCCCATAATCCCCCCGTAAACGGGGGGAAACTGAGGGGAAGTAAATGAAGGACTAATTTAATGGTTAAGAATTTCTGTTATGCAGATCTTCCGGCGACAAAAGCACAAAAATCCCCTCCAGCCTTTTTTATGCGGACTTGCAACCCACCGTGTCCTGGCTGAATGTGCATGGAAAAATGTTTGAATACGGGGAATTCGCTTGAAGTAGCGTGAAAATTTATCGACGTCTGTTCTTCTCTTCATGAATATTACGGTGAAACAGTTCCTGCAAAAATACTTAAACCTGAAAACGATCTTCCCTCATATTTCTGACAAGTTTCGTATTCCTTCGTATCGATCCATGAAGACGAAGATCATCATTTTTTCTATCCTTCTTTCCGTGTTCCCCATTTTTATTATGAGGGTATTCGTTTACCCAACGGAAAGGAAGGCATTACAGGACGCATTGATACAAAACCTGGAAGGGGTCGGGCATAAACAGGCGGAACTTATTGTAAGATGGATCAACGAAAGAAAGGCCGATGCAAAAATCATTGCTGAAAATCCCAACGTGCCAGGCGTGATTTACAAATCTGAGGGAAGTGAAAATTTTTATCGGCTTCTTCACCATTTAAACACCCTCAGAGAGGTTTACGGATATAAGGAGATATTCATTTGTGACCGTTTTGGTGATTTAAAGGTTACCACTTCGACGGGAAAGGTGATTACCAACGTAGCCGGCTTCGAGTTTTTCCAGATGGCAATAAGCGGCGTTACGTTTGTTTCACCCATCATGCCTTCGGTAATTCCCCTGGAAAATGAATACGGAAAACTCGAGCATGGCCTGCCTACCCTTTACATTACGACTCCGGTAGTCTACGAACACAAAGTCATCGGCGCAGTGTGTCTCAGGATCGATGTGATGGAACTCGGCAAACTCATGAGGAGCGTTCGTCTGGGGGAAACCGGGGAGACGTATCTGATAAACAAAGACGGCTTCATGCTCTCTGAATCAAAGTATTTGAAATACCTTAAGGATGCTGGTCTTGTCCAGCAAAGAACCACACTCGAACTTCAGGTGGTGGACTCTGAAACAAAAGAACTCACTCAAAGCGCTGCGGAGTGCACAAAGGGAAAAAAGGGCCATGACGCTGAGGGCTACCGGGACTACCGGGGAATAAAGGTGCTTGGCTTTTGGCAATGGATACCGGAACTGGACTGGGGTATTATTGCAGAGATTGACGTAAATGAAGGCTACGGTCCGGTGAAACGGCTGCATACCATCGTAGCTCCGATCATTATTCTGATTACCCTTGCAGTTGTCTCTTTCGCCTTCTATTTTGGCAGAAAGATCTCGAATCCCATTGTGTACCTTACCGAAGTAACCAAAAGCATTTCAGAAGGCGATTACAGCAAACGGGTAAAAATCACCTCTTCTGATGAGATCGGAGAGTTGTCGAATTCCTTCAATAAAATGGCCAGTTTCCTGGAAGAAAAAACACAAATACTAAAGGAATATACCGCAAATCTGGAAAAAACGGTGGATGAGCGGACACAGGATCTGACCCGTATAAATCAGGAGCTGGAAAAACAAAGCAGCAACCTGGAAAAGGCGTACAAGGAATTATTAACCCTCGATCAGATGAAGGACAAAATGATCCGGGATGTATCGCATGAACTGAAATCACCGGTTGCACAGGTGCAGATGGCAATTGATCTTTGGTCTGCAGAAGTTAAAAAACCACATATTGACCGCTCAAAGGAAGAAAAATTTGGCAAGATCATTAGTAACAGCTTGCAGCGGTTGCGAAAGACGATCGGCAGTATTCTCGACCTCTCGGTTTTAGAATCGGGCAGATTGGTATTCAGGAAGGAGCTCATCCAGATGGACGAGCTGGTTTTACAAATCACCGCCGTCATGAGACTCCTGACCGAAAAAAAGGGATTGTCATTGATTAATCACGTGAATCAGAAATTACCCGGGATCATTGGCGACAAGGACGAGATTCACCGGGTAGTGACCAACCTCATCGATAATGCAATAAAATATACGGAAAAGGGAGAAATTCACGTTTTCCTGGAGCAGAAGGATGCATTCATCGAATTCGCCGTAAAAGATACCGGGATTGGCATTGGCTTACCAAAAGACCAGTTTGGGAAATTGTTTGAAAGGTTTTTTCAGGAACGGCCAAGAATTGACGGCGCAGGGGTCGGTCTTGCCATCTGTAAAAACATCATTGATGCCCACAAAGGCACGCTGTGGGTAGAGAGTGAAGGGCGTGGAAAGGGTTCCACCTTTAAATTTATCCTGCCCATTGCCTGCCAGGATCCCGTATAATCTACGAATGGAGATAAGGAGCAAACACCTTGGGTAAAAAATTGCTCATCGTCGAGGACGAGGATGAGTTTTTCTTTTTTTACGAAATGATGCTGGAAGATACGGACTACGCCGTTCGACGCGCTATCGATGGGGTGCAGGCATTCGAAATGATACAAAGTGATACCCCGGACCTGATTATTCTGGATTTGTTGCTTGACCAGATGAAGGGGGAAGACTTTCTGAAACAATTAAAATCAAACCAGGGATACGCCAATATCCCTATTATTATTGCCAGCAGTTTTTCACCTCGTGCCTATAAGTCAATATTTGACGTGGATCCCAACCTCACTTTTTTAGAAAAACCATTTAGTCAGGAAAAATTACTTGCTGAGATTAAAGCCAGGATAGGATAAACGGTGAAAAATTATCCCTTGATCAAAAAATTATTCGTGGTATTGTTCATAGTATTTGCCGGTTGCCATTCCCTGCAAAAGACGGAGGAATCCGGGGCAAAAGTAAATAACAATCTCAACGCGGTGCTCCTGAATGATATTCAGGACGGGAGGCTGGACATGCCATTCGATCAGGCATGTCTTATAGCGTCGGGCGTAAATACCGACAAAAAGATGCAGGGATACCTGAAAAAGATCAACCTCCTTATCGTCCGGATTGAACAGGAAACAGATATTAATACCACGAGCGACCCCCTAAAGAAAGCGGAGATCATCTTCGGCTGGCTCCAAACGAGTACCAATGAAGGGACATACAGCGATTGTTACGACTTCAGGGATACCCTCAATCTCAAGGTGGGAAACTGCCTGTCTTACGCGATACGGTTCACCATCGTCTGCCGGCATTTTGGAGTTGACATAAAGAGTATTTTTATCCCTGGACATATTTACAACATGCTGGTGTCTGACGGCAAGACACGTTACTTTGAACATACCCATAGCGACGGCATCGTAAAGAAGAAGGATTTGTATCACCCTGATAAAAAGGTCATGAAGGACGAAGAACTGATTGCAGAGATATTTTTGTACAAAGCCCGCAACGCAAATACCGACATGAAATATGAAGAGTCCTGCTCATACTGTCAACGGGCACTGATGTGCAATCCCCATGATAATCGTCCTGTTATTTTGCTCCTGGATAATTACATCGCAAAGAAGCGATACGAAGAGGCGTTTCGATATTTGAGTGACCACCTCTCCCGGCACCCCGATGACATGAAATCATTTAAGAATACTTACGTGCTCTTGCAAAGGTTGTGTAAGAATGAAGACGGAAAAACCAGGTAAAATGCGTGCGGCATATCTTTTCCTTGTCATTATTTTCATGGTACACCTATTTTCTCCTGTTAACACACCCTTTGCAGCAGATGAGTGGAAGCTAGAAGACGACACCCCTAAAATGGAATGGGGTTTAGAAGAACAACCGACAAAATACGAATGGGGTTTAGAAAAACAGACGGCAACACATAAGAAAAGCGATAGTATTATATTGCACTATGACGGGAAGTCGTGGGATTGTATTTATAATGGATACAGCGTTTGGCTCAATAGTATTTACGGATTCGATTCCAGCGATATTTTTGCTGCCGGAGATAATGGTATGGTACTCCATTATAACGGTAATTCCTGGATAAAACAGGAAACGCATGTTACTTCCCGGTTAAACAGAATTTGGGGTATCAGCCACGAAAATGTCTACATCTCCGGAGATCATGGCACAATTCTTCATTACAACGGTACGGAATGGAAAAAATACACCATGATGAATGCAACCTGGTTTAGCAGTACGTGGGGCCTGGATGCGAAATACATATTTATTGTAGGTGCATTGGGGAAAATATTACATTACAATGGGAAAAAATGGATAGAGCAGGAGAGTGATACCATCAATTGGCTTTATGGCGTCAGAGGGAATAGTACGGATAATGTGTACGCGGTTGGAGATTATGGCACCGTACTTCGTTACGATGGAAAAGAATGGAAAAAGATCATGCTCAATACAAATAAAAGGCTTATGAGTGTTTGTGTCCCTGATGCTAATGATGTCTTTGTTGTGGGTGCTGACGGCTTGATACTTCATTATGATGGGATTCAATGGACGCGGCAGAGAAGTGGTACGGATAACTGGTTGAGGAGAATATGGGCTATTGACGACAATAATATCTTCGCCATTGGTGATAATGGCACAATACTTTATTACGATGGTAAAAAATGGAATAAGCAGAAAAGTAACACGGATTATTTATTGCTGGGGATATGGGGAAATAAGAAAGACAATGTATACGCGGTAGGAATTAAACCGAAATAGTTAATGAATTCAGACCTTTTTTCCTGCGTAGAGGAGGAACAATTGTGGCTACTTATAAATTCGTGGCAAAAGATTTAATGACAGAAAAGGTGGTGTGTGTAACTCCGGAAACGCCTATTCATGATCTTATAAAACTCCTTGTCAAAACCAACATTACAGGAGCGCCCGTTGTGAATAAGGAAGGGAGCCTGGTTGGGGTAGTTTCAAAGACGGATATCGTTAAATACGACGAAAAGACAAACAAGAAAAGGGGCGAGACTCCCCACAAATCGTTTTATGATGACACCAATGGAAAACTGAAAAAAGAGCTGGATAAGCTCTTAAAGACAAAAACCTTTGAAAAGACCCTCGTAAAAGACATCATGACAACCCGCGTCATTACGGCGCAGGCAGATGACACGATAGACCGTCTTGCAAAGATCATGCATGATAAAAAAATCCATAGGGTTATCATCCAGGATCAGGGGCAGGTCGTCGGTGTGGTGAGTACCCTTGACATCCTTCACGCCGTAAGCACCATGGGCTACGGCAGCAGCGCCTTTGTTACGGAAGAGGCGATTCTTGACCTTCAGGAGCGATTGGAAGCTGCTGAAAAGTCGATCCAGTCCCTGCGTGATATCCTGGATAAAATTCACGGTGAGAAATGAATAAAAAAACCCTGGCAGTTTTTGGTCTCCTTCTTTGTCTGATGCTTGCCGTAACGGTCTTTCTCATTACGGAATCATTGAACAGGAGAGAAGAGACGTTTGCCATGGAAAATAACTTTCAGCAGGTAGTGCATGGTGTGGGGCTGGGCGCCACAATAAAGCCAACCTGGTGCTATATCAATTTCGACCCGCGGATTGATCCGCGCTGCTCATGCATCGAATGGCCCATCCCTGGCGGATACTGTTATTGTCCTGACCATACGGGCACGGTATCGTATATAGAGGGCAATAGGGAAATGGGCGTGGCAATTGAAATCGTAAAAAAAATATTCTGCCAAAGAGTAATAAATTAGGTCTTCGGAGACTTCCCCTCCTGTTTCCCCCCGTTTACGGGGGGATTATGGGGGGGGGTGATGGAAATTCCATAACATTCGATTAGACTGCCTTCGGCAGCGACTTTAAGTCCCCTCCATGTAGGGCAACCAGGCTGGTCACCCTACTTGAGTCAAAAAGATTGAAATTCCTGTACCTTAAAGTAGATTCTTCGTTCCACTCAAAATGACATATTCGCATTATTCTGCCATTCTGAGGGAGTGAAACGGACGAAGAATCTCACCTTCGAAATTCCTTGACATTGAATTACGCGACCTCTTCACACCATATATCCCGATATGACAATATGTCGGTCCCCTACGGCCTTTACTGACAGATGGGCTAACTCTGTACCTTGCAATTGCTCACCAACCTCTTCAATGGTATATGCGGCAAGGAGCGAGTTGTAAAAATCCCGTTTTAGAATTTCCGGTTCATGAGCTACGAAAGTCTGCACCAGTGCATTGGCTTCGCCGGTAGTTTGCGGTCTCCTTAAGTCCATGATAAACACCGGGGCGCCTGAAATGGCATACAGCTCGATACATTGGTACAGCGTATGGGGCATCGCGAGGTGGTGAAGCAGGCTGTTGCTGATAATAATATCGTACTTCCTGCGTGGAAGAGCCGATGCAGGCAGCATCCCCCGGATGAGTACCACACGGTCTTGAATGTCATGTGCTTCTTTGAGAATTCCATTTCCGCAACGAATCATGGCCTCTGATCCATCAATGCCATGGACAATACATTTTGGGTAAGCACGGGCAAAGCGCATGGTTATATCCCCATGGCCACATCCGAGATCAAGGACATAACCGCAGAGATCGTTCTGCCCAAAGGTAGCCTGAAAGAGTGTGATAAAATTACGGTGGACATTCTCGAAATCGGCCCCGGCATAGGCACGCACCTGCTCTTCGTCCTCCATCAATTCCGGCTCTGGTATGCGTTTCATGAAATAATCCTCATTCCTTAATTGCTGCAAATCGGGTAATCCGACAGGGCAATGTTCCTGTCACATTACAAGTTGTTTAATAGATGTATGACCGACGTTTAGATATTTTCACCTGAAAATACGCCGGTACTGTCAGTCTGAGTACTTCTCATTTTGTCATTCTGAGCGAAGCGAAGAATCTCTTTTGGCAAGACCCAGACAAGTTAGTCTTTTGAAATATTCAATTAATAATGATGTTTGTTGTGCAGGGAAAAAGTAGGGGCGAAGCATTTGCCAGCTTGGGTATGAATGCATAAATGTTGTATGTCAATAAGAGCACATGCTTCGACTCTACTTTTTCAAAAGACTAATTGTGAGAAAGATCATTTACCCCCAGCTCAGCGCAACATTTACCATGGTTCTTTCTGAAAAGCCAGAGGCTTATGAACATTTCGTTGTATTTAAGCATGTTTTTAAGCGGTATAAAATATAAAATTTTTATTGACAGTTTTTGTTCAGTAAGGTACCTTAACTGCAAAACATTTCTGATCCTTATTATATGCCCAAATAGCCGTATAATAAGTCTCTAGTAAACGTATTATATGTACTAATAGCCGTAAAATAAGACGGCTATTAGTACGGATATTTCATGTTAGTTGCTTAAACTATTTAATAATCCATCAATTTTTTAATTTTAAAATAAGCGAAAAATCCTTATCTTATTTTCAACAAGTATTTATTTTAGATTAGGAATTTGAAAGGAATATGAAGACGTCTCACAAAATAATTTTCGGTAACTGTATGAGCATGGAAGAGCTATCAGATGAAAGTATCCACTTAATAGTAACTTCGCCTCCATATTTTAATGCTCCGTTTGACTATCAAGGATTATTCACAAGCTATGACAGTTATTTAAATGTATTAAAACAATTTTCAAAAGAAGCATTTAGAGTTTTACAAGAAGGTAGAATTTTCGCACTAAATATTGATGATATGCTTGTTGATGGTATAAAATATCCTATTGTTGCGGATTCAATAAAAATTATGCAAAGTGCTGGTTTTAGGTATCGAGACAAAATTGTTTGGAAAAAACCAGATGGATATTTAAGGATTAGTAAACGAAGCGGCGTATTATTACAAAATCCGTACCCAATGTATTTTTATCCCGACAATTTGTTAGAAAGTATTGTTATTTTTCAGAAAGGAAAATTTAATTATCGTTCAAAGTCAAAAGAAATTAGAGAGCTTTCTAAAGTTGATAAAAAAGAGTTTCAAGATAACAAATGGCATAAAACACTTTGGGAAATGACAAATGTTCTACCTGGTTCATATCTTGAAAAAAAATATTGCTGCTTTTCCAGATGAACTACCTTATAGAATTATAAAACTTTACTCTTATGTTGGCGAAACGGTTTTAGATCCCTTTGTGGGTAGTGGCACCACTTTAAAAGTTGCACTATTATTGAAACGAAATTCTGTTGGTTATGAAATTATTAGAGATTTAGAAAACATTATTAAGAAAAAAATTGGCTTTGATGGCCAAATATCTTTTACAGATAATGATGATGTTTTTAAAATTATTGAAAGAAAAACTGGTAAATATCGTTTTGTTACGCTCGATTTTATTGAAAAAAGGGAAATTAATAGATCAATGGACCAATAGTAAAATGGACATTTTTGCAGAAATTAAAGGAATTAAATACACACCCATCAACACTTCCCAATTAGTAGAACAAAATATTGATGTCTTTGATATAAATACTTGCCCGCCTAATTGCTTTGTTAGTGGTGATAAATTTAAATTTAGTATATCAAAATGGGTTTCACCAAAAAGAACTCGCTCCTATCCATTTGAACGAGTTTATAATACACTTGGCTTTTCAAAAAGAGTAACTGTAATTCCTATAATTAAAGATGAAGGTAAAAAGGGTGATAGAGATTTCATCCAATGGGATACAGTATCTTTGATGAGTCTTTTAGATGTTTATGTTATTTTAGCTTATTATATTGACGCTGACAAACATAGAACAAGATTTAATAAAATCACAAATCAAAAATTTGACAATGATTATGTGAAAACAAAATTATCTGAGATAAGCAACTATCATAGTTCAGCGTTACATTGGAATTTAAAGGAAATCAAGGAGACGTTACCATTATTAATAGAAAAAGTAAAATATAACTATTCGGCAATCGGTAAAAAATATAATGTTGAATTTCATAACAATGAAGGTATTGAAAGGTTTAAAAAACAATTTATAGATGGTGTCGATAATTTTATGAATACTTCTCGCCTAAAAGCTAAACAAGCACAGAATAGAGAAAGATTAACTCTTCAACCAAAAGAATTTTTAGTAACTGAATCTAAGGCTATAATTACTATAAAAAATTATCTTGGCGGTTTATATTATTGGACGACTGATGAAATAAAATTGGAAAAAAGTAAATTATTTTTGACTGAAGGTAAGCATTCGAGAAATTCAAAACTTCCAAGCATTGGTGATATTAAAGATGGCTTATTAAAAATGATTCTTTATTGCAATCTTGAAAATATTGAAGTAAATGATGAAAAATATTCACATCTTCCTGTTTTAAAACTTACTTCTGAAAATATTTCTGGGACTGTTTCATCAACAGATAATCATGAACAGATAAAAACTTTTTTTGAAAATAATCATTTCAATAAGAAACAAAAAGATTTAGTTGAAAGTGTATTTAAAGAAGGCATTAGAAACAATATTTTGATTATAATAGAAGCAGTATAGATAATATGATAAAAAGTCCCTTAAGATACCCAGGCGGTAAAAGTAAAGCAATTAAACAAATATCATTACTTATTCCACAATTTGATGAATTTAGAGAGCCATTTGTAGGAGGTGGTTCTGTTTTTGTTTATTTAAAACAAAAATATCATCAAAAAATATTTTGGATTAATGATATTTATGAATCCTTGTATTATTTTTGGATAGAATGCAGAGATAATCCTGAAAAGCTTATTTCACAAATTCGTGAATGGAAAAGTGAGTTTAGCGATGGAAAAGTGCTTCATAAATTTTTAATAAACAATATAGATAACTTCGATTCTTTAAAAAAAGCAGCCGCTTTATTTGTATTCAATAGGATTACTTTTTCTGGAACGACTGAAAGCGGCGGTTTTTCAAATGCAGCTTTTCATAAACGCTTTACTGAATCGAGTATAGATAGAGTTTCTTCATTGTCTTCTATTTTACCAAATACTAAAATTACAAATTTGGATTATAAGGCTATTGTTACCGAACCAGGCAAAAATGTTTTTATCTTTCTTGACCCTCCATATTATTCCGCAACAAAATCAGCACTATATGGTAAGAATGGTAACTTACATAAAAGATTTGACCATGAAAGATTTGCATCAACAATGAAGAAATCTGAACACAAATGGCTAATCACTTATGATGATAGTAACTATATTAGAGAGCTTTTTTTCTTTTGCTAATATTAAAAGCTGGGACTTGACTTACGGTATGCGTAATGTCACAATAAATTCAAACCAGCTTGGAAAAGAACTTTTTATAGCAAATTATGAACTAAACACCCATATTCCTAAACAATTGTCTATGTTCAAAGCTGCAAATATTTAATTATGGCAACTAACCATTGGCTCAACTTGACCGCAGGGGCTGTGCGGTTTTTCAAGTTTTGCAGGCCGCATAAGTTTTTTTGTTTATTAAAGTCAGTGCCCCGCAATCCTGCGGCAAGTTAGCCAAAACGTTAGACAGAACAACAAACCAAACAACAGGAGGTGGTCACGATGATCCCGGAAAAACTGCTGGAAATTATGAAAAAGGATGGGGTTGTTGCCATTGCGACCCTGGGAAAGGATGGACCGCATATGGTCAACACCTGGAATAGCTACATCAGAATATCATCAGACGGACGATTGTTCATCCCTGCAGGTTACATGCATAAAACAGAGGCTAACATTGTCCACAACCCCAATGTGCTGGTTACACTGGGAAGCAGCAAGGTTAAGGGCCTGCACGGAGCAGGCGCCGGTTTTTTGATCAAGGGAAAGGCGACCTTTATAACATCCGGGCCTGATTTTGATTTCATGAAAGCAAAGTTCAGTTGGCTGCGAGCCACCTTGGCTGTTACCATCGATTCTGCTACTCAAACATGGTGAAGGTGCGTGGACAGTCTGTACGTTGCAATTTCGTGGCTTTGGCAAGCATACGACAATTGTAGACGTCTTCCAACTGAAGCTGGACGACGACTAACGTAACGGAGGATTCCCGATGTCTCAAGCAAACGACTATCAATCCCGAAGGGAACGAGGCATGGCTATCCTCAGGGGTAAAGTGCTTCGGCGCACGGAATCCAAGTCAGCGGCGGCGCTTCGGGTGTCTTCTCATCATCCCAGACCAAGTATGCGCTCTTCCTGTTCGAGGACAACGCCTTTTCTTGTGTTACCGTGTAAAAACTTCTTTTTTTTGTAAGTTTTTTTACAACCCTTTTTATCCCTTATCAGGAGGTACAGATTGTTTATGATAGAAAGATTGCTTCGCTTCGCTCGCAATGACAATGCACCATTTGTCATCAAAGCATAGCCTGTGTCATTGCAAGGGTCTTTACCGAAACAATCTCCCGCTTTCACAACGGAGAATTGGGGGCGGCTTTGCTGCGCTATAGTATTGCTCTGTAAAAACTTCCTAAAAAAAGAAATTTTTACAGAGTAATACTATACCATGATTATACCAGAGAAGGCAAAGATGTCAGCACAACCCTCACTCTTCACACACAACACCGCCAGCAAAAATTTGCGTCCCTTATTATTCAACTACTTAGGACGTGCCCAATATAGCTCATCTACCCTTTTTGCGTAAATTCGGTTAACCTTGTATGAGCAACTTGTGTATAGACGCCTTCATGTTATCATAGGCTGCGTCAGTTGCAAAAGGAGATAGCTAGCGTTTTGTGCCGAGTGCCGTTTTCTTTTCCACCTCATCAACGACAAATTTATTGAACGAAAAGGCCGAGGTAAATGCAGGTGACACGGCATTTAGTACGTGCGTGGAATTCTCTCCGTGCTCAACAACAAAATCCATGACCAGTTTCATGTTTTCTCTATCGAGGAGTTGTGCGCGAATTCCCGAAGGCAGGTAGTTTCCGAAACAATTTGCATCTATTTTATTAACCATTGATGAGGTTTGTTGTATAAAATATTTCCTGAAGCATTTTCTCATTTCCTCATAGGTTAAATCTCTAAAATTACAGGTATTGGAAAAGAAAAGTTTAGCCTCGCAGCATACAATTTCGAAAAATTCATGCAGATTAAAATTGGACAGACCCTGATAATTTTCTCTCCAGAAGGCTGGAACAGCCGTTGGTCCAACCTTGATCTTTCCGGTTGTCATTTTTGTGAAATGGACGCCGAGAAACGGATTTTTTAAATTGGGCACACGGTAGATATGTTTGCGAATGAACGCGCTGTCCTTGTATTCCAGATACAAGCCTTTAAAAGGAATAAGCGTGTATTTTTGCCCAACGCCAAAGTGATGGGCTATTTTATCCGCATAGGGGCCTGCACAATTGATTAAATGTCTGAATTTGATTTTACGCGTGGTGGTTCTTATCGTAGAGGCAGTTTCTCTTTCTATTAATCTCTCATTGTGGAAGATGTTTACCTTCCCCTGCAAACTTTGAGCAATGTGTTCAATTACCTGTTTTGGATCTACAATTGAGGTTGTGGGTGAATATAAAGCTTCACGAAAGGTCTTTGCAGTTGGTTCGAGCTCTTTCAATCTTTTTTCATCGACTATCTCTAAACCTATCCTATTTATATCCCCTCTTTTTTTCAGCTCATAGAGAGTCTCAAGTTCTTTTTCGTCATTTGCTACTACAATTTTTCCACATCTATTTATTGCCAGATTATGTCTCAGACAGTAGTCAGTTAAAAGCCTATTTCCTTCAGCGGTAAATCTTGACTTTAAACTGTCTGGCGTGTAATAAAAACCGGCGTGAAGCACGCCGCTATTTCTACCGCTCGCGTGGCATGCTAAATCAGACTCCTTTTCTACCAGCGTTATTTTCAAATCCGGATGCCGGTTGTTCAATTCTCGCGCTACCGAGAGACCAATTATACCACCTCCAACGATTACTATATCGGTTGTTATCATTTTTCCTTGTTCACATGATGATGAATCTTTTGTATTAATTCTTCAAAATTTGATTTATCTTTGCCCAGGCATTTGGGCACGATCTCCAATTCTCCGGGATTGCTAACTCCAAGATGCAGTTCGACAGCCCTTTTGACCTGTTGTTGTTCCCACACACCTTTATTACTGATTTTTTTCTCTCCTCCAAATGCTTTAATAAGGCTCAATCCAACAACGTCAGCAGCAATCCTGTCGCCGGTGGCAATAATGAGGTTAGGTGTGGCAACGGTACCTTTCGTAGGTCCGCCCTTCACAAAAATCTTTGTCCCATCCAGAATGTTAAGGTGAGGTGTATAGGCAACGTTCAACTCGGCGATTACTTCATCCCAGAAATCCGGTGCAATGAAGTAAGGGCGTTGCTGCGGATGGATGGCGCCAATAAAGTTCTTTAGTGCAATCGTGTAATTGGTGTAATTATGGGTTTTAATAACGGGGACGTTGATAACTATGTCAACGGCATAGATAAACTCTGAAACCATGGCCTTTTTAACAAATCTTCCCTGGGGTATGTCAACTTCCACCCAGCCATGATCTTCAAAGGAAACAAACATCACCTCTTCTGTTTGAACAACTTCCCATATGCCGGATTTCATGGCGTTTTTCCTCGTGGGAAGTGCAAAAATGGCAGACATATCACCTACCAGCATTTTCGAAACCCCATGCTCACGCAGTAATTTTACCAGATACTTTATTATCAACGGATTGGTATTGGCTGGACTCGGATAACGATTGACAATATTCGGTTTTATGAGCACAGATTTATCTTGAATTTCAAGCCTTTGCAATCCACCCAGGAGTTCTATGCCTTCCTTGAGCATCGCATAAATATCTTCACCTTGCACAATGGAAACAATGGCCTTATCATCATTTTTGTAGACATTCGAAATGGGTTTCGGATGAATTTTTTTTGCCCTGGGGCGTAAAAAGAGGAGCTTGAAGGTATATCGCCAACGGAAGTTTAAAATCAGGAAGAGCGATATGCCAATGACATAAAAAAGTGGGTATCTTACAACCCGCATGCGTGTTAAATCCCTAATTTTTGAGATTGACCAGGTATTATATTTTATGTACTATAACAAAGCTTGAATAAAGGTTCAAGGCCACAGATTCAGAAAGAATAACAGAGAAATGACCTTATGAATACCATGTCCCGAATCGAAAAAGACCGCATAACATCTCTCATTTCGCAAGAACTAGATAACGACAAGAGGGTTATTTTCGCTTATCTACATGGCTCTTTTGTATATGGAACTTTTTTTAGAGATATAGATATTTTTGTGTATATCCGCAAGGATGAAGATACTTTCGTTACTCAGTCAAGTATCAGGGATAATATCTCTGAGGCGGTTATCGATGCCGGATTTCATAACATTGGTATCGATGACTTTGATGTGAGGGTTATGAACGATGCTCCGTACGATTTTGTTATAGACATTCTTGATAAAGGAACGCTTCTGGTGGATAAAAACCGGGAATTGAGGACTGATTATATAGAACGAATATCAGATCAATACCGGGTTAATTATTTTATTCTGGATGAGGCGTATCGATGAATGTTGATAAAAAACGTATCACCCACTATCTTCATGATATTCTTTCTAATACAAGAGATATAGCAAACCTCTTGAAAGAGTACAGCGACGATGAGATTATTGGTAATAAACACCTTTTAAAAAGCCTGAAATACTCACTCCTCGAAATATCTGAGTCGATGTCACTCGTTCTGCAGCATATCCTTGCAAAACAGCATGGGATTCCCGTCAAAGGATACATAGACACGATTAAAAAAGCGGCTGATTACAACATTATTCCCCAGGGGCTCTCCGTATCCCTTAAACCCTTTTTCGATTTTCGAAATGCGCTCGTTCACAGGTACTGGGTAATTGACGATAAGATACTTCTGGATAATTGTAAATTGGGTCTAAAAGACTTTTTTGCATTTATCGAAACGATAGAAAAGTTTCTGAGCGGTAGTGAGACATGATCCTTGTGCTATCAGGTACTGATGAAGGCAAAGAGATCGTCAGAAGGCTCCACGAAGAGGGACTGAGCCTTTTGACGACGGTAGCAACGGAATATGGCAAAAGGATGTTTGAACAGATGGGGCTGGAAACCGTTTGTTTGCAGGGTCGTTTGGATGCAAATGGGTTTTTACGGCTCATTAAGGAAAAGGGGATAGCTACGGTAATAGACGCAACTCACCCGTATGCGATTGAGGTGTCTCAGAATGCAATGGATGCCTGCAAGAAAACAAATATACGGTACCTCCGTTTCGAGAGGCAGGAGATTGAGATTCCAGCGCATCCTTTGATCCACAAGGTTAAGACGATGGCTGAGGCCGTAGACAAGTCCAGAGCACTAGGGAAAAGAATATTTCTGACAACGGGCATATCGAGTGTTGCTAAATTTATTCCCTTAAAGGGCGAAAAAGAATTGTATGTGCGTATCCTCCCTGTGCCGGAACATATTGCTTTATGCCTTGATATGGGGATTCCTCCTGCAAACATCATCGCCATGCATGGCCCGTTTTCAGAGGATCTGAACCGGGCTATGTTCAGACAGTATCACGTTAATGTGATGGTAACCAAAGACAGCGGCGAGGTGGGAGGCGTGCCCGAAAAGATTCATGCCGCGCTCAAAGAGGGAATAGATACCATAGTAATCGAGCGACCGAGACTAGTGTTTCCTCAAAAATATTCGTCTATTGATGAGGTGGTACATAAGGTAAAAACAAAATAGTCTCTTTCGTAGGGCAGCAAAGTCGCAACCAAGTCCCCTCTATCGGTAGAACAAGCATCCCCGTTTATCATGATGATGTCAACCGGGAACGATTAACCTACATCAGGGATTCAGGGGCGTGTTAAAAAACTTCTGGGAAAAGAAAGCTTTTATACGATACTCATCGGTTTTGCCAGGAGAGAATATGGCAAGAAAACGAATAACTGAAGATACTCAAAAGCCTATTGAACAATACGAGCACAAGGACAAGGAACGGTTGAATAACCCGTCCATGGGACTTGTGGATGTTCACACCGATAATGGCGGGCAAAAGAAGAAAAAATACCAATACGACCCCCACCTTGACCCGCAACTGCAATGGGCGGGTAAGGCTGAACATACCAGCTTTGAAGTGCCTACCGTAAGCCTGCATGTGCACAAACGCATTAGCCCAAAACGGATTATTGAAACCGCAAAAATGTCCCCCGCTGGCGGGGGTGAAGGGGCATAAGCGCTAAGTTGTTTTTGATATTTTTTACCTGGAGTTCAACATCGAATATCGAACAAGGAATAATGAATGTCGAAAGATAAGAGAATATTTGATCTTGAAGAACGCTTGGTAGATTTTGCCGTAAGAATTATTCGTACAACGGAATCCTTGCCAAAAACAAGAACGGGAAATCACCTTGCCGGGCAACTTATTCGTTGCGGTTCGTCACCCGCTCCCAATATGGTGAAGCTCAAAGTGCAGAATCTCGTTCTGACTTTATCCACAAGATGAAAGTCTGCCTTAAGGAGTTGCGTGAAACAAGGATATGGTTATTGATGATGGTAAAAGCCAATCTCATAAGGCCAGCGTCAAAGCTTGAACCCCTGATTCTTGAGAATGATGAGCTTATTTCGATTTTTGTAACAAGCGTAAAAACTACGAAACAAAGGGAGGATAAGAAAACTTCATAATTCTAAATTCCTTGTTCGATATTCGTTATTCATTACATAGCGCAGCAAAGCCGCACCCAATTCCCCGTGGTGAAAGCGGGAGATTGCTTCGGAAAAGACCCCTCGCAATGACACAGGCTATGCTTTGATAACATATTATGCGTTGTCATTGAAAGCGAAGCGAAGCAATCTTTCTCTCAAAAACAATCTGTACCTCCTGATAAGGGGTAGATAGGGTTGCAAAAAAACTTACAAAAAAAAGAAGTTTTTACACGGTAATACGATAGTAGTATAATTTGCCCGGATGAATATAAAGATTATAAATAGACATAATCACATTAAAGGAGAAATTTATACAATAGGGATTCAAAAGAAAACCATAGAAATTCTTTTTTTGCTCCATGCAATAGAAAGAATTAAAAAGTGGGAGATTAAGAAAGAGATGATAGTAGAAACGCTCCTTCTACCTGAGGAAGTGTTAGTTGGCCATGGGAACAGATATATTGCGCATAGGCGATATGGTGATCATTTGGTCAGGGCTGTTTATGAATATGAAAATGATTTACCAATATTACTGACAGTGTATTTCCCTTATAGAAAACGTTACTTCAAAAGAGGTGGTACATATGAAGATAAAATATTCAAAGGAAGCTGATATTGTTCTGATAGAGCTTAGAGATGGTACACCTGGCGACTCAATAGATTTGAAGGAGGGCGTAATTCTTCACCTTGACAAACAGGGTTTACCGCTTGAAATTGAAATACTTGATGCTTCCAAGCTTGTAACACTGAAAGAAATAAGCGTGATGACGCCTGTAGAGACGGGGAAATAATATTGACGGGCTGGAGATAAGGGGATAAAGGTAAAAGTAAATGTAAGGCATAAAACCAGGTAGAATGTTATCTTGTCTGCTTTGCAAGAAACAGGTGACGAAATTTCATAAACGAAGCCATCTAATACCAGAGTGGATATACACTGAATGCTATGATGAAATGCACAAGATTCTAGAAATCACTTCGTCTGAAAAGAGATGGGAGAAGGTGAGATAATGGCACGGAAAAAACGCACGGAAACCAACCAAGCGCCCATCGAGCAGTGGAAAGCGGCGGCAAAGACGATATTGCCATGTGGATGCTCGACTACGATTACGACGGACGCAGCCTATTCCCATCGCAAGTATTCTTCCCTATGGCTGGAGAAAAAGAAGGTTGGGCTACTCTTGCCAAAAACCTAAAGGCCGAGATTGATGAAGAAAAGATAGAAGCGTTCAGGGGAACCGTATCTTTGCCTTTTACACCGGGCAAGGCAGTAGCGGTTAAAATTATTGATGCCAGGGGGATTGAGAGTTTGAAGATAATCAGGTAGTAGAAGTTTAGAAATGTTTATGAGGTGTGCAACTATGCAAAAAGAATTGCCGGTATAAGTATCTAAAGAAAAAATATCCGAATTCTGCAAGAAATGGAAAGTGAAAGAATTTGCCCTTTTCGGCTCCGTGTTGCGGGACGACTTTAAGCCGGACAGCGATATTGACGTGCTGGTGGATTTTGAGCAGGATTCAGGCCGTACCCTGTTTGATCTCGTAGATATGATTGATGAACTAAAAAAACATTTTCGGACGCGATGTTGACCTCCTGACTCGAAAGGCCGTGGAAAGGAGCCGGAACTATATAAGACGCAAGGAAATCTTGTCTTCTGCCGAAGTGGTATATGTCTCGTGACATGTCGCATCTTCTCGATATTCTCTTGTACGCAAGAGAAATAAAGGGCTTTGTAGTTGGAATTGATAGAGAACCTTCATGCTTGACCACAAGACGCAATATGCCGTTATTCGATGCCTCGAGGTGATGGGGGAGGCTGTTAAACGGATTTCGGATGATGTAAGGAAAGGACATCCTGATATCCCCTAGTCGAGTATGGCAAAGATGCGTGATTTACTGATTCACGCCTACGATAGGGTTGATCTCGATGAAGTTTGGGATACTATTCAAAATGATGTTCCGGACTTGGTTATTGCTCTTGAAAGGATTGTGCCGCCGGAAGATAAATTATGAACTTTGGCAGAGAAAACCCATTCAATGAGGAGATTTACCTATGGTTAAAACAGAAATTGAGTAAGCAATCTTAAAATTAGTAAAGGCATTAACAGCAAAAGGTATTCGTATTGACAAGATAATTCTTTATGGTTCGCAAGTATCGGGGCGAAATCCACGTACTGACAGCGACATAGATTTGACCGTCGTTTCGCCTGATTTTGGTAAGGATAGATTTGAGGAAGGGAAAACCCTGTTGCAGATTGCATAGCGAATTGACCCCAGACTCGAACCAATCCCCCTATCTTCCGAATCGTATGAAAATGACACATGGGTTCCCCTTATCTATGAAATACGACAAAAAGGAGTATTACTTTTTACGGCACAGAAATTTAAAAAAAGTGTGAAGAGGATGGACAAACCTTTTCAACTTTTTTGATTGAGGTGTTAGAATGAAAAAATCATTGGAAAAGATTTTCAACACTGGAATTCGTATTGTGGAAGTTCGGGTAAGAAATTTTCGGTCTTTGAAATCCGTAGATTTGTCTCTGAACCGTCTAACTTTACTCATCGGGCCAAATAATTCAGGCAAAACAAGTTTTCTTGAGGCACTTTTTGCAGCCATGGGTGCGGGAAGACGTGTTTTGAGTAGCGATGATATTTATATCAAACCCAATGAATCCTCTCCACCTTATAATCGCTCAATATTGATAGATGTTTTGATCAGACCTATTAAAGAGGACGGAACGTTTAGCGATACCTTTCCTGAAGGTTCGTATTGGTTAAATCTTTGGCGAAATGGAATTGCTCAGGATGATAACGATAACGATTTTATGGCGTTTCGCACAAAACTTACGTGGAAACAAGAAAGTGCCGAATATAGTGTTGAAAGACAATTTCTTAGAGAATGGATTTCTGATTCTTCAAAGATTGAAGATGCTGAGATTATTTCTGAGGCCGGTACTGTCAGCGCAAAACAACTAGAGCCAATGGCCTTACACTTTATGGATGCAAAGCGAGATATCGACGACGACATGAGACGTCAGGGGTCATTCTGGCGGAGGATGACAAGTGATCTTGGTTTATCGGACGAAGATATAAAGTCTTTCGAGAAAATCCTGACAAACATAAATGAAGGAATTGTCAAAAAAAGTGGGGTGTTAAAACACCTGGAATCTGCACTAGGCGACCTTTACAACGTTATGTCGGGTGAACGTGAAGGAATAGAATTAGCGCCTGTGGCACGCAAGCTGAGGGATTTAACAAAGGGAATTGATGTCAACTTTACAACAAAGGGTTCTCAGGCTTTTCCCTTGATTCGGCATGGTATGGGAACACGTAGTATGGCTTCTATTCTCGTGTTCCGAGCATTTATGAAATGGCGCAGTTTAATGGCAAAAGAGGATGCTGTTCATCCCATGCTGGCATTGGAAGAACCTGAGGCACATTTGCATCCTCAGGCTCAGCGTGCATTGTTCGGACAGATCAGGGAGATTCCTGGACAAGTCATAATAAGCAGCCATTCACCCTATGTGGTATTCCACGCGGATTTTAGCCTAAGTTACGCATTTAAGAGCATAAGTAGCTGGTATACAAGGGTCTTCAAATATTTTCCTCACTACAAAGCTGTTTTTTTGAAGGTTATCCGCTTTCTTTTTATCGCCTGTGGATCAACTCCGAGTTTTTTGTATATCTCCCCTTGTGTTGCCTCCACTTCGGTTGCTACCCGAACATGGTGTACATGGATACCATCTGCATCGGGCAGGACTACGGTTACTACCTGATGCGTCTGTAATATTTGTTT
>AYTS01000112.1 GCA_002009475.1 Candidatus Brocadia carolinensis | reverse complement strand
TAGTCTAAAGCCGACAATATATGCGCGCGATTGACTTCTCTTGTCATGTGCTGCCCCTTGGAGCGAAATGACTTCAAGGTTGCTCGTTCTTCCTCGGTAAGTTGAATTTTTGTTTGTCTCATGAAGCGCAGTATAATGTTTCACAATTGATTTGTCAATATACTAGTGCAAAGCATTTGATTCTATCTAAATTCGAGTCTATTAAACTAAGAATTCAGACAGAAATCACGGGGAAAAAACCAGGGAAAACAGCTCTTTTTAAAGATAGTTGTCCTCTTAAACACATTTTGTCCGACGAAAATTTTGTCCAGCAGTAGGTTGCTCATTGGGATTTGGTGCGGCTTCGCTGCTGTGTGTTACCGCATTACCCTGAAAAACTCTTGTTTTCATTTATGGCCGAATAGCCCATGGTTTATGCATTCATTCCTCCGGATTGGTCTTCTCCTTCAACTCTCCAAAAATAATCCGCAGGATGTCCTTTATCTCAATTAGCCCGGAAACAACGCCTTGAGCGTCTCTGACTATGGCAATATGCAATCCCTGTTTTTGAAATTCTGTGAATATCGTACTGATCTTTTTATCTTCAGAGACAAAATAGGGCTCCATGATAAGATCTTCCAGAATAAAAAGCGGGTTATTTGCAACCATATTGATTATAGCTTTGACATGGATAATTCCAACGATAGTATCCATGCTGTGCTTGTATACCGGATATCGCGTATGACCCTCTTCCGTTATAATTCTTAGGATATCCTCACGATTCATATCCGTATGAATCGCAACAATCTGCCGCCTGGGCACCATGACCTCTTTCGCGTACTTATCGCTAAATTCAAATATCCGGTGTAATAACTTGTGTTCATTATCAATCAGGGCACCCGTCTCGCCACTTTCTTTAATAATATGCTTTACCTCATCCCGACTGAGGATCGTCTTTTTATATTCAATTTTCAAACCGAACAGGTTAAAAAAAAGATACGTAAGATACGCAACCATAGTAACACAGGGTGATAATATCCATCGTATCCACTCATAGGGTTTTACAATGAGTAAAGACAGATGTTCAGGAAACTGTGTTGCCAATACTTTCGGAAATGTTTCAGCAAAAATAAGGAGAATAAATGCAACAATAAACGGAGCCAGGATTACGCCCCACTCCTGTAAATAGTATATGGCAACCGTTGTTCCTATGGTAGATACAGTGGTGTTGACAATATTATTTCCGGTAAGGAGGGTGCTGAGAAGCTTGTCTGGCTCATTGATGATATTAAAAACCGATACCGCTCTTTTATTCTTTTGCTTGATGAGGTAATCGAGGCGGATCTTGTTAAGAGAATAAAGAGACGTTTCGGTGAGTGAAAAAAAGGCAGACACGAAGAGCAGCAGGAAAAAGAGTATGATCATAATGACGATTGTCAGGGTGGAAAAATGCATTGTGCCCATTGTGATAACTCCCTTTTGCTAATCCATTCACGAGGGAATTTTATTCCTTTTCATTTTCAACGATAAGATTCATGATTTCTTCAGGCGAGGTAGCGGTAATAACTTTTTGTTTAAAGGATTCATCGATGAAAAGACGCGCTACCTTGCTTAAAAGACTAAGATATTTGCTGTCAAATCGTTCCTTTGTGACAATTAAAAAAATAACATGAACGGGTTTCCTATCGATGGCATTGAATTCAATCCCCTGTTGTGAAATTGCCAGACATCCAACAACATCCGTTACGCTGGACGTTTGAGCATGGGGAATTCCAATCCCTCCTCCTATACCCGTGCTTCTTATTTCCTCTCGTGCAATCACCTTCTTCAGGAGGTCTGTTTCGCTTATTACTTTTTTCGAGGTTCCAGCAACCTGTACCAGCTTTTCCAGAATATCGTTTTTACCCACCCCGCTGATGTTGATAATGATCCGTTCTTTGGTAAGGATATCTGATGGTTTCATACTTGCCTCTTTCAGCAATACAACTCCCTTATGTTAAGGCACGATGTCATGACAAAATCAAAACATTTTTTTTAAATCGCATTAGCGACACACAGCGCCTAGTTGGTAAGAGGGTGGCAACGCAGTATCAAGTTTATAAATCACAAATAGTGAGCCTCTTGAGTATATCTCCAGACAGCTCTGACACACGGGAAAAACAGAGAAAAGGAGTAAAAGGACTTTACCTCTGGCAAAACTTTAGCGGTAAATGGCAAGGAAATCTTGTTGCAAGCGCTAAACTACTCCGGTACGTCTCAATAAAAGTGCATTTTCATTCAGACATTCGTTAATATGGCTGAGGCACGGTCGCGTTATGTACGGTAGTAATCCTGGATTGGCTTAACATCGAGGCTGCCATCCCTCAGCGCTTCGATGGCCTTCGTTGCCGCCGTGGCGCCAGCAAGTGTTGTATAATAGGGGACATGATGCACAAGCGCTGTTCTCCTGATGGAATATGAGATCTCCTGGGCGGCCTTGCCTTCCGTGGTATTAATAACGAGGTGTATTTCGTTACTCTTGATGTGGTCTACAATATTGGGCCTGCCTTCCATCACTTTTAAAACCGGTGTGATGGGGATATTGTTGTCACTGAGCACCTTCGCTGTGCCACTGGTCGCAACAATCTTAAAACCCATCTGTGAAAGTTTTTTTGCAATGGGAATCAAGGGTATCTTATCTCTGTCTCTCACGCTTATGAAAACCGTCCCCTTCATGGGGAGACTGCTATCTGCGGCTATTTGGGACTTGGCGTAGGCTCGGCCAAAGTCCTTATCAATCCCCATAACTTCGCCTGTCGATTTCATTTCCGGCCCCAGAATGGTGTCCACTCCCTTGAATTTGATAAAAGGGAATACAGCCTCTTTCACGGCAATGTGCTTTAGCGTCATTCCCATGGAGATGTTAAAATCGCTGAGTCTTTTTCCCATGATTACCTTTGTTGCAATCTTTGCCAGAGGAATCCCGATCGCCTTGCTCACAAAGGGCACCGTCCTGGATGCACGGGGGTTAACCTCCAGCACATACACCATACCATCTTTAATCGCATATTGAATATTGATGAGTCCGATTACCTTCAGCGCCAGGGCAATGATGCGTGTCTGTTTTTTTTAATTCTTCGATAATATCGGAGCCAATAGAATATGGCGGAAGCGAACAGGCACTATCGCCTGAATGGATGCCAGCTTCCTCTATGTGCTCCATGATGCCGCCAATGAACACCTCCGTCCCGTCACAAATTGCGTCGACATCAATTTCCGTCGCATCTTCCAGAAACCGGTCAATTAAAACGGGATGTTCCGGCGAGACATGTACGGCATGAGTGATATACTCTTCCACGCCAGCTTCATCGTAGACAATCCGCATTGCCCTGCCTCCCAGCACGTAGGAAGGGCGCAGGAGCACCGGATACCCTATCGTGCCGGCGATACCTTTTGCCTCACTGGCAGAGCGGGCGCATCCGTTCTCGGGTTGTCGTAAATGCAAATGGTTCAGCATGGCCGCAAACCGTTCCCGGTCTTCCGCAATATCAATACTCTCCGGAGAAGTCCCCAGGATTTTTACCCCTTCTCTTTCTAACGGGATGGCTAATTTTAACGGCGTTTGTCCGCCAAATTGAACAATAACTCCTTCGGGTTTTTCCAGTCTAACAATTTCAAGGACGTCTTCCAGGGTGAGCGGTTCAAAATAGAGACGGTCGGAGGTGTCGTAATCAGTACTTACCGTCTCCGGATTGCAATTCACCATGATGGTTTCATAACCCAATTCCTTTAACGCAAAGACACCGTGCACACAACAATAATCGAATTCAATACCCTGTCCAATGCGATTGGGGCCGCTTCCGAGGATAAGAACCTTTTTCTTCGTGGTTGGTTCTGCTTCACAAGCGCCCTCATAGGTGGAATACAAGTAAGGGGTAAAGGCTTTAAATTCGGCTGCACAGGTATCCACATGTTTGAAAACAGGTTGTAACGCATGTTTTTGGCGGTATGTCCGCACTGTTTTTTCGTCGACACCACACAGAGAAGCAAGATATCGGTCAGAATAGCCGTATTGTTTGGCAAGGAGAAACGTATTTGTATCTACCGCAAAGGTTTCCCTGGTTTGCGACTGATGGATGCCTTTCGTAGAGTTCTGTTTTATTTCCGATTCCATGTCCAGTATCTGCTTCATATTGTGAAGGAACCACCGGTCGATACGAGTCCATTTAAAGATCTCGTCCAGATCCATGCCAAACCGCATTGCATCGGCAATATACCAGAGTCTGTCTGGATTTGGGGTTACGAGTTTTATTTTTAAAAACTCGTATTTCTGTTCAGCAGACCATTTATCGCTTCCCGATGGCCACAAGGACTCAAATCCGTAACGCCCTGATTCAATGGAGCGCATGGCTTTACCAATGGCTTCTTTAAAGGTACGTCCGATGGCCATGACCTCTCCCACCGATTTCATGTGGATGGTCAGGGTTTGATCGGTATCCGGAAATTTTTCAAAATTGAATCGTGGTATTTTTACAACGCAATAATCAATGGTTGGTTCAAAACAGGCAGGGGTATACCGGGTGATGTCATTCGGGATTTCGTCAAGGGTATAACCAACGGCCAGTTTTGCCGCAATCTTGGCAATGGGGAATCCCGTAGCCTTTGAAGCCAGGGCGGAACTCCTTGAGACCCTGGGGTTCATTTCTATGGCAAGCATCTCCCCGTTTTCCGGGTTAACGGCAAACTGGATATTAGACCCGCCAGTTTCCACGCCAATCTCTCTGATAATCTTTATTGCGGCATCCCGCATTATTTGATATTCGACATCCGTAAGGGTTTGTGCGGGGGCAACCGTTATGCTATCGCCGGTATGGACACCCATAGGGTCGAAATTTTCAATGGAGCAAATGATAACGACATTGTCCTTCAGGTCGCGCATTACCTCGAGTTCATATTCCTTCCAGCCCAACAAGGAGCGCTCTACAAGCACCTCATGGACGGGGCTTGTTTCCAGGGCAACCTTTATATATTCCTGGTATTCTTCGATATTGTATGCTGCATTGCCGCCGGTGCCTGCCAGGGTAAAAGAAGGACGGATGATAGCGGGGAAGCCTATCGTTTTTATGACCGTCATTGCATCCTCGTACGACCGAACATAGCTGCTTTCCGCAACCAGGACGCCGATACGTTTCATAGCGGATTTAAACAGCGACCTATCCTCAGCCATTTTGATGGCGTCTAACTTGGCACCAATCAACTCCACGCCAAATTCATGTAATATCCCTTTTTCTGCAAGGTTAACCGCAGTATTTAAGCCGGTCTGTCCTCCCAGGGTTGGGAGTAATGCCTGCGGGCGTTCCTTTGCAATGATCTTTGCCACCATATCAGTCGTTATCGGTTCGATGTAAGTCTTATCGGCAATTTCCGGGTCTGTCATGATGGTGGCGGGATTACTGTTCACCAGCACAACCTGGTACCCCTCTTCCCGGAGGGCCTTACAGGCCTGGGTGCCGGAATAATCAAATTCGCACGCCTGACCTATAACAATAGGTCCGGAGCCGATAATCATGATTTTTTGTATATCTTTTCTCTTGGGCATGGATGGTTCTTTGGGTAATTGGGTTAATTGAGTTTCTTGGGTTTCTTGAGTTTCTTGAGTTTCTTGAGTTTCTTGAGTTTCTTGAGTTTCTTGAGTTTCTTGGGTTTCTTGGGTTTCTTGGGTTAGTTGGGTTTCCCTGGTTTTTTGTATCGTTTTTCGTTGCCGAGTAAATACGTTATAAAACCGCTATTCAGTTTTGATACCTCTTCCGCCTGATTGTAAATATTTTCGAAAATCTCCTGAGAAATGTATTTTTGATCTGACGCAACATACGCCTCACTTTGTACTTCAGTAGATGAACTTTTAGAGATAAAGAGATATTGAATAAACTCTTTATTTGATCGTCGGGAGAACCCCTCGGCGATATTACTCATGGAAGAGATCGCAGCTCCCGTTATCTGACCACTTAACCTGAAATCTTTTTGAAAGCTGGGGCTGTTTTTTATTGCCGCATAAACGGTATTCACGAGTACTCTTGCCTCCTGCCAACACTGAAGGTCTTCAAGTTTTGTAATTTTCATAACTCAACAAACTCTATTAACACGTGAAACGCGACAAACAAAGATGATGATTAAGACGTTACCTGTGACATTTCATCATCTCAATAAATCTCTCAAACAGATAACTCGCATCGTGCGGACCCGGTGAAGCCTCCGGATGATACTGAACTGAAAAGGCTGGTATGTCATGGCATTTTAGACCCTCCACCGATTTGTCATTGAGGTTGATATGCGTAATCTCCACGTTTCCATACGGGCTTTTATGCACGGTTCCTTCCTGCGGTGGCGTTACGGCAAAACTGTGATTCTGTGCCGTAATCTCCACTTTTCTGGTGGACAAGTCCATAACAGGTTGGTTTCCCCCATGGTGTCCAAACTTCAGCTTGTAAGTCTTCAGTCCCAGTGTAAGCGCCAGCAATTGGTGTCCAAGGCAAATGCCAAAGACCGGTTTTTTTCCCAATAAACCTCTGATATTCTCCGTCATATAGGGAACGGCCGCAGGGTCACCGGGACCATTGGAAAGTACGATACCATCAGGTTTCATATCCAAAACGGTTTGGAACCGGGTATTGGCAGGGACTACCGTTACGGCGCAACCCGCATAGTTGAGTTTTCTGAGAATATTATATTTTACGCCACAGTCGTAGACAACGACGTTAAAGCTCGCTGGCTTCCCCTTATCTGACTCAGCATCTTTCCAAGCATACACATCATTGCATGTGACTGTCTTTACAAGGTCTATCCCATCTAAGCCGGTCGATGAATTTGCTTTTTTGGTAAGGTGGGGAATGTCGAAATCTTCGGTGGAAATAATACCCTGCTGAGTGCCGAAATCCCGCAGTCGCCTTGTCAATGCTCGTGTATCGATTCCCTGGATGCCCACAATCTTTTTACTTTTAAGAAATGCATCCAGGCTTATCTGTGAACGCCAGTTACTGGGGAAAGGGCTGTATTCTTTTACGATGAAACCCGCTAAAAAGGGGTTACGGGATTCGTAATCTTTTTCATTGATCCCATAATTGCCAATGAGGGGGTAGGTCATGACGACCATCTGTCCTTTATATGAAGGGTCGGTAAGGATTTCCTGATACCCCATCATGCTGGTATTAAAAACGACCTCGCCGGTCACCTCGCCAGCGTCACCCAGGGAGTGTCCCGTAAAACTTGTTCCATCTGCCATAACAAGTATTGCACGTTTTTTATCCATACACCGTTTGTATGCCTTCCACAGATAATTATGACATTCCCTACATGCCGGGACACGTTTTAGCAAAATTGCTTGACCCTGTCAGGGTGTAAGCACTAACAGGGATGACTTGTGAATTCTGCGCTTTGCCTACCAGACGGGCAGACAAAGATTTTGTCTTTTCAGATGTTTTCGGGTTAGGAATTACAGAAAATATAAATAGTTGTTACTACACATCATTTGGACAGACCGTGAAAAGTCATATGCCGGTAGTTTCTGAGTCGCCATTGTCTCCTGGTAGCCAGAACAAAGACGATAAATCGTACACAGAAAAGTTGGGCATGTCAAGATAAAGTTGCTCTTCTGATGTTAGAAATGTTACCCGAATGAAAAAAGGAATAAAAGGCAGAAGGAATGCTGCTAAAAGCACAAACCCGTCCGGCAATTTGAAACCGACATCCGGGACAACCTGCGATTACTACCTCTGTGCCGCTTTTTCAGTATTCTAACACAGGTTTTGGCTGGCATTTTTGAAAAAATACAATTCCTGCCGGACAGTATACTGGTAGAGGGTAATGCGAAAATCGCTTGACACAAGTAACATACCGGTTTATATAATAAAGCAAAATACAACAATCAGTTCGGTAAAGGCAAACCCGGAGCGATCCGGGAACGCAAAGGAGAGAGCCTTATATGCCACAGAAACAGTTTAAACTGTTTCCGTGGGTGACGGAAAGACCGCCTCACTGCCGAAGATTTTTGAGTGAATATCCTGGCAGTAAGGCTTTTTTCTTTTCATGAAAGGAGAAGCAGGAATGTGCTTATTTAAGATGCTGAGGAAAGGTTTGGCGGTTATTGCGACGGTATTCATGATGTACGTTGGAATCTTGTTAATTACTTTGGAAACGGACATCTCGTGCATCGCATCGGCAGATCATCCGGAGCAAGTAGTGCGACGCAAAGAGCAAGAGAAATCTCAAGTAACACTTGAGGATGTGGCAAAATTTGCTGAAAAATACATACAGAAGAACTCAAAAGACGGCCTTTTCCTGTACTATGATAAGCATATAAAAAAAAGAACTGGAGCTCATTTTCGACAAGATACATCGTGAAAAACTCTCGCAAACAAAGAAGCATGAATATTTTGTCTGCGCCGATTTTAAAGGAAAGGACGGAAAGACGTACGACCTTGATTTTTTTGTGCAGGGGAAAAGCAAGAATTATTTCAATATTGATAAAAAGGACATTTCCCTTCATAAGGTGGATGGTAAAGAAAATTACACCTGGAAATATAATAAAAAGAAAGGTGTCTGGGAGAAGGTGGCAATTATTATTGAAAAGGAATATACCGAGCCTGTGAAGAGGAAGTAGCCTGAATATCCTTAAATTTATTAAGAAAAGAACTTATGGAGTCCAAAATTTTCTGCGGTATTGCTTGCCTGACAATTTTTTGCATACTTTTCCCAAAGGTATCAAAGGCTGCAGATCCTCCCAGGCTACGAACCTTCTCGTTTACCTATATTACGGAAGTCGAGGATATTCCCAAAGATACCAGAAAAATATCGATCTGGCTGCCGTATCCAAAGAGTGATGCGAATCAAAAAATCACACGATTGTTAATTTCTGCACCCTATCCCGCAAGTATTTATAAAGATGGTGAGTATGGAAATTATATTCTTTGTCTCTCTGTCGCTGATCCTGAATATCGTTCAATAAAGGTTAAAATGAGATTCCGGGTGAGGAGGCGTGAATATGTTCGAAGAGATTTTGATCGGGTACACGTTCGGTTTAGAAATAATTCCAATCTGATGTTTCAGCGATGGCTTCAACCAGATGATCTCGTGCCTCTCGATGACCGCATAAAAAAACTTGCTCTGGAGGTCATTCGGGGTATAACCACCGATTTAGATAAGGCGCGCGCTATTTATGATTACGCCATTAACAATATGGCATACGATAAAAGCGGTACCGGCTGGGGACGTGGTGATATTTATTATGCATGTGATACAAAACGGGGAAATTGTACGGACTTTCATGCGATATTTATCGGATTTTGCCGGGCCGTTGGTATTCCGGCAAAGTTTGCAATCGGGTTTTCTTTGCCGGAAGAACGCGGGCAGGGCGAAATTGCTGGCTATCATTGCTGGGCTGAATTTTATCTGACGGGATACGGATGGGTGCCTGTAGACGTTTCTGAAGCTTATAAGAATCCGGCGAAGAAGGCATATTTCTTTGGTGCACATGATGAAAATCGCATGCAGTTTACCATTGGACGTGACATTACTTTAAATCCATTACAAAGCGGTAGGCATCTTAACTATTTCATCTATCCGTATGTGGAAGTCGATGGAAAATCTTTTCCCAGGGTACAGAACAAATTTCTTTACAGGGATTTAGCAATGCAAACTGCCAGGGGACGAACGCCCTAAAAATTATCTTGGATTATTTTTTAATAACGATTCTGCGAAACTGACAAAGAATGTTTTTTCGGAATAGTTAAGAGCCAACGGGAAAGGCGGGCAGACGCGAAAATTCCGAAGGGATGATATGATTATAGAAAAAACACACCACCATCTTCAACCCCGTGGGGGGAGAAGACGATTGTTCACGGGAAAGACGGCAAAACCGTCAATACGCATATTGGTTATATAGCGGAAGCAGATTTGGAGTGGAATTGAACTGGCTGCTGAAATAATGACAGAGATGACTTTTGAAGATACATTAAAACACTTCGGTATCCAATTAAGGCGCAAAAATCTTAGAACGCTTCAGATTAACGTAGGGAAGTTATGCAATCAGGCTTGTATTCACTGTCATGTAGATGCCGGTCCAAAACGAACCGAAATGATGTCGGCAAAAACCGCAGACCGTGTTTTAGACTTGCTTGCCAATACTCCGTCGATTGAACTCGTTGATTTCACGGGAGGCGCTCCGGAACTTCATCCTGTATTCCGGCATATGATTATACGGGCTCGTTCTCTGGGGCGTCGTGTTATGGACCGATGCAACCTCACCGTCCTGCAGGTTCAAGGGCAGGAAGACCTGACTGAATTTTTCCGGGATCACGGCGTTGAAGTGATTGCTTCGTTACCCTGCTATTCCAGGGAAAACGTGGATAAACAACGTGGCCGTGGTGTATTCGATAAGAGCATCGATGCATTACGAAAGCTCAATGTTCTTGGATTTGGGGTCGAAGGAAGCGGATTGCGCTTAACTCTGGTCTATAACCCTGACGGAGCCTTTCTTCCACCGCCGCAGGATGTGTTAGAAAGTCAGTATAAAAAGGAACTACGGGAACAATTCGGCATTGTTTTCAACCATCTGCATGCCATGGTGAATATGCCCATCAAGCGATGGGGAGAATACCTTGTGCATACCGGACAAGCGGAAGGCTACCGGGATTTGCTTATTAACGCCTTTAACCCGCAGACGGTTGATACTGTGATGTGCAAGACGCTCGTTTCAATCAGTTGGGATGGACGAATCTATGACTGCGATTTTAATCAGATGCTTGAAATGCCGGTGGGGGGTCGTCTCAGGACAATATGGGATATTGAATCCTTCGAGGAATTTAATCATGGTTTCATTGCAACCGGAGCACACTGTTTCGGTTGCACGGCTGGGGCTGGAAGCAGTTGCGGAGGTTCGCTGGTATGACGTTTTATAGAAAGAGTTGCAGGCATTGCGACCTTGAGATTACACCTGTTCTCAATAATTCAGAGAGGAAAACTAAGCCTTAATTTGTTCGTAACAGAAAATATTATGGTGAAATGGCGGATGCGATCGGGCAGCATGAAGCCGTGCATAACATACGATTCGGGGCCGGTGAACTTTGTCGCAATGTTTCGACACCCTCCTAAGTATGAAATAGAGTTTCTTGCAAGCCTTTTCAAGCCTTGCAAGAAACTCTATCCTCCATCGGGAGGAAACAAAACCCTCGCCTTCTGCTGAACTCTTTCGTATGAAAGATCAGGTATGGCAGTGCACCAAAGTAAATCAACCACTCAGACCCAACGGCTCTGACAAAAAGCAAAATGCCACTATGTTTAAATACCCAAACGGGTTTCATGGCTTTTCATGTCCCCATGCTTCTTTATGCCTTAAACCAGAGCAAGACTACAAGACCTTCAAGGTTCAGATAAAAGACAACCTTCGCATATCAGGTACTCTCACCACCCCAAAAGGCTCTTTAGAGTGGAAAAACGACTGCATCAAAAGAACCTCTTTCGAGCGTGTATTCTTTGATAACAAACGAGTTCTTCTGGTCGTTTAACAAGTCTTCTTTCGTATGATAAAGCATGACTTGCTAACAACTTTTTTACTTTTGATTGAAAAACTTTTCATAGGTTAATACATCTTCTTTACTTCCAATAACGAGCGGCACCTTTTGATGAAGATCGGTTGCCTGGATATCCATGATGCGTTCCTTTCCGGTAGATGCCATGCCGCCAGCCTGTTCAACGATGAATGCAAGCGGGGCAGCTTCGTACAGTAAGCGCAGTTTTGGTTTCGGTTTTTTTGGGTCTTTATAATCCGCCGGATACAGGAATATCCCTCCGTAAAGCAGATTTCTGTGGAAATCAGCTACTAGCGATCCAATGTATCTCAGCGAGTAAGGGCGGCCTGTTGATGAATCGCCTTCTTTCAGGTACCCGACGTATCTCCGCGTCCCCTCATCCCACGTATGGGTATTTCCCTCGTTAATACTGTAGATCTTGCCTTTTGCAGGGATTTTTATATTTTCATGAGAAAGCAAAAATTCTCCGATGCTGGGGTCTAGTGTAAAACCAGATACCCCTTGTCCCGTCGTATATACCATCATCGTGCTTGACCCATACACAATGTACCCCGCCGCAACCTGTTCCATCCCTTTCCTCAGGCAATCTTCAACCGTAGCTTCTTTCCCGGTCGTTTTCCTGCGATAAATGGAAAAGATTGTTCCCACACTCACATTCGCGTCGATATTAGACGAACCGTCTAATGGATCAAACATCAGCACGTACTTACCCCTGGGAAATTCATCAGGTATGGCGATAACGTCTTCGTTTTCCTCGGATGCCATAATACAGAGGTGACCACCATGATCCATGGATTTGCAAATTCTTTCATTGGCATAAACGTCCAGCTTTTTAACTGCTTCGCCGTGGACGTTTACTTCGCCCGTGAGTCCTAATATTTCCGCCAGTCCTGCCTTGTTAACCTCGCGGGAAATGAGTTTTGCAGCAATTGATAAATCCCATAAGAGCCCGGTAAAATCCCCTGTAGCCGTTGGGAATAGTCTCTCCTGCTCAACAATATGCCGCTGTATGGTAATACCTTTATTTTTTTGCATATCTAAGCTCCTTCAGCTCTTGGTGTCTTAATACGGTAGTGTATTTTACCTTTCCAGGTATCAATGTCAACGATTATTCATGCGCTATGTACCCGGAACATGACAGCGGGAAATCCCGGCTTTTCAGAATGAAGATATTTGACGGTACGATGGAAAAGGCACTCTTACACCGTTCACGAAAAATCCTACGTGACGGAAGCAATAATCTGAAACTGCTGGTCGTTGAAGAGATGATTCATCGGGGTTATGTTCTTATCGCGGGCAATGGCAGGATCGATTTCGACCACCATCGCTTCATCCCGGTCCGGTGAGGCACGATAGCATATCTCCCCTTTTGTCCCCACGATCTGGCTGGTACCAATAAAAGCAAGCGTCTCCTCAGAGCGTCTCTCTGTTCCAATACGGTTTGCAGTAACAGCAAAGACCCTGTTTTCAATGCACCGAGTTATCATGGCCTGCGGACAGTATGGAAGGACAAGGTTTGCGGGATGACAGATAATATCTGCCCCCTTTATCGCAAGGTATCGTGCAACTTCGGGAAAAAACCAATCAAAACAGATCATGATACCAGCTTTTGCTTTTCCAATATCATATACCTCTATGTCCCTGTTTCCTGGTTCAAACCACTGTTTCTCATGATAAAAGAGATGCAATTTTCTGTAACAACCAATAAACCCATGTGGTCCTGTAAGTATCGCCGAATTATAACAACGTCCATTTTCACGTTCTGCCAGGCCGGCAACCAGATACATGCCCTTTTCCTTTGAGAGCTTAACTAAGGCACGTGTTGTTTGTCCTTCAGGAACTCTCTCTGACAAGGCAAGGACTTCTTCCCTTGAGGTAAATTGATAACCCGTATTAAATAATTCAGGCAGGACTAAGAGATCGGCATTTAGTGACTGTATCGTTACCGTGGCATCATTGATATTCCCGTCTTTTTTCCCAAAGAGGGGAGAAGTTTGCAGAAATCCAACCTTCATCGCATTTCCTTAAGCTTAAAGATAAATCGTCGTTCTTTGTTCAATGGACTCAGGATCACAAGGCTAACCTCTTCGTCTGGTTCTACACAATAATTCGGAAAATCATAACGACAGGTGGCACGATAGCTCACCGACAATCTGACTCCGAGATTGGTAGGCCTGGCATGGGTATCATTTTGTTCTACAACTGGTTGTATCGGTTTGTTTTTATATAATAATACCGCGTGATAATCCTTGGTAAAATCAGGAGAATTGCCGTATAACACGACATGAAACGATAACACATCCTCTACCTCAGCCATAGATTGATATATCTGGGCTTCCGTTAACTTCCTGGAGGCCAGGGACGCCTGCTTTGCCTCATACGCCAATATGCTAAAGTTGGTGTTTAAGGCCGCCCACTCAAGCCCCTCATTCGATACCACTACCCATTCGCCTAAGAAAGCAACATAGTCTAAAGTGTTATTCTTTTCACCATACGCAATAGCTTGTTTGATTTGTTCATCGGACAGGCTGTAGTATACAGCGGTGGCATCGTGAGAGAGACCAAAAAATAATACTATTATCCAGAGCAGAATACATTTTTGCCGCATAGTTACCCGCCAATACCTGAAAGATTCCTTGCAATCATGAAAGAAATTTCACTATAATAATACCAGACTTTGCTTAACAGAGTACAGGAGAAAAACTGCCTGAATCGTTTCTTTATGAAGCCTGGCTCAATGAAATGAAAACCAACTCGCCACGGGAGTTCACGTGTTTATGAAGGTGACTTTTCTGGGGACCGGCACTTCGCACGGAATTCCCATGATTGCCTGCACATGCAAGGTTTGTACCTCTGAAAATCCTAAAAATAAACGGATGCGCACATCAGTATTTGTTAGTACAAACGGATGCAATATCCTGATTGATGCCACGCCGGAATTGAGGCTCCAGTGCATTAAAAATAAGATTACACGACTGGATGCCGTGCTCATTACCCACCCCCATGCAGACCACATTTTCGGTCTCGACGATCTCCGGAGATTTAACATGATTCAGCGTATGGATATTCCCATTTACGGTACTTCGAAAACCCTTGATACCATACGCCGTACCTTTTCTTACGTATTCACGGATCATTGTGAGCCTGGTGGTTCCAGACCCCGCTTTTCCCTGAAGATTGTCAACGGCGATTTGACCATTGAAGGGATTCCGATTGTACCAATAAAGGCGCTCCATGGTGACGGAGAGGTAACGGGTTACCGATTAGACAAATTTGCCTATATTACGGATACCAGCAATATCCCCGAGGAATCGTTGCAAAAATTGCAAGGACTGGAGGTGCTTGTCTTAGGCGCACTTCGCTATACACCGCACATTAAGCACTTTACTATAGAACAGGCATTATGCGTTGTCGAGCAACTCAAGCCACAGAAGGCATACTTTACTCACATGTGTCACGATATTGAGCACGAGCAAGACAGCAAAAAACTTCCGGCAGGTGTAGAATTTGCCTTCGATGGTCTTATGATCGATCTTGCCTGAGGTATATGGGCTCGTATTTCAGAAACAGGGGTATTATCAGATTTTCTTCCGATCCTCTCTACCAACCGAACAAACTACGTTTTGAAATTTTTCGTATCTCCTTTTCGTCTGCCCATTCGATAATTCCTGTCTCCAGTTCCATGAGGTTGAGGGTAAATTTGTAGTAAACATCTTTCACTTTATCAGCCTTTTTTACAATACTCGCGAAATTACCGTAAAGCATATATTCGGCTCCAATTTGACGGCCAAAGGCGGCAGATGTGGCTTGATTTACCATACCGCCTTCGTTTTGGAACTCAAACTGTTTCTTCGCAGCATCCACCTTTGTCATGTCAACAAAGCGAAATTTACCGGAACGCAAAATCTTTGTTCTAACAGAGTCAGTAATGGACTCTGTATCTATATGTTCCAGCGTTTTATTTTTGATGACATCTACAAAAATAACCGGGCTCCGTTCGCTTGTCGTTTGAACAAGAGGTGGAAATGAAAGGAGGGAATCGACCATCTTGTTGACAATCCGTTGTAAATCAGTCGAACCAAAATCGGCGGTTGTTGTTTCAATCTTGGTAGCATCCTTATACTTTACGCTCGTTGCGCATCCGGAGCCGATCACCACGCACAAACCAATCACCATTTTTTTAAACCCATACATTACCTGTGTCCTCCGTATCTTTATTTTAAATTCTAAAAAGTTATTGCGGTACTATAAAATACCGACCCTATTCGTATAACCCTGAGTATAGTTTTCCCGTTCTTACGAATGGAAACGTCAATGTCTGAGAGCGCCCCTGATGCTTTATGCTCTAAATGCAATTGATGTGTTCCCGCCGAAAGATGTTTACGCAAGATCTGTACATCCCGTGGCAAGGTTAACCAGCTTCTCAGATCAGCTTTTTCAGAAACTACATTATAAAGCGAAGAAATTATCGTCCCCGCAGTTCCCGCCGAATCTTTTGTCTGCCACTGAAAAGCCGCTTTAGTCGCAGACCTGAAGAGATGTCTGGCGACCATTCCTGGCACCTTTTCCATTAAGGATTTTACCGCCAGTGCCTGCACATAACAGAGAGGCTCAGCCTCTCCTAAAATGCGACCACTCGCAGGTTCAGACAGAGAAAGCGGCTCGATGTCTGACCACTTTGCGGCATACACAGGAAACGCGACGGCCAAAAAACCGTTGGGAGTGGGAATAGGAACTTTGATTTCTCTTTTTTGAGGAACAAGTCCATTTTCAAAGAAAACGACCAACTCTCCGGTTTCCCGCTTTTCCCCGCCTTCTTCGTCCGCAACTCTGACATGAGGAAATCTTGCAGTATATTCGCTCAATTCCTGATTCATCCCAAGATCCTTCGCCAGGCGAATCACATCGCGTTGTACGTAAGTATTATCTGGAAAAATCTGAAGGGCTTTTTTATAGTCAATATATGCGTCATTGGGTTGATTGAGCAATTCATAGACGATGCCGGACAGGTAAAAGGTGTACGCATTTTGGAAAGAGTTCTTTACCTTGCCGGCGATATCATCCATACAGTGATACGCAGTGTTAAGATTGGCATAAGCCTGTTCCGTCTCAATTCTTTTTGCCCGGGCTTTTTCTTCTGCTTTTTGTACCTCGTTGTCATACATTTCCAGCGCCAGATTCTGTTCAAGATTGGCGCGTCTGACCTCAACGCCTGCACCTTCGATATCCTTTTTCGCAAGGTAATTGAATGCCTGGAAATGATACAGGAACACCTTCTCATACCCGTCTCCCTTATAAGGAACTGCATTATCATTAGTTAAGAAGGTAGAGGTTTGTGCTCCCACATCTGAAGCGCTTATAATGGCTTTTTCTTCCCTACGCCGAACGGCTTCTATGGCTGCCTCAAAGTCCTCCATGCTTACCTCAAGGTCATTCTTTATCTGTGCAATACGACCACGCTCCAGGAGATAAAGAATTTTATCATTACCTTTCCGGTACTTATCGAGAACTTTAAGTGCATGGTCGAATTTACGAGACTTAACTCCATCAATCAGTGGATTCATTATTGTTGTATATGAAGTGAAAACGCTTGAACTGGAGCAACCTGCATCCGATAGAATCATGGCAATAAAACCGGCGAAAAACAGTCGTCTTAATCGGTCGGACATAACGGCGTCGTTACCAGCTCCTTGCATTCGTTTTTTTAAGCATCTGCAGTCTTTCATGAATGATACTTTTCATGAGGAATTATATGTTTGAACCGTGGACTGTCAAGGTCATTCACATAAAATGTTGCTTTTAAAATTGTAATTGCTATAACGTGCAGATTTTATTATCTTTATTCACAGTATGAACAAATATATTATTGTTGGTGTTCCGTGTCTCATTGCCATTATTATTGTATCAGTCTATTTTCTTGGCAACACAGAATCAATACAGTACAGGACTGAAAAGATCGACAGGGGCACTATAGCGAAATATGTTACGGCAACCGGTACCATAAACCCTGTCAGGACGGTAATCATTGGGAGTCAGGTTACCGGCCTTATTTCTAAATTGTATGTAGATTACAACTCTGAAGTTAAGACAGGACAGGTTGTTGCTCAAATTGACCCCATCCCTTTTGAACATCAGGTAAAAAAGGCAGAAGCTACCCTGGCAACTGCCGTTGCTTCCCTCGAAAAGGCAAAGGTAACCTCGAAAAACAACAGGAGAAACTATCATCGTTCAAAGGAATTATTTGCAAAAAAAGTTGTTTCCATAGAAGACATTGATTCTGCCCGAACGGTCTATGAAACAGGATTGGCAGAGGTAAAACTGGCAGAGGCGCAAATATTGCAAGCAAAGGCGTCCTTGGAAATCGCAAAGACAGATTTAAAACACACGGTAATTGTCTCTCCCTTAAACGGCATTGTGATCTCCAGAAATGTGGATGTGGGGCAAACCGTCGTGTCCAGCTTTCAAACCCCGGTACTCTTTAATATCGCCGAGGATCTGGTTCATATGCAGGTCAATACGAATGTCGATGAAGCTGATATCGGTATGGTTCAGGTAGGGCAGGATGCAAAGTTTACGGTAGATGCCTTTCCTGAGGATTTATTTGAGGGTAAAGTCTCTGAGATTCGTATGGCACCTATTATTTTCCAAAATGTTGTGACATACGATACCATAATTAATGTCGATAATTCATCCCTGAAACTCAAGCCCGGAATGACGGCAAACACTTCCATTTTAGTGGCCAGGGCAGAGAACGCGTTAAGGATTCCCAATGTAGCATTGCGTTATACCCCTTCTGAGATTTTAAAGGGGGAGGGAGATAAAAAGCCACCTTTTGACAGGAAACTTGCAAAAAAAACCGGCTTGCATATTTGGATATTAGAGCAAGGGAAATTGAAACAGGTGGAGGTAAAATCAGGAATAGGCGATGATGGTTTTACCGAAATCCTGAAAGGTGATATAACAGAAGGCCAGGAGGTTGTGATTGGTGAGATGCTTCCTAAAGCGGCTGATAAAGGTCAGCAAAAAGTTCCCTGGGGCAGGGCTCGTTATTAAACATGCATGATATCGTATTGTTGAATGACATTTATAGGATATACACGATGGGAGAGTTTAAGGTCGCGGCCTTAAAAGGGGTGTCTTTATCGATAAAGAAAGGGGAATTTATGGCTATTATGGGGGCGTCCGGGTCAGGCAAGTCCACCCTGATGCATATCCTCGGATGTCTCGATAGTCCTACGTTGGGGAAATATTATTTGGAAGGTGTGGAAGTTTCGCGTTTTTCAAAAAATGAATTGGCCGAAATTCGCAATAAAAAACTAGGATTTATATTTCAGAGTTTTAACCTGCTCAGTAGAACTACGGTAGTAGAAAATATCGAACTTCCCTTTATTTATAGTAAGAAAATATCCAAAAACGATATCGACAAAATTCACCAGATAATGCGTATTCTGGGCATTGATGGGCTTCAAAAACACTATCCCAACCAACTATCCGGAGGACAACAGCAGCGGGTTGCTATTGCACGCGCCATCGTCAACGATCCCACCTTGCTCCTTGCCGACGAACCAACGGGAAACCTGGATAGCGCTACCAGCACAGATGTCATGAATGTACTCACCGACCTCAACCACAACCTGGGTATTACCATTGTGCTCGTTACCCATGAAACGGATATTGCCGGATACGCCCGCAGGGTTGTTGTTCTCAAAGACGGTAAGGTGTTAAGCGACACGCCATCTTCGCCCTCAGCCATTCCTGCGGTTCAAGCGCTTTGATAAATAGACTCATAATTTTATACCTAACGAAACTTTTTCACCTATGACGGCGCTTTTTAAGATAGCGGTACGCGCAATTTTGCGGAATAAGTTACGCTCTTCCCTGACGATCCTCGGCATTGTTATTGGTGTTGGCGCAGTAATTGTTATGGTAAGCATCGGGCAGGGCGCCAAAGCCTTTGTCGAAAAACAACTGGAGAGTCTGGGTACAAACGTCCTCATTATTATTCCCATCAGCACCACGCATGCCGCTACCAGGGGTACCACAGGGACCATTACTTTAACCGCAGAAGATACCTTTGCTGTGACAAAGGAATGTAGCGCCGTCAGCTATGTTTCGCCCGGTATCAGGACAACCACGCAGGTTGTCTACGGAAATATGAATTGGACAACCGGGGTGTCGGGGACAGGGCCTGATTACCAGATTATACGGGACTGGACGTTAAAAGACGGGCGATTTATTACTCAGCAGGACGTAAACGCCATGGCAAAGGTTTGCGTCCTTGGGCAGACCGTAGTAACTAACCTTTTTGGAACTTTGGACCCTGTTGGCAGGTGGGTTCGGGTAAAAAACATACCATTTCGGGTAATTGGCGTGTTGTTCCCCAAAGGCCAATCACCTACAGGCCAGGATCAGGACGACATGGTTCTCATGCCATACACGACCGTGCAGAGAAAGATTATGGGAGTTACACATATTAGTTATGCCCTTGCTTCATCGACTACCGCAGAGTCACGGTTCGAGGCAATCGATCAAATTACTTCTCTCCTAAGGCAACGCCATCGGCTGAGGCCCGATGAAGAGAATGATTTTACAGTCATCAGCCAGGTAGAATTTGCTTCAACGGTAATGGAAACAAGCCATACGATGAGCGTTCTCCTCGGTAGTATTGCGTTAGTATCCCTGTTTGTTGGTGGCATTGGTATTATGAATATCATGCTGGTTTCCACAACCGAAAGGACGAGAGAGATTGGCATCAGAATGGCAGTCGGTGCAAAGGAAAAGGATATCCTTTTCCAGTTTCTGATAGAATCTACTGTTCTTAGCTCGATAGGTGGGATAGCTGGAATAATTTTTGGCATTTTTACATCAAAACTCGTTTCTTACTATGGGGGATGGCCGTCTTTACTGTCTTCACCATCTATTGCCGTTGCCTTTCTCTTTTCCAACATGGTTGGCATCTTTTTTGGTTACTATCCGGCAAGAAAGGCATCAAGACTGAATCCCATTGAGGCTCTCCGGTATGAATAAAAATTACGGAAAAAGAATATTGAATATATGACGATTTTCATTTAAATTAACATTTCTGTAAGTATCATGCGTTGATGCGATCTGTATATTATTAGTAGTTTCCGGTTATCGGAAATACCTGAAAGGAGCCAGTTCATGAAAATATCAATCGAAAGTAAAACAAGAATCAAAATAATTCCGGAAAATGAACACGAGAAGGAGAACCTTGATTCGCTCTGGAAGATTCTGATACGCTGCGAAACGGACAGCAAAGTCCTTTGTCCTATCGGCTCATATGTGGCTGGCCAGGATGATGGCGCTAACTTTGTTATACAGGATCAGTGATTAAGTGTGATTATTCAGCGTATTTTCAAACACCGCCGCTACGAATGGGCAAAATCGGGCAATTCGCCACGAGATACTATCTGTAATGGCTGGCTCAAATGTACCCCTTGTTTTCGACAAGTGGAGAGATAGCTGCGAATGCAGCAGAAAATCCTGTTTCCGTTCAAAGAACGGAAACAGCACGATATTTTCTGCTGAATATTCGTCATCCTGATGTCGTTTTCGGCGAGATTATTCGTGAAGGAGACGTTTTTGTTATCCATAAACCTGAGTACATCATGCTCGTATTCTCGTAATCGCTCCAGAAGATTCCGGACTTTTGTCCTTTTCACCCGCCCCCTTTTCCCATAAGTGTTAAGTTAAACGGTTTTCAGGCGGCACGGACTAACCCCGTTTGTCCATGCTTGCCCCTTGTGACATACAACGGTATGAAAACAATCGGAAATGCGACGGATAGTTGTCCACTGCTGGCTGTCTCCCGCTGGCTGGGGATCAAGGGGGGGGACCGGCATAACCAGGAATTTCATCAGGCTCATAATCTGAAAATCTATAAGCATTTTTAAACCAAGGCACAATTGCAAGGGTTGGAAAATCAACTCCAGGGGAAAGGTGAAAATTCGTATCCATAATAAAGGGGTATTTGAAACGATAAGAGAAATCCAATCCACCTCTTATACCTCCGCCAGCGGGAAACAACAGGAAGATACTAGCTAGAGACAGGTGGATGTAGTACGCACAAGGGGTTGCAGGTGAGAATATAGTATTACTCTGTAATAACTTCTTTTTTTGCATGTTTTTTGCAACCCTATTTATCCCTTATTGGGAGATACAGATTGTTTAAGAGAAAAAGATTGCTTCGCTTCACTCGCAATGACAACGCACAATATGTCAAAGCATAGCCTGTGTCATTGCGAGGGTCTTTTCCGAAGCAATCTCCCGCTTTCACAACGGGGAATTTGGTTGCGGTTTTGCTGCGTTAGGAGATGTATGAGCTATATTGTTCTTAACCGCTACAACCGGGTAGCTTCCTGTCTCTTATTCGGACATCTGCCTGGAGTGTTGGGTGCTGGGATCTCTTTGTCGGACGGGATAGTGCTTTGAGGAAGAGAAACCTCTTCCTTACCACCAACACATATGATTTCTTATTTTACCCTGGATTCAGAACCTTCATATTGCAAGTCATATCTTATCCCTGGTATCGCAGCGAATCAGCGCCAATTGGTATAAGCGATACGGACATGCGCGGTATCTGCTTGAGACGTTTGTAGAAAGAGAGAGCTTCCGTGGAGCGTGTTATAGCTTTCTAACTGGGTATGGGTTGGTCAGGCCAAAGGCAGAAGCCGCAATGACCGATATCGACGAATTCAGATCTCCAGAGAAGATGTGTGCCGTATTCCTTACATAAGAACTACCGGGAAAAATGAGTATCAAGGCACGATGATATTCCATGAATCTGAGAAACTTCATTCTTTAGAAAATGAGCACCTTGGCTCCGGTTCCCTCCGGGGAATTTTACCGCAATCTCCAGTCGCAGCTCAAGAGTATAAACTATATAATCGTATACAAACGAAGGCTGTACCTACAATTATTTTAAGTTGTATGATGAAAATAATATTGGTAACACTTTAGTTTTTGAGAAATCAGCCCCGTCGGGGTGAGATGTTTATAGAAAATGTGATATACAAAACCTTAGCTCCATCGGAGCGTCATGTGAGACACGGAAACAACATACCGCTCCGAATAGAGCTTTTCACAATATTTTTTCAAAAACTAAACTGTTACTAATATTGTAGATAGCGACAGATGAACCTGAAAAATAACCATTTAAAAAATGGAAGGGCAGATAATTTATGAGAAGAAGATTAGCAGAAGAGACAGTTATCTTTATCAGCGTGCTTAAATGGGTTATTCTGGCAGCAATCATTGGAGCGATTGTTGGTTTGTCAACAACTGCCTTTCTGCGGGCATTGAGTTGGGGTGAAGAATTTAGTGGCAGATATTCACAATATTTTTTCCATAATGATTCATATTATTTCTTTTTATTGCCCATAGCATTATTTGTAAGCACAGTAATGACAAAATATTTGGCTCCAGACGCTGAAGGACATGGAACAGATAAGATCATTGAAGCAATTCATAAACGTTCTGGCAAGATAAAGGCGATCGTTGTTCCTGTAAAGCTTGTTGCTACGATAATAACCCTGGTTACCGGTGGTTCTGCAGGAAAAGAGGGACCATGCGCTCAAATAGGTGCCGGGCTTTCATCTGTTTTTGCAAGCCTGCTCAGGGTTGATGATCGTGACCGGAAAAAGCTGGTAATATGTGGTATCAGTGCTGGATTCGCTTCTGTTTTCGGTACCCCAATAGCAGGCGCTATTTTTGGGCTTGAAGTGCTATTCGTGGGAACCATCTTGTATGATGTACTTTTGCCGTCTTTCGTTGCAGGAATTACAGGCTATCGGGTGGCTTGGCTACTTGGCAGTAAACATTTTCACCGCAACCTGAATTTTGTTCCAAGTTTCAACGAGTATCTCTTTTTGCAGGTAATTCTTGCCGGGATTTTCTTCGGGTTATGTTCCTTTTTGCTTATTGAAGCATTAAGGACGGGGGAGAAGCTGTCTCAAAAAATACAAATATGGAAACCATTTAAGGGTCTTATCGGCGGTTCGGTCCTCATTATTTTAACTCTGGTATTCTCAGATAGATATCTTGGGCTTGGAGGTGACACCATTAGGGCGTCTTTGCTGGGACGAGGTGTTCCATGGAATGCCTTCTTGCTAAAAATCGTTTTTACCTGTGTAACGCTAAGCTTTGGAGGAAGCGGGGGGATTGTAACACCGATATTTTTTATTGGAGCAACTTCCGGAAGTTTTTTCGCAGATTTGTTAGGTGCGGACAGGGCCGTTTTTTCTGCACTTGGCCTAGTGGGCCTTCTGGCTGGGGCTGCGAACACACCTATTGCAGCAAGTATTATGGCATTAGAATTGTTTGGTCCGAAGCTGGGACCATACGCTGCCATAGCATGCATTATTAGTTTCCTTATGACCGGTCATAGAAGTGTCTACCCTTCTCAGATGATCGATTTTAGGAAATCTTCCTCTATTCACCTGGAAGGAGGAGGAGAGGAGATTGAAAATGTAAGGGTACATGTCAAACCGAGAAATAAAAGTTTGATAGGGATGGGTCTAAAGATTCGCAATAAAATAAAGGAAATATTTAAAAAAAACAAGGAATAGCTACTATTTTCATTAAGGATTGATAGAGGTTGAGTGATTGCTGCATCTTAAATATTAAGTCAATCAGGTTGTACGATTTTTTTTAACTTCTCATGAGTGATCCTCAAAGCCGTTTAGTTGTTAGGTGAAAATCTATACGATTGAAAATTATTCTTCTTTGAGTTATCGTAATATCGTTATAACAAACTGGGGAATAATTATGGCAAGAATAACCGTGGAAATAGATGACTCTAAGGCTACATTCCTTCGGAAGAATGCCGAAAAATTCGGCACTTTACCAGCAGATTATTGAAGTTTCCAGAGATGTGCGGTGACTTCGAGATATGCGAGCCTTGGAATCTGCAATCAATCACGCCAAGAGTTGATCGGACTGAGCGTTATCCGGATATTTTAACAAAAGATGTCGCACCGTGCTTCTTTTTGGTTATGAACCAGCTAGGCTGAAGAATGCACACACTCGTTATGAGCATTGTTAATATGGTAATGGAGGAAATACTATGAGGAGTAGAAGAATAAGGTCTGTGTTATTGGGAGTCAGTGTGTTCCTTGCCACGATAACGATTGTCGGGGCGGATGAGCTTCCGCCACCGGGCAGCAAACCATTCTCGGCGATTCTCAAATCGGTGGAGGGACAGGAATTGGGAGTCATCGCGAGCGCAGAATTCAACTACGGGTGGTGGGAGATCAAGGTTTGCGCTGCCGCTGCTTGCCAGAAGCTTTACCTTGATCCAAAGTCTGGCGAGGAGAAACGTCGGGAGGCAGTTCATGCTGGTGATGAATTGCCACCGGCAAACGCCCGGCTGCTCTCATCGATCATCCAAGGGCTCGAAGAGCGCAAGCTAGGCGTCATCACGGATGTCGAATTTGATAATGGGTTCTGGGAAGTCGAACTTTATAAGGACGGTCGAAAGATCACGTTGGATATCGATCCCGGGACTGGAGAGACAAGACGTTGAGTAGAGAAGGAGCACGGCTACTTAACGCCCGGATGAAGCCGACTCGGTAAATCCGCGCCGGTTTATTCAAAAAATGGTAAGGGGCAAAATCTTTAGATTTTGGAATGGCAAGCCCATTACGAATGCAATACGAAAATGCATTGTATCATGTAATCAGGCTGTCCGAGAATGTTGCAGTAAATAAGAATAAAAGACAAAGGAAAGGGTGTGTAAATTAAAATACGATCGATAAGCAAGTCAGGAAACGTTTAAGATTTTTCCATCCAAATCATAATTTTGTATTTTCGTATGAAAGGGTACCTGAAACTGCTTAAGGAGGGCTTGTTTTCCTTGTATTACCTTATACCGTGGCGAGCCTTATTCCCAATTTCAGCATCTTTTTT
>AYTS01000111.1 GCA_002009475.1 Candidatus Brocadia carolinensis | reverse complement strand
AACAAGCCCTCCTTAAGCAGTTTCAGGTACCCTTTCATACGAAAATACAAAATTATGATTTGGATGGAAAAATCTTAAACGTTTCCTGACTTGCTTATCGATCGTATTTTAATTTACACACCCTTTCCTTTGTCTTTTATTCTTATTTACTGCAACATTCTCGGACAGCCTGCTGAATTCTGACCCCATGATTCCTCGATACGACTTTCTATTGTTGATTTTATTTTTTCCCCGCTTCCATCCGTTTTTCCAAGAATACCACGCAATTTTTCATAATCATTTTTTGTTTGCTCCGTATATTCATTCTGATACTTATCGAATATCTGTTCAAGCGTGGAACGATTTGCTTCAGATTGCGGTTGCTGAACTTTCTCCTGATCAATCTTCGCATTGAGCCGGCTTACCAAATCAGTTTTCATCATCGGGTTCAAATTAAATAATGCAAGTTTTTGTGCCGATTTAATAATATCCTCTGGGTTAGATGAGTAACGCTTGACATACCAGTTGCCAACGTCATCCTTTGCAACAACGTAGTTGGTCCTGCCCGCGCCCGCGACACGGACACTGTTAATATTTTGCCAGTACTGCTTATCAATCTCCGCAACAGCACGTCCTATTGCTGAGAATTTTTTTGATTCAAGTAGCCAGTCCACAAATGGCGTATTGCGCCATGCGTGCTCTGCCAACATATTTTCCCATACAAGTCCTGGATCAGATTGCAAAGAGGTAGAAGGGTAACTGTTTCTCAGATAAGCACTGGGTGGCCTAATTGATACCATATTTGAACGATAGCTGTATGCTAATTGCAGCGCGTCATCATAATTTTTTGCTATTGTTGAATCTACACCAGCTTCCTTCACTACCTGAATATGCTGATGTTTTAACAAGGCAATCATTTGATCAAATACGTCTTTCGTATCTTTTGCTTCCTTATTATCAACGACCATTGTCCCCATTGATGGGATATCTTTAACCGCTTCAACTGCATTGTTATATTGAGTTATTTTCACCCAGATTTCCTTTACTTCTGATGTATCATTTTTTTCTGGTTTTTTTCCAGCTACTTTACTTTGTTCAGCCTTTAATTTATCCTCAAGAATTAATCTCAGTTGCCAGGTTACCCCTTCCGGAGTCGGCCGTTCTTCCGCAAGATTAAATTTCTCAAGAACTGTTCCTATGTTATCTTTAATTTTTGATTCTGCATCGGCATATTTCTTTTCTCCCCCTTTTGCGTTTTTATATTTATCTGCAAGATCAGAAATTTCTCTGGCCTTATCGAACCTATCTTTTTCAATTAAGGCATCGTTAAGTTTTGTCTCATGTCGTGTTTTGACAATCTCTTTAATTGCAGACAGTATTTTGGTGAAACTATCTTTGTCTTCTTTAACGAATTCTTGCTCTTTTTCCATAATTTGTTTGGCGGTGATTAATTTTTCCTTGCGAGTGGTATCTTGTTCATCTTGATGTTCTTTAGCCAAGGCATTAACAATCTTCTCTCTCATATCCTTGAAACTTGTCGTAGTACCAGGATCCAGTTTGTTGAGCACCAGATGGAATTTTTCATCCGTATTGATGATTTCGTTCGTAATATTGTAATTCTTCGAATCGGCATCTTTGTCATTATATGTTTCCTGTTTCTTTTTAGCATATGCAGAAGAGCTATCATAAAATTTATCATAATCAATTTCGAGATTATTAAAGGCTGAAAATGCCCCGTCATCAGGGCCAAGACTTTTAAACTTGGCTACTTTAATACCAATCTCCTTTTCATATTCCTTCTGCTTTTTCACTTCTTTGTCTTTTAATTCTTTTACTCTCTTGACAAAAGTATCTAAGACATCCTTAGGTTGTCGAGAAGTTGCCATCTTCATTGCCCACAACTCATTATTCTTTGCCCCTAGATCTTTTATCTTTTTGTTATAAGATGCCTTATGCTGCAACTCGTCTGCCTGAGTCAGGATTGAGTTACCAATAGCTTGCAGGACAATTACATACGAATTTATTTTTGTACCAAAAGAGTTCATAACGCTAAGCCGTCCCAAATTTATTTTATTATACCATTTTTCCCATTGTTCCCCTGCGCCAAAAGCTGCATTAAAATTCGCAAGGATCAATACTTTTTCTGCAAAATGCACTAATTCGTCAACGAGAATATTACATTCGTCTTTTTTTATTGTTATCTTTAGCATTTAAATAATCCTCGATGCACGCCTCAATACCTTTGTCCAGTCGACCATCACTTGAGTCATTCTTATTCTTGTAAAGAGATAAAATATCATTAACGTTTAATGCAAGTTTGGATATAAGCATGCTAGCACCGGCTGTGACAGTACTAGAACCTGTAGCAGCGTTGACCTTAACTGTACTAGCCTAAGTTACGCATTTAAGAGCATAAGTAGCTGGCATACAAGGGTCCTCAAATATTTTCCTCACTACAAAGCTGTTTTTTTGAAGGTTATCCGCTTTCTTTTTATCGCCTGTGGATCAACTCCGAGTTTTTTGTATATCTCCCCTTGTG
>AYTS01000110.1 GCA_002009475.1 Candidatus Brocadia carolinensis | reverse complement strand
TAAATCCTTTCTCCCGTATTTCCCTCATGTCCAATTTCTTCGCTTTGGCTTACTTTTGGTATCATGTACCTTAGTATGCCTTTTATGCCTCAATTTGTCCAGCAAAAAATTGTCCAACTGTAAGCTCCTGAGAGGGGAAAAATGGCAGTGTTCACTCTTTTAAGTGGGAAAATTCAAAAGGCTGAAATTCTTAAACCTCACTTCCTTTTAAATTCATCTTGTTCGGATTTAGTCACACAGAGATAATTGTTCTTTTCATCTGCTTCTGTAACCTTATTTTCGCTATCAGCCGTAATACAAACAGAACAGTCCGGATCAAAACAATTTCTTCCGGGCGGGCTTTTTACAGTAAAGATCCTTGACGCTCCAGCCTCCAATCCCACTACTGCCTGAGTGACTACAACGGATTGAGACGGGTCAAAGACAACCCTGATAGTAAATGATCCTGCATCTTTTATTCCAGTATTTTCAACAGTAAAACTGACTCTCGTAACACAGGTTTCCGGCCAGTCATAGCAGTCCGCTGAGAGCTGGTTTGCATCAAAATCCCGAATAATAAGATCCGGTAGGTCCTTTTGCATGATTTCACGCTCAACAATTTGTTTAACTTCGATGTCAGTAAGCGCTTCAATCCTGTTTTCGTTATTGACTGTTGCGGTTTCATAGAGTGCAGAGACGTCAAGACTTGACATACCCCGTACCACAAGCATGCCTTTTATGTAAGACGCTGGAAATCCGTCAGGAAATAACTGCTTTTGAATCTCCTCTCCTGTTATTTCCATCGCCTCGCCTGATCTCAGGAGGTCTTCACCAAGCGGCATTACCTTACCCATCTTTTGCTCACCGAGAGGATAGGTTAACACGAGGTTTTTAGAAAGCCTTACATCGGTATCATTTGGATTATGTATCATTATTGACGTTAAATAAAACCCCTTTGCAAGCCTTGTATTTTCTGGCTCCTTCTGTATACCACAAACAAATTGAGCTGCGTATTCGAATTTATACGGTGGAACATTATGCTGAGGGCGTGCAGATTTATGGGTTTCCGGCATACTCAGATTACCGGATGCCTCTGGTGGCGGTAATTTCTGCTCGTGTTGCGCATGAACGTATTTCATATTTAACAGGCTTATGAAACAAGCAGTCATTGCTATAAAGAGTTTCTTCATATAGACAACCCCCTCTTTTAAGTAGTCATCCCTATGAAAGGGAAGAAACAGAGGGTTGTTTTTCCTCTGGCTATTTTACAACCCCCTTGGCAGATAAAGGCATGACCCTACCAAAAAGCACGGGTCATGCAATGAGTGTTCTTAAGATTGGATTTTTCATACGTCTTCCTTTGAAACGTAAGCAAAGCACTGAAACTCAACCTGATCTTGCTGGTCTGCCCTTGTCAGGATGCAGAGAATTTCTTCCGTTGGGTCATCATCATTCCTACAAGATACGCAAAGACTCGGTTTTGGCACTAAGTCAGGATTTATTTCTGTTCCATCGTCATTATAAAACGGCATAGAAGTTCATCCTTCTTATATCTCAGTTATTCCTTCGCTTCTTTTACGATAAATGTACCTTCAGGTGGACTCAGGAGTATGGTTTTTACGCGTTCCTGCCATAAGTTGCCAAATTCTTTTAACTCATCCGCAGATGCCTTACCGGAAATTGCGAGGGGCATCAGTTTGTCCATGCGCTCATTCGACGGCACCGATTCCACATAATACGTTACTTCTACCTTTTTCCCGCTGTCTATTCTTTGGAACGTCATGGAGCAGGTTGCCTTTGGATCCGGTGTGTGTTCCTTATCAAAGCTCATCAGATTATATCTTCCATATTTTCCGGCAGCACCAAAACCCTTAAACCCACTTTCTGATGCGGCACCCGTTATGAATGTTACCACCTGTGATATCGGACCATTCACCTTATAGTCAATACCCCCTTTAAAGAAAACTTTTATGTTTCCCCTTACCGGCACTTCATCGGCATATAACGCCTTTAGGGCCAGTTGCGTTGACTTATAGGCGCCAGCGACCGCGGGACAAGAATGTCCTGCAAGCTTTACGGCATCGGCATACGTAAAAGCAAACACGTCTTCCTTGTCCATTGCTCCAAGCACAACAGCCAACGGGTCTTTCATCTTTATCGGCTCGGCAGTATCGAAAAAATCCTTGCTATAATTCGTCTGTCCCTCTGCACAAAGATGTTTCTGCACTCCGATGCAGTACGCAATAAATACAAGAAGTGTGAACCCAAAGTGCCATTTTAATGACCAAGCCTTGTAAAATCCATTCTTCATAATTTTTCGTTCCTTTCCATAGAAAGCAATTCGGTGCAGATACCATAATTCTTTATTGAAGAATCATGGTAAGTCTTATACAATTGACTTTTTTAATGAATCACAAAAGCATAGTTTATACGAGAAGCGTTATTTAGGCAAGAGCATTTAGAATCCTATGACAAAAAAAACTCAGAATTGGCGTTGTCCCCTATATGAACGCCAAACCGTTGATTTACGGATTAAGTCAGCTTGCAGATTCCATTGAGTTGTCATTTGAAGTACCTGCCCTTTTGCCAACCATGCTGAACAATAATCAGATTGATGTGGCCATCATACCCTCCATTGAGTATTTCAGAAACGGCAATTACGCAATCATTCCTGATATCTCTATTTCTTCTTTTGGGGCAGTTGAGAGTGTAAAGATATTTTCAAAGGTAGCAATGAACCATATTCACATTGCAGCCCTGGACAAGAGTTCATTAACATCGTGCGCGCTTACCCGGATACTGTTTCAGAAACACTATCACCTTTCACCGCACTATACCCAATGGAACAGGCAATACGATATTTCCCGTACCGATGCAGATGCAGTTCTCATCATCGGCGACAATGCCATGAAGGTTATTGATAATGGATACCTTACCCTGGATTTGGGGCAGGCATGGTTTGAATATACCGGACTTCCCTTTGTCTATGCTTTCTGGGTTGTTAAAAAAGATCGTTGCATACCGGGCATTAACAAACTGTTAAAAGATGCAAAGGATGCCGGTATTCGATCCGTGAGGAAACTAGCTGCTATTGAATCGCATCGTCTTCAATTAACAGAAGAAAGATGTTTGAACTATCTTACAAGCTCTATCCGATATAATTTGGGCAATGAAGAGATTCAGGGCCTTCGGACGTTTTATGAACATGCGGTAACTTTAGAACTTGCACCAAAAGGTGTGGATATTGTTTTCAACGAAACCTGACTCGAACAAACAAAATACAAGAAACGAGTTATATTTTAGATTTATGATTTCGGATTTATGATTTTACTCAGAGATCGGTTGAACGCTCATAACACGGTTTAAAATCGTAAATCGTACTTTTATTAAGAAACTATGTTTAACATATCCCGTGAGATCGATGATATCATCGGAAAATCACTTAATGGCACGAGACTGTCTCCGGCGGAGGGTCTAAGGCTATTCTCTCTAAAAGATATTACCGTCCTGGGAATGGCGGCTGATGAAATTTGCAGGGAAAAACATCCGGAAGACTATAGAACATATATCATCGACCGGAATATTAATTATACGAATATCTGCACATCGGGTTGTAAATTCTGCGCCTTTTACAAAGAGGTTAAACACAGCGATGGTTACGTCATTCCAAAAGACGCCTTATTGAAAAAGATAGAAGAAACCTTGTCACTCGGCGGAAGACAAATCCTCATGCAAGGGGGTTTGCATCCGTCATTGAAAATGGATTTTTACGTCGACCTCTTAAAGGCGATCAAAACGAAGTTTGACGTGCATATCCATGCCTTCTCGCCTCCTGAAATAGTGCATTTTTCAAGGTTAAATGGCATTGCTGTCCGCGACGTCATACAAAAACTCAAAACGGCGGGACTCAACTCAATCCCCGGTGGTGGTGCAGAAATTCTGGTGGACCGTTGCCGCAACCTTTTGAGTCCAAATAAATGCACCGCACAGGAATGGCTTGATGTAATGCGGGAAGCTCATAAGCTCGGCATGCGAACCACGGCAACCATGATGTTTGGTCACATAGAAACCAGAGAAGAGCGCATCGAACACCTGGAAAAGATCCGGAGACTCCAGAACGAAACCGGCGGCTTCACCGCCTTTATCGCCTGGACATTCCAACCCAAAAATACCCAATTGGATACAGCATTACTTGGAAGCTATGATTATTTAAGAACCATTGCTATTGCACGACTCTATTTGGATAATTTTCCCAATATTCAGGCATCATGGGTCACTCAAGGCGCCAAGATTGCGCAACTCTCACTAAAATTCGGCGCCAATGATATGGGTAGCACCATGATCGAGGAAAATGTGGTCCGGGCGGCCGGGGTAAGCTATCAGATGGATACAGAGGAAATAGAGTCACTTGTCACCGATCTTGGGTTCAAGGCAAGGCAAAGAGATTTGTATTATCAGATACTTTAAAATTACAGGTGTTCAGCCACAAAAAATATAGCGTATGTAATAAGTTGCATGGAGTATAATTTTATAAAAGTTCAGAAATTACCCGGAGTGCCTCTGATGTGTCCAGTTTGGATATTTCCAGGAGTTGCAGATTTTCCTGAACATGTTTAACCGTCTTCATACCAACCAAAGAAGTCGTTAGCCCCCGCAACGAGCGAATAATCTGCAGGGCACGACGAGCAGCGCTGCTACCGAGATTATCCAAAGTCTGGAATGAAAATAGCCTGTTTTCCTTGAGAACCTGTGTTTGGAAGAGGGTTGCGCTGGACATAACAGAGATGCCCATCTCTTCAGCGGCCCGAAGCAGTGACACCCATGTGCCGCCGAGTTCCTGATTTTGCAGGACTGGAGCCTCCGGCATATAAATATTTATGGGTAATTGAACGACTCGGAAATGATGCCGTAAACCACCGGCAATTGCCTCAGCCGACTGTATAACGCGTCTTAGAGAAAGTCTGTTTGCGCTGGAAGCATCTAAACGGTATCCATCCCACGTTGCGGTGCCGTACCTGCGGATTCGTCCCTCTTGTACAAATTCTTCCAAAACTTCGAATGACCTGGAGAGTCTGCGATAAAATTCGCTTGCCGGCAATTCTGACAGGTGCATTTCTGGATTATGGATATAATAGATATCCAGGTATTCCAACCCCAGATTTTCAAGGCTCATGAGAACAGATTCACGGATAAATTCAGGTTTTAGGGAGTGGCATCCCTGCACAACGTCAGTCTCATTGAGTATCTCTTTCTTTAGGAACCGATTTTGAAAATATGCTGAAGGCTCTTCCCCGGAGTCGATATCCCAGGGAATAAAGCCGCCTTTCGTTGCCACAATAAGATTTTTACGAATCCCCGGATGTTTTTCCATCAGGCACCGCACAGCACGCCCGACAACCCGTTCACTTTTCATTTCCCGGTAATTTATTGCGGTATCTATGACATTGCATCCGCGTCCGACCGCCTCGATTATTGCGTCGTGATAGAGCGCATCAGTCTGGTCGTCTTCTTTGCCCAGGTATGTGCCGATGCCTAGGGATGAGGGTTCCGGAGTAACATGGTTCTGTGAACTCTGATGCGGCTGCATATTCAAGCTTGCCCTGGAATCATATTGTTTCCTTTTGTTTCCTTTGTGATAGGGGCTATACTGTCTCTAATTCCGATTTTAATATTTCTGCGGACTGGATACGATTATCAGGGTTTTCTTCCAGAAGCCCTAAAATAACCTTGTTGAGTTTGTCCGGAATAGCTTTGTTGATTTCTTGAGGGTTGATATTTGCCTCTTGCCATATTTTCCCCGTCATTACCCGGTAAAAGATCAAACCAACGGAATAGAGGTCTGATGCCGCATTCATCCTGACTTTTTTTCAGTACTGCCTTTTCCTCTTCACCATCGCGCAACAATCGAATCATCTGTTTCTGTTCTGGTGAAGCGTACTCTTTACTCATACCGCAAATAATCTCTCCTATTTTGATCGTGCATTCGAGATCTATCAGTGACATCGTACCCATGTCGGGGTTTAAAATGAGATGGCCGGGTTTGATATCAGAGTGGATGTATCCTTTGGAATGCATGTGGTGCAGCGGTAACGTGGCGCTGGAAAAATATTGAATCACACGCTCCATTTCCCCTTGATCCGGCAAACCTCTTTTTTGGTAGTATTCAACGACATCTGCTCCTTCAAAGTGGGTTATAATGAGATAGTTTTGTGTGATTACCGACTTCCCTTCTTTGTACATGATTGCGTTGCCTTCTTTGTGTCTGACGGGAATCTGGGGATGAGTAAAAAGCGGTAGTATTTTATATTCTCTTGAATAATTGTTCGCCGGAGAATACTTCATACCCCACTGATTTTCTTTAAATTCAGAATTACAGAGGATGGCGTAATTTGCCCGATGACCCGGCGCAATCTTGAATTCTTTAAATTGGTATTTATCGATTGAATACATGTTCAAATCCCCCTGTTTTTTGCACAGCAGCATAGACAACCCAGTTTGTCCATGCCACCTGTTAGTTTTGAATCCCAGGTATTACCTTATAATAAACTGGCGTAAGGCAAAATTATTTTCCCGTTATATCCCTGAATATTCCAAGGATCTTGATCGGCTTACCGTTAGCGCCACGGACCATATTACACGTACTTTCAGAAATGAATCGTTCACCACTCTTTTTCTTATTATACGTAACAAAGTCCCTCCGCGTCTCATTTTTTTCCAACACCTCAATCAATTCCTTTTGATCATCCGGATTTACATAAGTATCTTTCGCCGGTATTCCAATTACTTCTTCCGGTGAGGCGTAACCGAGCAGTTCTGCTCCCGCCTGATTAATCCAGGTAAACACGCCATTTTCCGTTGGTTCACATTGATAAATTCCCTCTTTCAATAATTTCAGTAATTGTCTGTAGTGGATCTCTGATTCCTGCAATTCTGCTTCCAGTATCTTCCGTTCTGTAATATCTCTGAATATTCCGTCTATGCGGAGAGATTTACCCGTTTCGTCGACAACCAGATTAGAGGTTCTTTCCATGTAAAACATTTCTCCATCTTTCCTCTTGCATAATGATGTGAAACTCCGCCATATCCCGTCTTTGTTCAGTTTCTCCACGACCTTTCTGCGGTCTTCCTGATCTACATAAATATCCCTTACCTTTCTGCCAATTACTTCATGGGGAGACTTGTAGCCCAGGATTTCTGCCCCTGCCTGGTTTATGCTGATAAACACGCCGTCTTCTGTAGGTTCAGATTGATACACGCCTTCCTTCACAGAATTAAATAATTCCCGGTATCGTTTCTCCGATGCCGCAATTTCCCTCGTCTTCTCATCCAGAGATTTTGCCATAATATTAAAGGAGTTTGCTAAAATCCCAATCTCATCATCTCTTTTTATGACTACACATTGGGCCAGGTCTCCTAAGGCAATCTTTTTCGTCACTTCCGTTAGCTGAATGATGGGTGTGGAAGTCTTTTTACCTATCATATATGCCACAAACACGATAGGAATCACGAGTATGATTAATACGGAACTTACGATATAATTAAGGTGATATGCCGGCCCATACCCTTCATCTTTGTCTATTTCCGCCATAACACCCCAATTATATTCAGGCAACCAGCGCCATACGCCCAGCACAGTGGTACCCCGGTAATCTTTATACCCCTTTGCATCAAAACCATTGATGCCGGCAATACACTGTTTGACGCCATGGGTTAATTCGCCCGTTTCCCGGTTGATCAGCGTCAGCTCTAAAGCACACCTTCGTTTTACCAACCCTATATCCCTGAGTTGCTGCACGAACCGTGATTCGGTTATCATATAGCCATTTTTATTTACCAGATACGTCTCGCCTGTTGTTCCCAATTTCAGGCTCAGCATAAGGTTGTTGAGGACATTTACGTCTACCCGAATGACAATGACACCGGCAACCATTCCGTCCCGATCCTTTAAGGGTGTTGAAACAAGCATGGTAGGCATGCCAGGTTCTTTTTCCCCAAATTCATTGATCAGGGGAATTTCAGAAGGAACAATACCTGATACATAGGTATTCCCCTGGAGCGCTTGCTGAAAGTAATCCATTTGAGAAATGTCATGTCCCACCCTTTCTTCCGCAGTGGCAACGGTTATCATCCCTTTGTTATCACTGATAAGTATCCCCTTGTAGCCGTATTTGAATTGTATTGACTTTAAATATTTAACGACATACGGGTAATCCTCGTCCTGCTCGTTTATTTTTGCGCATGTGGTCATAAAGGGATTTTCCGCAATTACACCTGCATTTTTGACCCTCTCCTGTACCCAGTTCGTTACTAATTCAGCCTGTTTATGCCCGATACCGTCAAGATTTCGTATAAGTATCTCCTGAAGATCTGACTGTACCTTCGGATAGGCCACGATTCTTAAGAGAACAAACGGTAGCAACGTAAATGCAATGAGTAAAAAAATGAGCCGACTTTTAATCGAGATGTACATCTTTTTCTCCTTTCATGAGGCAAGGTTTACTCGACTAGTATACCTATTGGCTTGAGGAGAGTAAATCAAAAATAATTTTCTGCTCATTCATTGGAGAAATAGTAAAGATGGGTAGTTGGTACACCTTAGGCAGGAATTTTACGTTTCGCAGTTCCGGAATCTTGTTCCACTACATTATCGCCATACGAGTTAAAGTGGTGTTAAACGGTATTCTGCTGGTAACTTTAGTCCAAAGTAAGCGATGCTCTGCCAAACAAACTCGTAATGGTGGGATCATACTTTTTATAGCGCCCAGAGATACATAAATGATGGCGTACCTGAGATAACAAACGATTTTAAGTCGATATTGAAAAGATTTACGGTGCCGAAACCGGAACTGCCGAGATGGGAGTAGATGTTGTTCTTGTAAGTCCCGGGTCTGTGATATGTGATGACTCGTGCCTTTGATAATCCAGCAGCTTCTTTTGCCAATAGAACGGCTTCATCGAGATAACCAATCTGATCAATAAGGCCAGATTCCAATGCCTGTTGCGCGGTATAAATTCTGCCGTCGGCAAGCGATTTCAGTTTTTCCGGAGTTAGCTCCTTTCGGTTTTCAGCAATTACCGTCAAGAACCTTTCATACAGGGTATCCATTACGCCTTGAAATATCTTTCGTTCCTCCTCCGTCATCGCTTTCAATGGTGAGCCCATGTCCTTGTGTTCACCCGTTTTGATGGAGGTGTCTTTCACACCGATCTTTTGAAGGAGTCCTTCAACGCTGAGATTGAGCATGATAACGCCGATGCTGCCGGTCACCGTGGTCGGATGCGCCACAATCTTGTCTGCGGAAACAGCCACATAGTAACCACCTGAAGCCCCTAAATCCATGATGCACGCAATGACCTTGATATCAGTAGCTTTCTTAAACTGTTCGATCTCATGATAAATCATGTCCGAGGCTGTGACAGTGCCGCCGGGGCTATTGATACGCAGGATGATGGCTTTCATATGTTTGTCACCGGCTGCCGTATTCAATTCTTCTTTGATACGGGCGACCATATCCGGTTCGTCTGATAACCCCGCAAGACCCTGCTTCCGTTCCTCAGAAATAATGCCGGAAATATCTATCATAAGGATTTTCTCTTTTCCACTACCGGAGACCGTTGTTTCACTGAGCGGTTCGATTGATGGCATCAGGGAGATAGATATGAAACTGCAGCCTGGAGTAAAGATGAAACCCAGGGTCAAAATGGCAAAAGAAATAAGAAGATGATATTTGTGTTTCATAACAAAATAATTATACATGAATTCTCTTGGTCAGCATAGAGATTATTTTAGATTTCATATCATGCCAGATGCTTGTCAGCACCATGGGTTTCATCGGTACTTTCCTAAGCCATCATATCAGCCTTCATAATTTTTTTTATAACTTTAGTCCTTAAAATTTCTCTGAGTATTTTACATGGCATAATGCAGTTGACTTTTTTTATAAAAGTAATTATAATTCATTACTTGTGATTTTTTGCGCTACAATTTCTGCGCTCGTAGCTCAACTGGATAGAGTGGTGGACTTCGAATCCAACGGTTGCAGGTTCAAGTCCTGCCGGGCGCGTTATAAATAATCCAACGCTGGTTTTTGGCAAGTTTGTGAAGATGTGCGCCCTTAGCTCAGTTGGTAGAGCAACTGACTCTTAATCAGTGGGTCGAAAGTTCGAATCTTTCAGGGCGCACCATAAATTGATTTTTTTTATGCATGATGTAAAAACAGGCTCTTGTCCATTGTTCGCAAACTGATGAATGAGAGTCTGTGAATTCCGCCATACTATAGATTGACGAATAAAATTGCCGTATGGAGCGAGGGTGGCGGAACTGGCAGACGCGCAAGATTTAGGATCTTGTGCCTTACGGCGTGGGGGTTCGATTCCCCCCTCTCGCACCAAAAAAGAATAAGAAGCGGGTGTAGCTCAGTGGTAGAGCGTCACGTTGCCAACGTGAATGTCGTGGGTTCGAACCCCATCACCCGCTCCATTTATTTATCTTAGATGGAAACGTATTGCAGGATACCATTATTATGAATGTAACAATCGAAGAAGCAGGTCCTTGTAAAAAGGTTTTAAAATTTGAAATACCAAAGGAAACCGTCGAAAGCGAGTTTGAAAAGAAAACGGTAGAGGTTTGTGATACCGTAGAATTACCTGGTTTCAGAAAGGGGCGTGCACCACGAAAATTGGTTGAAAAACGATTTGGTCCCCAAATTAAAGACGAGGTAAAACAATCCGTAGTAAGTGATTGCTATCAAAAGACGCTTGAGGAACACAAACTCAATCCGGTGGGTAACCCAAAATTCGGTGAGATAGAACTGGAAATGGGAAAACCTCTCACGTTTGATGTGACTTTAGAGGTATGGCCCTCTTTTGAAGTCACACAATACAAAGGTTTGCAGTTAAAGAAAAAGTCAGCCGAAGTCACTGAAGACGATTTGCAGAAGGCGTTAACGGATACGGCATTCCGCAAGGCACATTTGACAGTAGTTAAGGATGGCAAGGCGCAAAGGGGTGATCAGCTTATCTGCGACTGTACCGTAGAAGCCGGTGGAAATGCCGTGCTGGAAGATGAGGATATTGAAATCCTTGTAGCAAACGGCATTGCTGTTGCCAACACAACAATACCTGATTTAGCCACGAAACTCGAGGGCGCACAGTCCGGAGAAAAGCGCGAGATTGATATAAAACTATCGCAGAATTTTGCAAAAGAGGAGTACCGGGGAAGAGATGCAAAACTGAAACTTACGGTGAAAGAAATAAAACGGTTAGTACCTCCCGAGGTGAATGAAGAGTTTGCAAAAGCATTGGGTTTTAATTCTCTTGAAGATCTGAAATCTTATCTACAAAAACGGATTGAGTTTGATAAAAGGAGATGGGTTGAAGACGATTTAAGAAATCAGATACTTGATATCCTCCTAGGCCAGACGAAAGTCGAATTACCTCAGGATTTTTTGAGTTATCATACCGACCAAAGGGTATACAAACATCAATTGGATTTGCTAAACAGAGGCGTTCCTATCGAAGAGATTCAAAAACAGACAGAAGTTATCAAGAACGCATCGGCTGAATCGGTAATGCGGGAACTAAAAGCGTCGCTGATTACGAATTACATTGCTGAAAAAGAGAAGGTATTTGTCACAGAAAATGAAGTTGAACAAAGAATTGTCAGCATTGCAAGGGCTTATAATACCGATACGACCCGGGTTCGTAAGCAGCTGGAACGGCAGGGAAATTTGTCATATTTACGAAACGACATGCGTGAAGGAAAGGTGATGAACCTGCTCCTGAAAGAAGCTAAGATAGCAGAATAAAAGGTAAGCGATATCAACGAGAAAGAAGGAACCACTATTTTGAAAGGGAGTTTTTGTGTATAAAGAGTTTTTGTCGTATCTGGAAAATGGCGAATTTCCTCCTGAAAAATCGAAGGCTTGCTATGGCAGCCTTTTTTGTGCCCTATGTTGTTGAAAAAACCGGATTTGGCGAGAGACACTACGATATATTTTCGAGGTTACTCAAGGACCGTATTATCTTTATTGGCTCAGCTATCGAGGACACATTATCAAACCTGGTAATTGCGCAGATACTATTCCTCCAGAATGAGAATAAGAACCAGGATATTAATATTTATATCAATTCACCCGGCGGATCTATTACCTCCGGATTGGCTATTTACGACACCATGCAGTTTGTCCAATGTGATGTAGCCACCTTTTGCATTGGCCAGGCATACAGCATGGCAGCAATCCTTCTTGCCGGTGGAACCAAAGGAAAGAGGTTTGGCCTTCCGCATACCCGTATCATGCTCCATCAACCCTGGGGTGGTATGAGAGGTACAGCGACGGACATCAGTATCCAGGCCGAAGAGATACTGCGAATGAAAAAATGTCTGAATGGTATTCTTGTAAAACATACAGGTCAACCACTAGAACGCGTGGAAGCGGACGTCGATCGTGATTTTTATATGTCATCTCATGAAGCAAAGGCATATGGACTTGTCGATGAGGTGATAGAGTCGCTGAGAGACAAAAAAAAGTAACACCATCTTGAAACGATATTCACCCCAAGGTAAAAAGCAAATTTTGTAAGTTTTTTCACCGTCCTATTTGCCTCTTAGCAGGAGGTACGGATTGTTGCTTTGAGAAAGATTGTTTCGCTCGCACTGACAACGCACAATATGTTATCAACGACATAGACTATGTCATTGCGATCGACCTTTCCAGAAGCAATCTCCCTTTTTCGCAACGAAGATTTTAGTCAAATCTTCGTTGCTTTACAACGTTATTTCAATCCACATTTCAATCGACGACCGCAATGTGTTCTGCCTGAATTTTTAAAAATGTCCGCTTTGGTGTTTCCACACCACCTGCTGTAATGAGTTCCGTTTTTCCAGTAACCCGGACACGTTTATTCAGGTAGGATGAGTCAATCTGCCCTTCAACATAGATTCTGGAGTAAAGAAAATCTGGCTGACCGGAAATCCATCGGAAGTTTGTCAAAAAAAAACCTGAAGGATCCACCTCACCTCCAATAGCCATCGTGGGTTGAGCAAAATTTACAACACCTTCTACAGAAGGATTCGTTGTTTTTGTTTCAGACGGCTGGTTGCTCGTACAACCAAGTTGAATGCCCGCAAATATCAAAATGCACAAAAGAATTTTTCCCATGATATTCACCCAATAAATTCAATGGAGGGGCAATTTATGATTTGCCCCTCCATACGAAAATCCTCGAACGTTTAATAAAAAAACTTACCTGTGTCTATGGTAAGGTAGATGTGGCGGTGTTGACATTTGTCCATGTATACGCACTGCCTGTCTTGGTGAGGTTGCCAATGTGCCAGTAGGGTAATGTCCCGGCGGCCGCTGGAGGAGCAGCATAAAAGGGTCCAAGATTGGCCGCACCGTTATATAACTGAACTGATGCACCCGATCCAGCCCACGGATTGCTCGTCACGTTCCAAACAAATACCTTGTAGATACCATTTTGTGCCAAATTACTGATAACAATCGTCTCTAGCGGCTCATAATCATTATTATCCTCTGAATCGCGAGGACATGCTACATACGGGGCGGTCAACAAGTCACCACGATCACCATTACCGTATGTATAGGTTCCATCTGGCCTCTTTACGACAAGATCTAACTGCCAACCCTCACACGTAGGACAGCCAGCAGTGGAAAAAGGTTGTACGGATCTCCAATCAAGAGTAATGGTTACTTGTCCTGATGGCCTTGCCTTTGGAAGTGCATCCGTGAATGGCCCGGCAACAGAGGCAATGGTAATGCCAGTCCTGATCTGTGTGTTTGGATATCCAGTCTTGTTCCCCAACAGCCTTCTGGCGGTTCCCGCTCCAAGCCCAGTCATTTCGTAAGCCCCACCACTATTGGTCAAATCAGTTGCCAATTGGGTAGCTCCGGAAAACAATCTGGCAGTGGTTGGTGTGATAGGAGAACTGGGCGCTTTACCGGTAAATGGGTCCAGAATCCTTCCCACAATGGCGCGTTCAGTCGTGCCAAGCAATGCCTGCCGCACATCAAGCCTTCTCGTTGCAACGGGAAAACCACTCGATATCCCCGCAGGTAGTAATTTCCCGTTATTTACAAGTCTCGCTATCAGCTGGTCTCTTGTGAGGGCGGGTATTTGACCCCAAACAAGCGCAGCAGCACCGGCCACTACGGGAGACGCCATAGACGTCCCCGACATGGGCTCATAACCCGCGCCAGGGGTGGTTGATGGTATCTCCCAGCCAGGTGCGGCAATGTTATACTGGCTTGGAGTTGCGACAGGACTGAAGTTTGAAAACCAAGTCCTGTAGTCATTTTGTTCTGTTGCCACAACCCGAAGGGCGGTGTTAGGATAGGCTCCTGGATACATGGGAGTGGTTGTGTTGTCATTACCGGCTGCTGCTACGAGCACCAATCCGGCATTTTTAATTGCAAGCACTTCGTTTGACAGCAACGAGCTGTTGCCATATCCTCCAAGGCTCATGTTTATCACTCTAACACGAGGCGTTATACTTGCAGCTACCGATCTCGTATACGCCATACCTGTGGCAATGTCAAAATAACTTCCCGATCCGGTGCCAGCAAGAACTTTTACTGCTAATATCTTGGCATTGGGACACACCCCTTCTCCATACATATTGTTTGCTGCTTTTGCTGCAATAATTCCCGCAACGTGAGTGCCATGCCCATGGTCGTCGAAAGGATCGAAATTGTTTTCAATACAGTTTCTGCCCAAAATTACCTTACCCGAAAGGTCTGGATGCGTGTAATCAACACCGGTATCTAACACAGCAACCGTTGGCGGTGTGGCAGAAAGCGCTCCCAAGTTGGCGGTTTTCCGTATTACGGTGTGATGCCACTGATACCCCGTACCCGGATCAATTGATACGGACAGATTTTCCATATCGTTTTTATCGGTGCGTCTGGCGCTCTTTCCCTTTAAGCCCGGATGTATCGGCTCAGGTGGTATGCTCATAAATCCGTTTCTTTCAACAAAAGCCACGCTGGGAAGTTTCTTAAGTGCATTGGCGGCGGCTATCACTGCATCTTCCGATGTGAACTGCAATAACAAGGCTACCTTTTTTATCTCTTTTACGACCGTTCCTTTCGCCGCACTCGCCTTTATTTTAGTACTTCGAGTACTCCTGCCTTTTTTAATCCCAACGATCAACTGTCCTGCAACATAATCTTTCCCAGCTACAAGACCGGGATCAAAGCCGAATCCGAGTTTTCCTTTCTGGTTATCTTGTGCTAATAAGATGGATGAATTAAGCAAGATAACAGACAAAACAAACATGATAAATAAATGTATTTTTTTCACTTTTGCCCCTCCTTTAAGAAATAAAAAAGCCTTAAGATAAATAATAATGATAAAAAAAATGTGTTTTCTACCGGGCATCATTTCTCTTTAACATAGTTTATTTTTCTCCGCTTCTCCCCTTTTCGATGTAAGGAGTGCCGCCGTATTTAACCGTAGAATTAAATTTGACATCCCTCAGAAAACCAGGCGTGAGATGCTGATACACGGATTTTAAGTATCGGTTCCTCATCGCTCTTACTTTACAGCATCTTCTCTTGATTCAAATTCACAGATAAGTCCCGTCGCCTTACTACTCACCAAGTCATCCTTGTCGTTGCGGATTAGCTGTGCTGCTTCAAGAGCAAATTCTTCTCCTTTGGCTGCCATTGCATCGAACGCCATCATCCTTATTTCCGGGTTGGAATGGGTTAGTCTCGATTTTAAAACATCAATCCCTTCCTGCGAAGATATTTGAGAGAGCTGTTGAAAAGCCGTATATCTGATATCAATATCAGGGTCTTCTGTTGCATCTTGCAATACAGGTATCACATCAGAACCAGTGAATTCGCCTAGTGCGATAATCGCCGTTTTGCGGATGTTATCATCAGCGTTTTTTGTGTTGTCAATCAAGACATCCAATGCTTTTTCATTATTTTTTTCATAAAGAAGTTTATACGCAAGTTCTCTAATCGAAGGGTCTTGGTCTCGCGTTGCTGCACAGAGCGCATCTTCATCATATGGAGAATTTGTTTTGCAGAGTTCCTGAATATTGAGAAGTCGTGCGTTGACGTCATCCCTCTGTTGGTTATCGTCTAAAGAGTCATCTTCAGGTGCTTTAGCCGCCTCAGAAACGAGAGATTCATAAGAACAAGTATTTCGAATACCAAGGATTTGCACGTACACCCGTGATGATGATTTTTTATAAGTGACGTAATTCATATGAGTCAAAAGTACTTTAAGACCATCATGGAGGGTGAGGTTGGAAAAATTCGCGGTAATCGGTTCATGCAGATCTTCTGCCCCATGGATCTCTATACCTGTTTGACGAGATACTTCACAAAGGATTAAGATGGGTGAAACTCCATTGGCAGCAACACTCAGACGGGAATTATTCCAGATAACGCGAAAAGGTACACTTTCGTGTTGCGCCTGGGATGGAAGAACATGGGAAAAAATGAGATATGTCGTTAAAAGCAAATAACAAAGGAATTTTTGTGTGGTTTTATTTAATATCATCTTTATCCCTTTCGAAGTGTACTTTCTGCTATGATAGAATAATCATCCGGGGAACCATTCCTGCCTTGCTCACATCTTTTTAGTACTTGAACCTTCTGTTTCCTGTATTCACATAATCACAGACAATTAAAATCCTACTTACACAAATATATTCTCTACTCATGGTAGGTGCGATTATTGGGTTAAATTGATAATTGAAAGCTATAATCAGAGAAGATCCGAGGAGTACCATCCGGAATTCAGGTGGATTTGGATCACGCCAGTCTCCTTTGCTATAATACCTCTGCATTTCTTCAATAGTATTACCACCAACATAAAAAATACTTGTTTATAAACAAAAAAAGCCTTACTACAAAAAATGTTAATAAAAAACATTTTTTAGCAGTAAGGCTGTCTTTTTGGACTACTTCCTTAATACAAAGAAGGACTTATTTATACAAGTCCTTGTACATCCCTGTACTCGAAAGACCCTTTCCTTTGCGTCGCCTGATCACTCAGGGTTTGCCTATATTACTTCATCAGTTTTGAAACTAATAATTAAAATGATATCATACCATTCAGAAATGTCAAATTTTTTCGTACAAATATTTCAAAAAAAATTTAATTTTATGCAGCGTTGTCCGGTTAGGAAATTGTGTAAAACTGGTATCAGAAAAGATGAGAAAAAAAATACTGTTTTGAGGAGATATTTTACTTGACAATTCAGCAAAAAGTAGCCGAAGAATTTTTCGTAAAAATCCTTAACTATTGGAGTTACGAAAAATGCCGCGCACCTTTCATCCTCACGACAAAAGACAAAGCGCACCATCGTTTCATGAATTGTGGCAACCCGTTGAATCTGTTTCTATCGACATGCCTCCGCTTGAGGCACGAGGAAATAGACCCTTGCAACTGAATTTTGAACATCAACTGAAGTCATTCGTTTTTTATCACCTTGAGGAGCATACTTCAGGGCGACATCTCCTGCAAGTTCTCGAAGAAGACGACTTTGCTCGTGAAGTGATAGCAGGGATAAAAAAGAGCAGTTTCTTCGAGGCCATAAATTCCCGCGGTCTCGAACAGTTAACCTACGTATTCCAGCAACTTCAGGCGAAAGCAGCCAAAATCCTGCCCAGGGAGCACGCAGAACTGGGAAATCTCGTGGCCATTGATGGTTCACTGATCGATGCGGTTCTTTCCATGCACTGGGCCGACTATCGTAACGACTGCAAGAAAGCAAAGGTGCATCCTGGCTTTGACATGAACCAATCAATACCATCAAAACTCTTCCTCGCGGAGGGCAAAGCTGATGAACGCCCCTTTGTCAGCCAGATACTCCGGCCTGGTCAAACCGGTGTCATGGACCAATACTACCCGTGTCATAAGGATTTTGATCTCTGGCAGACGGAAGAAAAGTCCTTCGTCTGTCGTATCAGGGAAAATAGCACGAAAACCTGCATACGATTTAACGCAGTCAAACCCGGAGGCATCGTTTTTTACGATGCCATAGTATTGCTCGGTGCTCCCGGAGTCAACCAGACGGAGAAGCAACTACGGGTCATTGGCTATCGCATCGATAACAAAATATCCTGGATTGCCACCATCCAAACTCTCTCCCGCAAGAGGAGAGAGACCTTTCCATCCCTTGATGGGAAGGATTAAAGGTGGAGGATATATTTTCATGCCTTTTTGTGAGTTTTTAGCGTATGAATGTTTACCGTATAAAATCTTTCTTTTTTCGGAAGTTTTTTACCCTCTCTTCGTCCCTCTTGACAGGGGGGATTTATTTGCGGCTTTACCCCATTATTGTAAATACCCTGTCACCCTATCCCCCATTGCAGAGGTCGAAAGGATTTTATCCTTCGGCGTACTCACACTTGCAATGTCACCCGTCCGATACCCGTCCTCCAGCACGGCCATAATAGCCTGTTCAACGGCAGTTGATTCTGTATTAAGGCCGAAGGCATATTTCAACATCATAGATCCTGACAGGATTTGGGCCAAGGGGTTGGCCTTCCCCTGCCCTGCAATATCGGGCGCTGAACCGTGGATAGGCTCAAAGAGCCCAAAACCTGTCTCTGATAGACTGGCGCTGGGAAGCATGCCAATGGAGCCCGTAATGGCCGATGCAAGGTCGGACAGGATGTCCCCAAACATGTTTTCCGTTACAATTACATCGAATTGCTTCGGGTTCGTTGCAAGTTGCATGGCGGCATTGTCAACATACATGTGACTGAGTTGTAGCTGTGGATAATGCCTCTGAACGTAGTCAACAACCACCTTCCTCCACAATTTTGAACTTTCCAGGACGTTTGCCTTATCAACAGAAGTGAGTTTTTTATTGCGTTTCATAGCAGCATCGCAGGCCACCTTTGTAATCCTCTGGATCTCTGGTACTGAGTAAATCATATAATCTACGGCGTAATCCCCTTGAACTGTCCCTTCTTTCAGGGTAAGGGATTTAACCTTGTTTTTGCCGAAATAGACCCCCCCCTGTTAATTCCCGCACAATCAGGATGTCCAATCCCCCTTTCAGACGTTCTGATTTCAGGATGCCGCGTCTGCCAGTGGGCCAAAGATTACTGCAGGACGCAGGTTAGCAAATAAGCCATAAATAGCCCGCAGCGGCAACAGTGCCCCCCGTTCAGGAGTTAATTCTGCGGGCAGGTTCTCCCATTTCGCCCCCCCCACAGCACCGAAATAGATGGCATCGGAACTATTACAAATCTTTTTCGTTTCATCAGGCAACGGATGGCCGTACTTATCATAAGCGCACCCGCCTACCAATGCCTCTTTGTATTCAAAGGTATGATCAAATTTCTTTGCAACGGCATCCAACACCTTTCGTCCTTCTTTCATGATTTCCGGTCCGATGCCATCCCCTGCCAGCACCGCAATACACTTTCTCATCTATTCATCTCCGTATAATCCATAATATTTACAAGTAAATCGTTTGTACAGGACGCAAATATTCACGGATACCACTGACAGGGACACGGTGTCCGTGTCCCAACAAGCTCCCCATATCCCATCAATCCGTGCTCATCCTTATGCTAAAATGCGGATTTGAATAGGGACGTGCTTGAGATTATTTGTGATCAAAAAAATTGTTCATCTCAGCAAATTTTTCCATATCTTTATCGAAGATATCACGCTCTTTTTTCCCAATGGAGGCAATACGATTTTTAATCCGGTAATACGGTCTTAAAACAAATATTCGTAAGAGATTTACCATAGCAAAATTTGCCTTAAAGGCTGGAGTTGTTTTAAAAAATGTGGAGTACTTCCGCTTATATTTCCATCGTAAAAATTGCAAGTCTTCCGATGAAAGGTACTTCGTTTTTACGTTTGCCCAAAAGCCATTGTACTTGCGGTAATCGGTAGTATTGGTAACGAGCCCTTCTTTAATCAAAATATCTCTCATGCCGGTTTTGGGATACGGAGTGATAATCTGCTCGCCAAAAAAATCAATATTGGCCTTGTCAAAGAATTCATAATTCTGTGCAATGTCTTCTTCCTTGTCATCTGCGTGTCCGATAATCATACCTCCCACAATGAGCATATTATTATTGTGCAGGTATTCAATTGCCAGTTTAGTCTTTTCCAGCATGTTCCCTTTATTCATCAGTTTCAAATTACGTTCAGATACGTTCTCAATCCCCAGAAATACAATTTGGATGCCTGCAAGGGCCATCTTTCTGGCTAATATTGGGGATGAGGCGATGCCAGCCGTGCTTGCCTGTACGATGTATCGCAGGTCATTGTGACCCGCCGCTACAATTGCGTCACACAAGGACTCAAACCTTTTTACGTTTAAGGTAATGTTATCATCTGAAAAGGTTATGTATCGTGCGCCATTCTTCTTTGCATTCGCCAGGTCTTGCATAACCCGCTCAAAGCTGTAAGTCCTGAAGGTGCGGCCATACATACGATTCATGCTGCAAAAATTACACGTCATGGTACAGCCGCGGGACGTCTCGACCATATCAAGTCTTTTCCCGGAAAAAAGATATCCATTCCAGATGCGTGCATCTCTTCGCGGGAGTTGCAGGGTATCCAGATTCTCCAAGGGTCTCGGAGCATTGTGCAGAAAGCCCCCATTGTGTCGATAGGTCAGGCCGGGAATATCTTTCCATGCCAGATTTCCTTCGATTGCATCCAGGATATCACGAAAGGTTTCTTCGCCTTCCCCGCGAACAATATAATCAAAAGAATTGCCGTCATCGGACGAAGCAATTTCTTCATACATAAGGGTCGCATGATACCCCCCTATGGCTACTTTAATATCTTTCTGCAAGGTTTTTATATATGCAGCAATCTTTCGTGCCGTATCAAACTGAAATGTCATGGCGCTCAACCCGATGATATCCGGCTGATAGTCCTCGATAGCCTTTTTTAGGGAAAGCAATAAGTTTTTTTCTTTTAAGTACCAGATCAGCAAGCACCACCTCATGGTGTGACTGAATGTTTCCTGCAATAGAAGAGATAGCAAGATTGGGCGCCCTCCATGTCTTCGCGGAAAACTGGGGAACCGTATCGGGCATGGAACACAATAAAATCCGCATTCCGTTAAATAAACCTCACCATTACAAAGTATTCATAAAACAAGACAGTTTATCGCTGTCAGAACAGTATTCAAAGACAGTCGATAACTAAAAAAACAATAGAACCATTTTACTCTGTCATAATACATTGTCAAGTTTACAAACAGAAAAACTATTTTTTGAATATTTTTTGCGGTAACAATTACCGCCTGAATAATTATTACGCACAACTTTAAAATTAATAAATCCCTGTGCAACAGCAAACGTTTATGAAGTTGTATGAAAAGGTAGCCATTGGCTCTGGTAGATCTACGTAAACTTATTTTATATTATGTCGATATATAAGTATCTTTATTTATTGACGTTATTAAGGTAGTACATGGGATACCTGTCATACTACACGCGTGGTAGTAGGTTTCATATCCATATCCTCCATTACACAGAGTACTTTTCAGAAAACGGAACTGTAGTAGTTTTAAATGAATTATGCATTTATTCAACACAGAACATAACTCTGTCGAGAGTAATCTGTCTGAGCGATGTAATGAAATACATGCCGCAATGCGTATATTGGCTGAGTTAATCACATCCGATAAGGCCATTTCAAAAATCCTTCAAACTATCTGTGAAAGCCTGGATTTTGCACTTGGTGAATTCTGGCTTGTAGACAACAAAAATAATATGCTGTGCTGTGAGGAAGTCTGGCATAAACCGTCAGTAAATAATCCGGAATATAAGACTATGACCAGGCAAATCGTTTTTCCACCTGGTGTTGGATTACCGGGCATTGTCTACACCACCAAAAAACCTGTCTGGATCCAAGATATCACTCATAATACCAATCTCTATCACACAAAAATCGCTGCGAAAGAGGGCTTTCATGGGGCATTAGGTATCCCCGTTATAAATGAAGACGAAACCATGGGTATCTTTGTATTTCTTAGCTATAAGATACGACCAGTTAACGAAGATTTACTCACGCAATTAGCCTCCACAGGCCGTCTGATCGGTCAGTTCATTAAGGAAAAACAAGCAGAGAATATTTTGCTCCAAACGTACAAAGACTTAGAGCTAAAGATCAAAAGGCGAACCGCAGCCCTGGTACGAGCCAACAGAAGACTGCAGTTAAAGATTGTTGAGCACAGGCAAGCTGAGGATGCGCTGAATGCAAGTGAAGCCAGGTATCGTGGTCTCTTTGAAAACTCACCTGTTTCTCTATGGGAAGAAGATTCCTCAGAGGTAAAAACTTACATTGATCATCTGCGAGCGACTGGAATCAATGATTTCAAAACCTATTTCGAGAATCATCCGGAGGAGATTCATAAATGTGTTGCTCTGGCGAGGATTGTTGATGTAAACCAGGCGACTTTGAAGATGTATCAGGCTACCAGTAAAGAGCAACTACAGATCTGCTTGACTCATATCTTCGACAAGGAAGCATTTGTTGTGTACCAACAGGCATTGATTGCCCTGGCGGAAGGCAAAACGGTATTTGAAGCGGAAGCTACAACTCGCACGTTTCGCGGTGCAAGAAACTGTATATACCTGAGATTATCTATAGCTCCAGGATGTGAACACACCTGGTCTAAAATTTTCGTTTCTCTTACTGATATCACTGCTCGTAAGCAAACCGAGGATGCTCTTAAGCGTAGAATTGATTTTGAAAAAACCGTTGCCAGTATATCCACAAAATTTCTTGTTACTTCAGACTTTAACAAGGCAGTTTTCAAATCACTGGCCGATGCTGGTCAGTTGAGCAACGCCAGCAGGACGTACCTCTTCCAGTTTTATGATAATGGTAGTATTATGGATAATACCCATGAATGGTGTAACGAAGGGGTTGTTCCTAAAATTCAGCATCGCCGTAATCTGCCCTCGGCTATGCACCCATGGCTGATGGAGAACCTACATGCCGGTAATATAATCCACATTGCAGATGTATCTAAAATGCCCCATGAAGCTACTGCAGAAAAAGAAGAATTCGAGAAAGAAGGTATCAAAGCGCTCTTAATTTTGCCAATATATGCTGAAAATGAATTGGCTGGATTTATTGGTTTTGACAACATCCTTACAACCGGTCGGTGGAATGAAGAAGACATAGCACGGTTGCGCATTATGGCAGAGATCACAGGAAATGCAATTGCGCGCAAGAAGTCTGAAGCACTCATTACCCACATGGCTTACCATGATCCCCTTACTAACTTACCCAACCGAAATTTATTTCAGGACCGTCTCAGGGTAGCAATAGGCCATGCAAAGCGCACGGGAACCATTATGGCAGTAATGGTCATTGATCTGGACAACTTTAAAACTATTAACGACTCACTAGGACATTACACAGGTGATTTGCTGCTTTTAGCAGTTGCCGAACAACTAAAAAAATGTGTGCGTGAAAGTGATACGATTGCCCGTACCGGAGGAGATGAATTCATCATTGTACTCCCAGAAATTACCTACCCATTAAATGCAGCTATTGTTGCAAACAAAATACTTGACAGTTTATCAAAACCCCTCTTGTTGGAAGGTCACAAACTCTACACCACGGTCAGCATTGGCATTAGTCTTTATCCAGTTGATACTATCGACATAAGCTGTTTGCTCAAAAATGCAGACGTTGCAATGTATCTCTCTAAAGAACAAGGCAAAAACACCTACCGATTCTACAAGTCCGATATGAATACCCATGTTTAACCAGAATTTCTCACCGATATATTAGACAATCCTTAGTGTGTATGGTATAAGATGTTTGTAAATAGCAGATTTTAGAGTCTTTTGCGAGGAAGGCTTTACCATCGAACCCCTTATCGGCAGCATACTTTTTGAAGCGGAATCGAATATGAGTATCTACAATTTTTAAAAGAGGAATACATAGAGGATTATCATGAATACTTGAGGTTAAGGGTTAAATGGATGGACATTAACTCAAAATTCCGCAACATAAAAAAACTGCTTTTTTTCTTTTATTAAACTGCTTGATTGAGAAAAAATATAAACTCGGCAAATAATTTTTCATCAAAGCTACCGCCCATTTCATCTCTCATAATTTTAAGTGCTGTAAATGGCTTGCGGGCATCACTATAAGGTCTTCTTGTCGTTAACGCATCATATACGTCTATAATAGCCGCTATCTTACCATATTGATGAATGGCATTATCTCTTAATCCCTGAGGATAACCTTTTCCATTATTTTTTTCATGATGTTGCATTACAGGGAAAAAAGATGCTTCTTCAATACTACCAACCTGTGATAGCATCTTCAGGCCAAGTTCTACATGCATTTTTACCTTCTCAAATTCTTCGTCCGTTAGCTTTCCTTTTTTGTTTAATATATCAAAATTAATATGCGTTTTACCTACGTCATGCAATAATAACCCTATTCCAACCGCATTTATCTCCTCTAATTTCAGACCTATACACTTTGAAAATAACAGGCCCAATATAGCCACATTCACCGAATGCGTATAGGTGTAGTAATCATAAGAAAGTATATTTATTAATGGTGAGGAGTGCGTATCGTTCATGATCATTCCGACAGTGGTACTTACCCAGTTCTTAACACGCCCTACTGGCACACCAGAACGTGGGTTACTAAAAAAATCTTCCATAATATTCTTCGCAACATCATACACAATCTTTGCTTTAGCTGCACTGCCTATGTCATCACTTTCAACGACCTTTTTCAGACAAGGTTCAAGATATTTTGAGTATATTTTGAGATCCTGTTTTCGTATATATAAGTATCCTATTTTATTCTTTATTAACCCTGAAATTTTATCCTGGTTAAATACTTTTGTTTCATCACAATATAATATATAATTAATCTTATCGTTTTCACAAACTTCCAGATATAGATCACAACCTACCTTCGTATCGACTACAATTGTACTTAGCAATACGGGTATGTACTCATTTGACATAAGCTTCACCCTATACCTCTATATCCACGATATCTCCACATTGATCTTCCGTTTTATCTATATTATGATTCTTTTGCTCTTTTGTTTCTTGTTGCTCATTTATTATTCTATGTTTTGTATGTGCAATCAGATCTTCCCGTGCCTTGCGATCTTGCCTTTCTTTCTTGTCTTTATCAAATTTAAAAAAACTCTCGTCCTTGTGCTTTCTCATAACCTGCTGCACAGAAGTACGCCACAAAGGATAGTCTTCCCGCACCAACTTGATATCATCCATAATATTTCCACCTCAAGACAGACCCTCTGTGTCAATAATAGTTGGACACTTTCCCCCATATAGTTTAGTGTAGGGTGGGAAGGAGAAAATCTATGAACAATAGTAGTACAATAAACCTGAAAACAGATAACATGCCAGTGGAAACGGAAGGAGCCCGTAGGGCGACTGGAGTTTCCACTGGCAGCGCAATTCAAAGCGGTCGTTTTCCTGATCCTGAGGTAACAGAGAAGGCTGTTCGCAGGAAATTCAATGCGAAATACAAACTCCGTATTCTTCAAGAGGTGGAAGCATGTACCTCGCAGGGTCAAATTGGGGCGCTTTTACGCCGTGAAGGACTCTACTCGTCCAATCTCACCACATGGCGTCGCCAACACAAGAAAGGCGCCCTGGCAGCCCTTTCTCCAAAACATCGCGGCCCAAAGGCGAAAAACATCAACCCCACAGATCGCTGTATTGCTGAACTGGAAAAAGAAAACAAGCGGCTTAAAGAGAAACTCAAACAGGCAGAAACCATTATTGACGTCCAAAAAAAA
>AYTS01000109.1 GCA_002009475.1 Candidatus Brocadia carolinensis | reverse complement strand
CTGAGAAGAAGTATTGAAACTTCTGATAATCGGTATGAGTGGCTCTTGCCATCGCATCAAGGGAGTTTCTTTTGTAGTCTTTGAACAAGGCATAGATGACCAGGGTAAACATGGCCATCTGTTTTTTGCTCAAGCAAGAGGCGAAATATTTCAGAAACGTATTTAGCAGGGGGATGTTTGCACCAAAAATACTCAAATCCTTTGCTCCTGTTGTTGGTTGATTGAGAAGTTCACAAGTGCAATTAATAGCAGGAGTAAAGGAACAAGTCAAGCGCTAAATAAGTCGTAAAGCATTGAAAAGTCATAAGTTGTGTGCGAAACAATTTATGACTTAAAAATATTTTTTTACAAACGTTTTTTAACAAAGTAATGATAAATTTTACAACCCCTGGGCTTAGACTGACCAATAAGAAATGATAGTCTCTAAGGACATAAAAGCAAGTCGGAGGAAAAAAAGCAAAAATTCTCATTGCACAATTTTCATGGAAGCTTGAGCAAATGTCAAGGGATTCAAATCAAGTATGGCGACTTGAACTGACTGAAGAGGATAAAAAATTTATTGATACCATTTTAAATAAAGCAATGGAAAGTAAAGTTGATCTGGTCGTATTTCCCGAATTTTCTATTCCTGAAAAGTTGCATACCAAAATATCGGAGTGGACAAAACAAAATGATTGTATTGTAGTAGCCGGAAGCACAAACCTTGAAAGAGATAAAAAGTTCTATAATACTTCAACAATTTTCCATAATGGTGACCCTTACAGAACAGAAAAGGCAAAGCTTTCACCATATGAAGTTTCAAATATTGAAGGTCTTGGTCCATCAGAAAGTGAAAACCAACTCTATCTCCAAAATACTCTTATTGGAAATCTTGGAGTTATGATTTGTGCTGACGAATTCTATCATGAAACACGAGCAGAATTTCTCAAACTTGATTTGGATATACTTTGTGTAATTGCGTTTCAGAATAAAGCTATGGAACATCACCAATCAATAAACGAAATTGTAAAGGAAGCAAAGCAGGGAATCTATGTTGTTTATTGCAATGCCCTTTGTGAATCATATTCAGATGGCAGTTCTGCATTTTTCGGAAATCTTTACAGAGAAGTTCATAATGAATTCATTGATGCCGGATTTACTCAAAATGATGGGATAGAAAATCGCATCATTGAAATTCCTGCAATTCCCGGATGCATTATTGTTGAATGTGACTTAGATAATAAATTGGTTACACTCCCAAACAGGGATGGCAGGAGATCAAATGTAACCGTTGAAAGACCGTTTGTTTTTAAAGATGATTCCCTTAGACAACTGGAAATTAATGAGTTAAAACAAAGGAATGAAAAAGGGAAGGAACAAAAAAAGGAAGAATATCAGCCAACCATCCCCTCCGTAAAACTGTTTACTTCAAAATACATAGGAAGGCAGGATGACATTGACTACTTAAAAGAGTTTTTCAGTAACAAGGGCAAACATTTTCTCCTGCTTTATGGTGTTGGCGGAATGGGGAAATCACACTTGCTCTATGAATGTATAAAGGAATACAAAGGGAAAACATTTTTCTTCCATGCGGTTAGTCCCAATGAGGAGTTTTCCTTAAACAAATTGTATGAATTGTGCCTTTTACCCAAGCTGGAAGGAAAAAAATCAATTGAAGAAAAGCAAAATCAATTTATAGAGAAATTTCAGGAGAATAATGTTCATCTTATACTTGATGATTATTATGAAGTTCAGTTGCCGGAAGTAAAGTCGCTATTGCCTAAACTTATTGGCTTAGGCAGAGGAAAAATGCTTCTGCTTTCCAGGATAATTCCTTCCAACATCAACCATCTCCGCAATGATTTTCTGAATCACAAAATTCTTCCGCTTCTGGAAGAAAGTTTCAAAACCGTAATTCAAAATTACGCTGTCATAAAGTGCATAACATTAACAGACGAGGAAATTCATCTCATTTATGAAAAGGCGCAAGGTTATCCATTAGGAGGGCAGTTGATTGTTGATGCAAAGCCATATAGCCCAAATTTAAATGAATTGCTTAATGATATAAGCAAATATGAAGCGGAACTTGACCCCGAAGGAAAAGATTACAGCGGTCGGTTGCTGAACAGAATTTTTCAAAAAGGAGAGCCAAGAGAAATAAAACTTTTGTGTGAGTTCAGTGCGTTGTTTGGCTTATCAGAAATAGAAACCATTCAACAACTGCCGTCCTATAATCTTAAATTATTTGAAGGGCTGCATGCACGAAAAGGATTTGTTGATATGGATGCACAGGGCAAATTCAGCAGTCATGCCATGATTCGTGATTTTTCATACTCCCGTCTTCAGGATAGAGAAGCACTGCACCTGAAAATGGCAAAATATTTTGAGGGTAAAATAAATGGGCGAACTGATGAAGATTGGAAATATCTTAATGAAGCCATTCTGCATTATTCCAAAACCAGGGAAGAAGAATTATTGTCATTTAAGTATAGAGTCGAGCGAAAATTTGAAAGCCGAAATATTAAGGGCTTAATTGATAAAAGCATAACCAGGACAATTCGCAACTGCCTCACATTAATTAATCTTTATCCTGATAG
>AYTS01000108.1 GCA_002009475.1 Candidatus Brocadia carolinensis | reverse complement strand
ATTTTCTCTCAGTTTAGGGGGGGATTATGGGGGAAAGTCGATGAAGACCTAATTCAATGTACAGGAATTTCAATCACCCCCCATAGTCCCCCCGTAAACGTGGGGAAACAGGGAGGTAAGTTGACGAAGGCCTAATTCAAGGTATAGGAATTTCAAACCGGTTTATCCTCCGGTATGTAGAGCGACCAGTCTGGTCGCTCTACAATAAGGGGAGATTTAAGGTCGTTGTCAAAGGCAGCCTATTTAAATGTTAAGGAATCTCGAACACCCCCCATAATCCCCCCCGTAAACTGGGGGAAACAGGGGGAAAGTCGTCGAAGGCTAATTCATTACCATGCAAAGTTAATTGAAAGGTCATCGAAAGTCAGGCGATGGTTGCGAATAAATGATATCCTGACACAAACGCGTGCGATGGGGTTTCCTGTCGCAGGAAAGGAGTTAGAATAATGTTCAAGAAGGTCGATCATGTGGAAATCGTACCAGAAGATTCGGAAAAAACCATCGGCTTCTATGTAGACGTCTTTGGCTTTAGAATCAGGAGTCGTAAGAAAATGGATATACCTCCCATGAAAGAGATTATTTACCTTGAACTTGGCGATACCGTCATTGAGATTATTTCCGTTGATAATCCCAGTCCAAAGTCCGGAAATCCCTGGGAGGTTGGATACCGGGGTATTGCCCTTGAGGTTGACGACATGGCAAAGGCAGTGGCTTATCTGAAGGGCAAGGGGATACCCATAACCCGTGAGCCAGTAGATCTGGGCAACTCATTTCGTGGAGAAATAAGGGACCCGGATGGGCTTCTTATTGAACTCCGGCAGTGGAAGTAGCAGAGGGGTGTCCAAGAACGTGTAGCCAGCTCCAGCGGGCAGAATGACGTTGATGCGCTGGTGCGTTAGGCACAATGAAATGCAATTATGATAAACTGCTATAGTAAACGCTTAAAGAAAGCTGTCATTGCGAGGGCGCTAAGCCCGAAGCAATCTCTATACTGGGATTGCTTCGCTGTCGCTGCAATATATAGATTTGTTTAATGTGTTTACTATAAAAACATGAGGAGGTTTTACAGATGATCCCAACCAAAATGATACAGATGCCCGGAGTAAATGAAATAAAACAGCTACTCATGAGACCTATTTTTACGGTGGTAATAACGGCGTTTGCCGCCATTGTGACAATGCAAGCCACAGCGGTCAGTGGTGAGAATACCAAGAATTCCAGGGGCTCTTCTCCGCAGACTCTCTGCCCGGTAACCTGGGAAAAAATCGATAAGACGCTCTTCGTGGATGCGGAGGGGCACCGCATCTACGTCTGTAGCCGGCAGTGTCTGGCAATGGTGGAGGCCAGGCCGGCAGAATACCTTCAGAGACTCCTGGCCAGGGGCCAGCAAGCTGAATCACTGTCCACCACGGTGAACAACTGCTCTACAGACGGTTGTCCGTTGCCGATGAAAGCCAAGACGGACGTTAAGGCGGCCAAAGAGGTCGTGGCGGACGGGCCTATTATCTCCACGCTGGGTCTGAAAGTCCTGATGGACGCCCAGGTGCCAATGACGATCTTAGATGCCCGGTCTGGGGGTAAGTGGGACGACGGTCGGCGGATCCCTGGCGCTAAAGGACTGAACAGCAAAGCGACAGCAGATGACGCAGCGTCGGTCATTAAGTCAAAAGATGATCTGGTTGTTACATACTGCGTCAGCGTCAACTGCCCGGCCAGCAAGCTGCTCGCCGATCGTCTTCGTCAGCTTGGCTACAAGCACGTGATCGAGGACGCTGAAGGCATCTACGGCTGGGCCGACGCCAATGGTCTGCCAGTCGATCAGGTACCGGTGGCGGGCGATGGAACTCCCAGGGAAAGAATCCGGACCGGTAAGGCTGCGGGCCAGGCCTGCCCTCTTCCTCCGGCGCAGGCGCGAATGGATTACAAGAAAGTTGATCCGAAAGGCGTCAAAGCCATGATTAGCCTGGAGAAACACGTCAGACAAGGTGGTCTCGAACCGTCATTGCTGGAACTGGTGAAGATACGTGCTTCACAAATAAACGGTTGTGACTACTGCCTCGATATGCACAACAGGGACGCCCAGGCGCATGGCGAAACAGAGCAGCGTCTTTTCGCCTTGTCAACCTGGCGTAAGACCCCGCTTTTTAGTGAACGTGAACGTGCCGCACTGGCATGGACGGAAGCGGTCACACTCGTTGCCGACACGCGCGTTCCCGATGATGTATACGAGACGCTTTGCAAACAGTTCACTGAAAAAGAACGGGTTGATCTCACCCTGGCTATTGTAGCCATCAATGGATGGAACCGGATGAACGTTGCGTTTCGTGCGGTTCCAGGATCTTAACACCCCTCAAAAGATTTATTTATGACTTCAGCGTCCCCCCCTGTTTCCCCCCGTTTACGGGGGGGATTATGGGGGGGGGTTGAAATGTCTGTACATTTACTCTATAAGATTGACTACGAAACAGCCATTACAAAGCAAAAACAGGTATACGAGAGTGCAACTCCTTATAGAGTTGCCAATGATAATATCCTTTTCGGACTAATCAAGCCACCAGCTATGCGGTTGGCTCTGACTTTACAGACGCGGATGAAAACAGCTTCCAGGAAAAAAAAAGACTTCAAAACAGCTAAAAACTTCAAAACGGCTTCGGACGTCAACCGTCTACACTATTTTAGTCGGCATCAGCTTTTCGCACATGCTGAATGATATGATTCAATCCTTGGTCCCGTCTATTTATCCTCTTTTAAAAAATTCATTTGAACTGAGTTTTGTCCAGATCGGCTTAATTCAACTGACTTTTCAGATGACGGCCAGCATGTTGCAGCCATTTGTCGGTTTTTACACTGACAAAAAGCCACAGCCATTTTCCCTCACCATTGGAATGGCTTTTACCCTTATTGGACTCATGTACGTTTCTTTTGCCAATAGTTTTACCGCCATCCTTATTTCTGTGGCCTTGATCGGTACCGGCTCATCTGTCTTTCATCCTGAATCTTCCAAGATCGCTTACATGGCATCCGGTGGCAAACGTGGTCTTGCACAGTCTATTTTCCAGGTTGGAGGAAATGCAGGCACCGCGATCGGGCCATTGTTGACCGCTTTGATTATTGTACGTTTTGGTAGAAGCCACGCAGTATATTTCGGCATTTTGGCCCTGATAGCAATACCTATCTTATTCTATGTCGGCAAATGGGCAAAATCTCATTTAACTGAAATGAAAAAAACAAAAAGGTAAGGCAATAACAATAGAGCACCATCCGTATCAGACAAAACGAAAGATTTATATCTCTGTTGCCATTCTATTGATGCTTATTTTTTCCAAATTCTTCTACCTTACCAGCATCAGCAGTTATTATACTTTTTTTCTGATTGATAAATTTCAGGTAAGTATTAAACAATCCCAGCTATTTCTGTTTGCATTTTTAGCATCGTCTGCATTGGGAACGTATTTCGGCGGGCCACTGGGAGATAGGTTTGGGAGGAAGTATGTGATCTGGTTTTCCATTCTTGGAGTTGCTCCCTTCACGCTGCTCCTGCCTTATATGAGCTTGCTCTGGACAGCGGTCTTAAGTGTAATCATCGGCTTTATTTTGTCTTCCGCATTTCCGGCCATCTTAGTGTATGCACAGGAACTGATGCCGGTTAAGATAGGAATGATATCAGGATTGTTTTTTGGATTTGCATTCGGAATGGGTGGTTTGGGTTCGGCTTTGCTGGGAATGCTGGCCGATGCAACCAGTATTTATTATGTCTATCATGTTTGCGCCTTCCTTCCCTTGATAGGATTGATCACCTGGCTGCTCCCTGATTTAAATAGTTCGAGATGAAAATGCCTGGAAAAAAAATCTGCTGCAACTGCCTGGGTAAATTGTGATTTAAACAGAAATCAGGAATTACTTTTGATCGGATCAATTAACCATCATCTTCTCCGTTGTGAATGCGACAGATTGCTTCGAAAAAAGACTCTCGCAATGACTCAGGTTATGCTGCGATGACATATTGTGCGTTGTCATTACGAATAGAGCGAAGCAATCTTTCTCTCATAAACAATCGGTACTCACTGATAAGGGATACATAGGGTTATGAAAAGGCTTGCAAAACAAAGAAGTTTTTATACAGTAATACTATAAGAGAAATAATGTATGTTAAACCTGACGGTACGGTCGTTGAGATTATCTCCTTAGATGATCTTAAGCCAAGCGCGGCTAAGCATACAACGGTATACACAGAGAACGTAAAGTAAAACTTATAAAAAAAAGAAATTTCTACAGGGTACTACGATAAGGAGATTTTTCAGATGATCCCGGAAAAGATGATGCAGATTCTTAAATACGAGGGTGTAGTCGCAATAGTAACCATGGGCGGTGATGGTCCGCATATAGTAAATACCTGGAATAGCTACATAACCATCACCCGAGACGAACACCTCTTGATCCCTGTTGGCAGCATGATTCGGACTGAGGCTAATGTGAAGAAAAATAACTACGTCCTTTTAACCCTTGGAAGCCGGGAAGTACAGGGATTCCGCGGTCCGGGTACCGGGTTTCTGATCAAAGGCACGGCAGCCTTCATAAAATCCGGAGAACACTTTGACATCCTGAAAAAACGATTTTCCTGGGCAAGAGCTGTTATGGAGATAACAATCCTCTCTGCCACGCAGACATTGTAAAAACAGCGTTTTGCGTGTAAGATTAAACAGATACTATCTTTATTGCAAATGAAGCGAATGACTTTTCGTAAGACATGTCAAATGCTCAGCGATAAATATTCGTCGTTGTAGAATTGAATTGTGCCTTCGTCAACTTCCCCCCTGTTTCCCCTGTAAACGGGAGGATTACGGGGGGGGATTGAGATTCTTTGACGTGAACATACCAGCGTGGAATTTTATTTGATATGCTTGTATCTCTCAACGGAGGCCTATCCGGAATCGGCCAATATGAGAGACACAACCATCAGGACAGGAGGAATAGCTATGGAAAAGTACCGATGCATTGTTTGTGGATATATCTATGACCCAAAGATAGGAGATACTGATCATGGGGTAAGTCCTGGCACGAGTTTTGAGAATTTGCCAGACGATTGGGTTTGCCCGGAATGCGGAGCACCGAAGGAGCAATTTGAAAAAATTTAAAATTCTCAAACTGATGCTGGCACGATTATCAAATAATTCGTCGTAATCTTTAACAAAGGACCCATGAAATGCCTCTTTTTCACATTATCATACGCAGTTTTATCCTGGGAATAACAGTTCTCGCAATTTCTTGTTCGCCCGGATCAAAGGGAAAACAGATCATAACTGCCAGCGTACCGGTTACCGTGGCAGTCGCTGAACAAAAAGACGTCCCCATTCAAATACGCACCATTGGGAACGTTGAGGCCTATTCTACGGTATTGGTCAAAACGCGGGTCGAAGGAGAACTGTCGCGCGTCTATTTTAAAGAGGGGCAAGAGGTGAGAAAGGGAGATCTCCTGTTTATGATTGATCCCCGCCCTTTTAAGGCATTGCTCACGCAATTTGAGGCAAATCTGGCAAGAGACACTGCTCAGATGAAAAAGGCGGAGGCAGATGTCCGTCGCTACGAAGAGTTAATAAAAAGTGGTGTGGTTTCTAAGCAGGAATACGACCAATATCGTGCTAATTTTGAAGCGTTTAGTGCAACGGTTAAGGCTGATGAGGCCGCTGTAGTAAATGCCAGACTTCAGCTTGGATACTGTCACATCCGATCCCCTATAAACGGGCGTATTGGAAGGCTCGAAGTCAACCAGGGCAACATGGTCAAAGACATTGATACCATACTGGTAACGATTAATCAGACGAAACCGATATATGTCTCCTTTTATTTGCCGGAACAGGGACTCTCGGAGGTCAGACGATACATGGCCCAGAAAAGTCTGAAAGTTGAGGCAATTGTTCCCAACGATGAAATAAATCCAGTTACAGGCACACTGACTTTCATCAACAACGAAGTGAATGAATCAACAGGTACCATTCTGTTAAAAGCGCTCTTTTCCAATGAAGACGAATCTCTCTGGCCGCGGCAGTTCGTTAACGTGATATTAACACTCAAGACACAACCTGGCGCAGTGGTAATTCCTTCGCATGCAATCCAGGTGGGACAAGAAGGCAATTATGTCTTTGTCGTCATGCCCGACTTTACCGTGGAATCCCGGCCTGTCGTCTTGGGAAATAGCTTCAATCAGGAAACGGTCATCGCAAAAGGTATCCAACCTGGAGAGAAAGTAGTAATTGATGGTCAATTTCAGCTTGTTCATGGGAGTAAGGTGGAAATTAAAAACAACTTAGAACCCCTGGCGCAAAACAGTTCTGATTTCCAGAGCAGAAAGGATGACAACGATGAATAAGGCTATCAGACACAACGGAGGAATTGACCTGTGAACATCTCTGGGCCTTTTATCCGACGCCCTGTCATGACCACCCTCGTTATGGTCGGGGTACTTCTCTTTGGCATTGCAGGGTACAGATTCCTGCCGGTAAGCGACCTTCCCAGCGTTGACTTTCCCACGCTTCTGGTAAGCGCCAGCCTGCCTGGCGCCAGTCCGGAAACTATGTCTTCGTCTGTCGCGACTCCTCTGGAACGACAATTTTCAACGATTGAAGGCCTGGACTCCATGACCTCCACCAGCTCCTTGGGATCCACGCAGATTACACTCCAGTTTAAGCTGAGCCGGAATATTGATGCGGCGGCTCAAGACGTACAGACTGCCATTACCCAGGCCACAGCGTATCTTCCTCAGGATTTGCCGCAACCTCCAACTTACAAGAAGGTAAACCCTGCCGACCAGCCTATCATGTATATAGCCCTCTCTTCCCGGACACTGCCGCTCTGGGAACTGCATGATTACGCAGACACCATGATGGCACAGCGTATTTCCATGACCAGCGGAGTTTCCCAGGTACAGATTTACGGACCGCAGAAGTACGCTGTTCGCGTTCAACTTAACCCCCATATTCTTGCCAGCAGAGGCATTGGAATCGATACCGTGGAAGAGGCACTGCACAATGCAAATGTAAATCTGCCCACAGGAACCCTGCAGGGAGCCCACGAGGCATTTACCATCCTTGCTACCGGACAATTATTTAAAGCCAGCGACTACCGTCCCGTTATCGTTACTTACCGCAACGGCTCTCCCGTGCATCTTGAAGAGCTGGGGAGGATCATTGACAGTGTTGAAGATGATAAGGCTGCTGCCTGGTACGTGGACCAAAACGGAAGCCAGCGGGCTGTTGTGCTGGCTGTTCGGCGCCAGCCGGGGACGAATGCCGTCGAAGTGGCGGGAGCCGTCAAAAAACTCCTGCCTGACTTCCAATCTCACCTTCCGCCTTCGGCTGAGATGCATATTCTCTATGACCGTTCAGAATCAATCCAGAAATCGATCCATGAAGTCAAAATTACCATGATCCTGACTTTGGTACTGGTTGTTATGACCATACTTCTTTTCCTGCGCAATTTTTCTGCCACCGTGATTCCCAGCCTGGCGCTTCCGCTGTCCATCATGGGTACCTTTGCAGTGATGTATCTGTTGAATTACAGCATGGACAACCTCTCCCTCATGGCCTTGATTCTTGCAATAGGGTTCGTGGTGGACGATGCCATTGTCATCCTTGAAAACATCGTCCGTCATATGGAAATGGGAGAAAAGCCACTTCAGGCGGCGCTCAAAGGGTCAGGGGAAATCGGTTTCACCATTCTGTCCATGACACTCTCGCTCGCAGCAGTCTTTATTCCCGTGTTGTTTATGGGGGGTGTAGTTGGACGATTATTCCGGGAATTTGCCGTTACCATCTGCGTGGCAATCCTGATATCAGGTTTCGTCTCTCTCAGTCTCACGCCCATGCTTTGCAGCCGTTTCCTACGTCCACCCTCTGAGAAAAGACATGGACGTCTTTACATGATTATTGAAAATTTCTTCACTGCCATGCTTAAAGTTTATGACCGGAGTCTCAAACTGGCTTTACAGTATCGCCTGACGACCATGATAGTTTCCGGTATCATTCTTCTGGCGACTGGATACTTTTTTACAACAAATCCCAAAGGATTCCTTCCGAACGAGGATCAGGGACAAATTTTCTCCATTACTGAAGCGCAACAGGGAATCTCTTTCGATAAGATGAAACAACTCCAGCAAGCTGTAGCAGACATTGTCCACAAAGACCCAAACGTCAGAGACTTCTATTCGAGTGTCGGCGGTTCCGGAGCTGCCAGCAGTTCCAATCAGGGCGTCCTGTTTATCCATTTAAAACACGGGGCCGGGCCACGTTTAAGTTCTGTAGAGGTAATTGAGGAATTGCGGCAAAAGCTCGCAGCGATTCCGGGTATCAGGGTATTCATGCAAGACCCTCCCGAAATTCGCATCGGGGGGCGGCTGACAAAGAGCCTATATCAATTTACCTTACAGAGTCCGGATATGGAGGAACTGTATCATTACGCCCCAATCCTGGAAGCTGAAATGCAGAAACTGCCGATGTTGGAGGACGTAACCAGTGATCTGCAGGTTAAGAATCCGCAGATAAACGTCGTAATTCACCGGGATAAGGCTTCAACACTTGGGGTAACAGCGAGGCAAATTGAAAGCGCACTCTTCAGCGCCTATGGCAACCGGTGGGTTTCAACGATTTACGCACCCAACGACCAATACAAGGTCATTATGGAATTAGAACCGCAGTATCAGACAAATCCGGATACCCTGCATATGCTTTATGTAAACTCGTCGAATGGCCTCCCGGTTCCTTTATATGCGGTAGCAACCTTGACTGAGAATCTTGGTCCGCAGACCATTAACCACATGGGGCAATTCCCGGCCGTCACGATTTCGTTTAATCTCAAACCTGGGGTTGCCCTGAGCGAAGCAGTTACCGCGGTCAACGAACTTGCACGCAAGACCTTGCCCCCAGCCATCAATACCAGCTTTCAGGGTACTGCACAGGAATTCCAGGCATCAATGCAGGGACTGGGAATGTTATTAGGTATGGCCATTCTGGTCATTTATATTGTACTGGGGATACTCTACGAGAGCTTCATCCACCCGATAACCATTCTGTCGGGGTTGCCTTCTGCTGGTTTAGGTGCGCTCCTGACACTGCGTATTTTCCATCTTGATCTGGATGTGTACGCCTTCGTGGGCCTCGTCATGTTAATAGGAATCGTCAAGAAGAACGCCATCATGCAGATCGATTTTGCGCTGGAGGCGCAAAGGAAAGAGGGGAAAAATCCATTAGAAGCAATATACGAGGGATGTCTGGTCCGTTTTCGTCCCATCATGATGACCACCATGGCCGCGCTCATGGGCGCTTTACCAATTGCCCTTGGCTTTGGTGCGGGGGCAGAGGCACGTCGTCCGTTGGGACTTGTCATGGTGGGCGGTTTACTTTTTTCGCAGTTTGTCACCCTTTACCTCACCCCTGTTTTTTATACGTATATGGATGCCTTTCAGAAAAAAGTTCAACTATTATTTAAAACAACCTCAAGGAAGAAAATGGCAGCACAACAATTAGCAAAAGTATGAATGAAATTAACCCTGTCAGGGTTTAAAACCCTGACAGGGTTGACGCACACATCTCGTGCATCGGATTTGTCTTTTCCGATGCGTTCGGATAAGGAGAGATGGTGCAGATTAGTGCCTCTCATCGGGAGCATTCCCGATTTTTTGTGACTTCTGCCAGGTTTTAATGAAACGATTAACCCTGACAGGGTTTGAAACCCTGTCAGGGTTGTTGGATCCAGGAAAAAGAAACTTGACATTGCAAAGCGGTAAATGATAATCTCTGATCTCCTTCGCCAGGGACGTCCTTGCAACGATAATCTACACCCATGTCTTGAACAAAGGCGGTTCGCGGTGTCAGAAGTCCCTTCGACAGGTTGTAGGTCAGTCTATACAGTCTGAATAAACCGGAATAGTCGGTTGGAGATAAATACGTAACAGCAAAGGCATAGCCTGTGTCATTGCGAGGGTCTTTTCCGAAGCAATCTCCCGCTTTCACAACGGAGAATTAGTTGTGGCTACGCTGCGTTAGGATATAAGTCACAATGCGTAATAAGAAGACAAGGAAACTTCTTAATATCTATTGAAACAGTCTGTGTTTGCCGTTTTATACAGACTGTATAATCATTGTTAGGCCGACAAGAGGGCAGGATGAGTGAACCCGCCGTAACGCCAGACAGGTCAGCCGATCAGGCTCGGATCGCAGTACCCCAAGGTCCTCGTGTTTTGTTCTGGGGGATCTTCGGCTCACTCCTCGGTTCAGCGCCAGCGCTGCTCCTCCTCCCAGGAGTCCAAGGTCCTGCCGCGCCTTGGAATGTGCTCGCTCCGTTGCTCTGGGCGTGCTTCGTGGGGTGGCCCATAACGCATTACTGGTCTGCAAGTCTTCACGATAGAATCACCTTGCTCCGGAAGGGCCTCATCACCGGAGGTTGGCTTAGTCCAGAGGAGCAGAAGCAATACCCTGGCCGCGTACCGTGGGTGCCAGCATGGATCGGCCTTTTCGAGCGCCCGTTCTTTGCGCTACCGACAGGTCTCGATGTGCATGGTGGCGCTGCGTTCATCGGGGTGTGGATTGGTATCAAGCTAGCTGGCGGATGGCAGGTCTGGAGCCGAGGAAGCACATATGGCCGGGCTATCCTCTTCGCTGGCATTCTGGAAAACGCAATGTCGGTGATCTTTGGCGTCGTAGCAGGATGCGTAATCAGAGTCGCCTTGAAGGCGGCCTAACAACCAGATGCAGTTGATGAGCGGCGCAGCGAGAATGGACACCGCTCGCATCTGATCTGGGTGCTATGTGCCCAATAGAGAGGCGAACATCGTGAAAAATGCTGAAGTTGAGATTGACAGAGCAACAGAGGCTGACTTGGATGGGATTATGGAACGGCAGGCGGAGAACCAACCTGAGCTTGGAGGTATGTTGTCAGCCAGTTTTTCACGCGTTCGGATTACCGAGATGATGAACGAAATGCCACTGATCGTTGCGCGCCGTGGCGGCCGTATTATTGCCTTCTTAATGAGCAGCACGCGAAATATGAATGAAGATGTACCCATTATTCAAGCTATGCTCAAGGCATATCCTGGCACCGCAGACGCTTATGTATATGGCCCTATCTGTGTGAGTTCTGAAGATCGCGGCAAGGGATTGGCTCAGTCCATGTATAGGGAATTGCGGCGACTGGAGCCGGGGCGTGAAGGCATTCTCTTTATCCGACGACACAATCAGGCCTCGCTGCGTGCACACGAAAAGATGGGTATGCGTGAGGTGGCCAGTTTTGTCTTCAATGGAAATGAATATGCAGTGTTCTCATATTTCGGGTGATGTATTTCTGCAAAAAGCGCTTAACCGCACGTTGAGAGTCGATGTCCCTGACGCGCCGCAATCTTAACTCGACGTTAAGTAATTTCAACCACTCCCCATAAGCTCCCCCCGTTTACGGGGGAAACAGGGGGGAAAGTTGTTGAATGCCTAATTTGATTGTATAAAATATTTGTAACATTATAGTTTTTTGAAAATGTAGGGGCGAAGCATTTGCTGGTTTGGGTATGAACGCATTTTAGTCGACGTATTATAGACAATGCTTCGCCCCTACACTACGCGGTAAACATTGTTATTATTGGAATTTTTCAAAAAACTAAATTGTTACGAAAATTTCTTATTTAAACTGTTTTCCGGTAGGGTGGATTAAGCGAAGCAAATCCACCAATATCAAAAGGTATTGGAAATGGATACGGCGTAAAAACCAACGCCTCTATCCACCCTTATATCTTGAACATTTGGCGAACGCACAACGGTTTCATGTGATGAGTGAAGAAGCGTTGACAGTTTGGACGATCGGGCACTCTGCCCGGACTCTCGGTGAATACCTCGAACTGCTTGCTGTTAACGGAATAGAAGCGATTGCTGACGTGAGGCGCTATGCGGCTTCCCGCAAACATCCACACTTCAATCGGGACGCGTTGCACAACGCACTCGCAGGAATTGGTGTGGAGTATGTGCCTCTGCCGGAGCTTGGTGGACGAAGGCGTCCTCGCCCGGATTCACAAAACACCGTCTGGCGCAACGAGTCATTCCGTGGCTATGCGGACTACATGGAGACGGAGGAGTTTCGCACAGGAATTGGGCGGCTGATGGAACTGGCCCATCGGCAGCGGACTGCCATCATGTGTGCAGAAGCAGTATGGTGGAGGTGCCATCGATCGCTGATTGCCGATTACCTGAAGGCGAGTGGCGTTTGTGTAAAGCATATCATCAGTGTAAAAAAGAACGAGATTCACCCGTATACATCAGCGGCTCGGTTAAAGAATGGCAGACTGTCCTATCGTCAGGAAAATGAATCGACGTAACACCATGCACTGGAATAATGCCCTAACGCAGCAAAGCCGCAACCCAATTCCCCGTTGTGAAAGCGGGAGATTGCTTCGGAAAAGACCCCTCGCAATGACACAGGCTATGCTTTGATAACATATTATGCGTTGTCATTGCAAGCGAAGCGAAGCAATCTTTCTCTCATAAACAATCTGTACCTCATGATAAGGGGTAGATATGATTGTAAAAAACTTACAAAAAAAAAGTTTTTACGCGGTAATACTATAATAACCTGGATCAACAGAGATAATCGAAAATAGGGGGTGAACCACCATGCCACAAAAATTCAAAGTCGGTGATCACGTTACCTGGAACTCGGAGGCCGGGTACGTCAGCGGAACGATCATCAAGGTGCATACGAATGATTTCGACTACAAGGGGTACACGCACCACGCCAGCAAAGATGATCCGCAGTATGAGATCAAGAGCGACAAGACCGACCATATCGCAGCGCATAAGGGCTCGGCATTAAAAAAAACAAACCGCTGAAAGTTGAACCAAACGCTGCATCCGGCTGGGAATACTGTCTGATTACGCTCGAGAAGATGATGCTGCACTCATACCCGGCAGATGTACTAAATCGTTGAGTTCCACACATAATGACTGGTATCCATGGAAGAGCAGTAACCGGAGGAGATTCACATGAACATCCAACTACGGCAGGGAACAATCGAGGACGCCAAAACCTGCGGCACGCTCTGCTACGCTGCTTTTAAGGCAATCGCCGATCAGCATAACTTTCCACCCGACTTTCCCTCTCCCGATATTACTACCGCACTTTTGTCGGAGTTCCTCGCACACCCCAACATTTATGGTGTGGTCGCCGAGCTCGATAGACAGGTTGTTGGCAGTAACTTTGTCGACGAACGTTCGACTATCGCCGGTATCGGTCCGATCACCGTTGATCCGGTCGTGCAGAATCGCGGGATCGGTCGCGAGCTAATGCACCACATTCTTGAGCGGGTAGCCAAACAGCGCTTCCCGGGGTATCGGCTCGTCCAGGCAAACTATCATAACCGATCGCTTTCTCTCTACACCAAGCTGGGATTTATAGCCCGCGAGCCGCTATCGACTATGCAGGGACCGCCTCTGTCCGTGCAGATTCCTGGGTATACCGTGCGCCCGGCCACCGCGGACGATCTGAACGTCTGCAATCAATTGTGTTTAAGAGTTCATGGTCACGACCGTAGTGGCGAGATCCTTGATGAACTCAAGCAGGGAACTGTTACCGTAGTCGAGCATGGGAACCGCATTACCGGCTACACTACTGCGATCGCGTTCTTTGGCCACGCCGTGGGCGAGACGAACGAGGACCTGAAGGCCCTCATCGCGGCGGCACCAGAGTTCCCGGGTCCAGGCTTCCTCCTGCCCACCCGCAACGGTGAGTTGCTCCGCTGGTGTTTGCAGTATGGTCTGCGCGTAGTCCAGCCAATGATGCTCATGAGCGTTGGTCTCTATAATAAACCCTCAGGAGCGTTCCTGCCCTCGATCCTTTACTGAGATCGAGCCCAGAGTATGCCAGATGCTTGGACACTACGGAGAGGAAGGCTGGAGGGAAACACCTGACAAGGTGTTTATAGTATTCCGGTGTAAAAACTTCTTTTTTGATTAGTTTTTTCACAACCCTATTTACCCATTATCAGAAGGCACAGATTGTTTATGAGGGAAGGATTGCTTCGCGGAGTTTATCCTGAGCAACGCGAATGTGCTCACAATAACAACGCACACTATGTCATCAAAGGCATAGCCCGTGTCAGTGCAAGGGTCTTTTCCGAAGCAATCTCCCGCTTTAACAACGGAAAATACTGGTTGCGGCTTTGCTGTGCTATGCAATACCTCCTTGGTTTCTGCGATAAATGCAATCAGGGATGGTACAACTTCTGTCCCCCTTGTGTGGATTATACCCCACGTCCACCCCTTCCTGATTCCCATAGACTCCATTCACGATTGAATCAGCATCTGTCCACACATTCCTCAGCGCGCTCCGCAACTTCTGCCCAGAGCGCACTGTACACTTCCATACCTTTCCCCTGAAACGATGTATTACCCCAGTCAATTCCACAACATCACCCTGGGTTACGATCTTCATAATTCACCCTAATGCGGTATCTACAGGTATTTTTTTCGATCCAGTCATTCCCCGTCTTCACGAGGGCGAGATTCATCAGTACCTCATCAGTATCTCATCAGTCCATACCTTCATAATCTGCACCATCGCATAGCTACGACTATCAGCCCAATTACCACCATGCGCACGGTATCGACAAACAGATACCTTGCGTTTGCACATCTCTCCTTCCGCAAAGCATCTTGTATTCTCTCCCGGAACAAGAATTTCCTCATGAGGTTAGGACTGGTAAGAGTCCTGCATGTACTGTTAATCCCTACCCGTTCATCTTTGTCTTGGTTTTCGATTGTTTTCTTTCCTCTTTTTGTGCTATATTCTTCAAAGAAAAGGTGAACCTCCTTTTAGGTGGTTTTATTCTCAACATATTTTCAAGCCCCCTGGAGACTCTACCATTTCTAGCCTAATCCTGTAACAAGGCTTCACCATGTTACAGGATTTCGTTTCCATTTCAAATCTTTGTTCTATTTGGTATATTTTCCCAAACAGATATCATAGACGCGGGGAGTTATTTTTATAAGGAAGTTTCAACGTGATAGAGATAAAACCAGTAACCGGAACACCTGATGCCATTGTTAAAGTTCCAGGATCGAAAAGCTATACAAACCGCGCACTCGTCACAGCGGCACTGGCCAATGGAGCGTCCACAATTACCAATGCACTTTTTAGTGACGATACCAAATATATGGCATCCAGCTTGACTGCATTAGGAATATCCGTTGAAGGATATCAAGATGTCAACAGGTATGTTGTACACGGGAAAGGGGGCGCTATCCCTGCGCAACAGGCGAATTTGTTCATTGGGAATGCAGGGACTGCGATGAGGTTTTTGACAGCCATGCTGTCTCTCGGCAACGGGGTTTACGAAATAGATGGTGTCACACGTATGCGGCAAAGGCCTATCCTGGATCTGCTTGACGGTTTACGACAGCTTGGTGCAGACGTTGTCTCGAAAAACAATGACGGGTGCCCGCCGGTGATAATCCGTGCGAATGGATTACTGGGCGGACAAGCTGTGGTAAAAGGCGATCTGAGCAGCCAGTATTTCAGCGCTTTACTGATGACAGCCCCCTATGCAAAAAAAGACGTTGTCATTGAAGTGAATGGTAACCTGGTTTCAAAACGGTATGTGGCTATGACGGTGGCCCTGATGCGTGAGTTTGGGGTGCAGGTAGAGAATCATGACTATAAAAGGTTTATCGTAAAATCCAGGCAGCGTTACAAAGCAACTAACTACGAGGTTGAAGGAGATGCATCAGCCGCCTCTTATTTTTTTGCTGCTGCGGCCATTACCGGTGGAAAGGTAAGGGTTGTCGGCATTGGGAGTGATTCCTTGCAAGGAGATATCCATTTTGTCGATGTTTTGAAGAGTATGGGATGTCGAGTTACAATGGAAGGCAATTGGATTGAAGTGCAGGGCAACACACTACACGGGGTAGATATTGACATGGGCGATATGCCTGATGTGGTACAGACCCTGTCTGCTGTGGCAGTATTTGCTCGTGGTAAAACCAGGGTACGAAACGTGAAAAATATGCGGATAAAGGAAACGGACCGTATTGCTGCCGTGGTAAATGAATTACAGAGGATGGGGATTTCTGCAGTAGAATATGAGGACGGCTTCGAGATTGAACCGTCCCCACCACAACCAGCTCAGATAGAAACATACGATGATCATCGTATGGCCATGAGTTTCGCATTGATTGGGCTGCGCTCAAAAGGGATATTGATAAAAAACCCGGAGTGTGTATCCAAGACATTTCCTGATTATTTTCAGAGGTTAGAAGCCTTGCGGGGTGAAAAAAAATTATCAATGAATTAGCCTTCCTGTGATAGCGACTGTAATCTCCCCTTATTGTAAGGCGACCAGACCGATCTCTCTGCATGACCGAAGGATAAACCGGTTTGAAATTCCTGTACATTACATTAGATTCTTCACCCCGCTAAAAATGACATTTTTAAGCGATTTGCTGGACGATAATGAGCAATGATATTTTTTGAATTGCAATGGTAACCCCGGACATTGATGAAAAATACATGGCGCTTGCTCTGGAATTGGCGGAAAAGGGGCGAGGAAACGTTGAGCCCAATCCGATGGTGGGCGCGGTGTTGGTAAAAAATAGCGAGATCATCGGAACGGGATATCACCAGGCCTTTGGCGAAGCGCACGCTGAAATCCATGCGATTCATGATGGAGGAAAAAACTGTAAAGGTGCAACTCTCTATGTATCCATAGAGCCATGCGCACACTATGGCAAGACGGCGCCGTGCGTTGATGCCATCGTTAAGGCAGGGATTACAAAAGTAGTAATACCGGTTATTGATCCGAATCCCATTACCTCCGGCAAAGGGATACAAAAATTAAAGGAGATCGGGATAGAGGTAAGACTGGGCGTTATGGAGACGCAGGCAAAAAAACTCAATGCCCCTTTCTTTAAATTGATGCAAAGAGGATTGCCATATGTGATCGTAAAATGGGCAATGTCGCTTGACGGCAAGATTGCCACCCACGGTGGGGATTCCCGATGGATTACGTCAGAGGAGTCTCGTGCGTATGTGCATAAGATCCGCGGGCAGGTAGACGGAGTCTTAGTAGGAATCAACACCGTAGTACGGGATGACCCTTTATTGACCTGCCGTTTGGAAGGGGGAAGAAACCCGCGGAGAATTATTGTCGACAGCAATGCAGCCCTGCCGCTACACTCCCAACTTATTAAGACAATCGGCGAAAGTGAGATCATGGTTGCTGTCACGAAAAATGCACCTCAGGAGCGTATTGAAAATCTGAAACAATTGGGGTGCAAAATCATTCAAACAAAGGACGCTGGTGGACGAGTTGATTTCCACGAACTCTTCCGACATCTGGGAGAGATGAAATTGACCAATATCCTTGTAGAGGGTGGAGGCGGCATTATTACTTCACTGATCGAAGGTCATTTCGCTGATAAAATTATCGTGTTTATTGCCCCCATCATTATCGGAGGTGAAGGCGCAATGTCACCCGTCCTTGGCAAAGGGATCGATATGATGGGAAAAGCGTTAAAAATGAGTGAGATTAACATAAAAAGGTTTTTGCATGACATTGCTATTGAAGGTGTTCCGGAGTACTGATTTTACGCTTAAGAATGCCTGAAGTGGAACATCGGGGAATGCGGGAAACTATGCAATGGCCAATTACAAGGTGTCAAGATCACTGTCCTCATCGTCTAACGCCTTCTCCATTTCAAATTCAATCTCTCTCCGTGGTTCAAGCACCAGTTTTTTGTATCTCTCTTTAATAAAAGCCAGACGCTCAGTTTTTTTGCGCTGATTGTCTGTCGAATAATTTACATCAAAAATCATGTTTCTTTGTTCTCCTTATTAATTTTTTAGTAGCGCTAAATAAACGCCGTATAAAATTCCCGAAAAGAGGAATTATATAATCAGCTTATCTAATGTCAAGTGCAAACTAACTATTTGGTTATTCATAAAAAAGTGTGGAGTTAAACGAGGCAATAAAGACATATCGATTAAACTTGAGTAACGGAGAAAACAATGATCGGATGAAGTTGCCTAAAAGTGAAAATATATTTTCTCGCCAGTAAATTGAAGAATATGTAATATCTATTCCGAACGAGTCGGAAGAATAATGTGTACTCCATTGTCTAGACAATTATTTCATAAAAATAAGATAAAATTTTAGCATTATTTGTTGAATTATCTTTTGCTATTTAATGAGCAGGAAAACTCCATTCCGCTCTGCTCCATTTTGTTTTCCTGCGCGTCAAATAGTTAAAAAATACGTCACAAAAACAATATTAAAATTCTATCTTATTTTTTTGGTCATCGTGGAAACGAGCGGGTAAAATTTGCATTTTTATATCTCCGGAAGCATACAGGTCAGAATTTTTAAACGAAGATATTCTTCATCTCTGAGACCATAGGCCCGCCTCTGGATAACCCGGATTTTGTTATTCAGTCCCTCAACAAAACCCAGTGAAACTTTATTCTCCGCTTTACTGTATGCAGCGATTCCATCCCCGTGTCTTTCTATCATCTCAGTAAATTTTTCATAGGGTTTCAGCCTCTGCCACTTTAAAGACGTTTTCCAGCTTTCGAAAGAACGTCTTGCCCACCCCTCCGACTGGTAACTCCATAGCTGTCCAAAAGACTCTCTGAGGAGATAAGCGATATTGAGCCGTTTATTGGCTTCCAACAGCTTCTTGAGAGCCTTTCTCCCATCTATCGTAAGATTTTCCCAATTCGACAACAATGTATCCTTGTGCCCTTTGATAAACGAACGATCCTTCCTCTTCAATCGGGCATACTCCTGCTTGCGAATCTTGTCCAAGGCCTCCCCCAAATGTCTCATCACATGAAATTTATCATACAGAAGAGCCGCCCCCGGCACATTCTTTCGTGTGGATTTCTCAAACGCCTTCCACATATCCATCACTGCCAACCGTATCTTTTTTATCTTCTTCTGCCCAAGCCACTCATAAAACATATCCAGGCTCTCTTCCGACCTGTCCTTCCCCCCAAACCATATCGATCGCTTCCTCTCCAAATCGCTTACCACGATCCGATACGTATGCCCCTTCCTCAACGATACCTCGTCTATCCCGATTACTCCAGGAGCAGGCACTCCCGTCCTCTGAAGCTGTTTCTCCATGTATTGCTTGTCCAACTCTTTCACGGTATGCCAATCCAACTTCAGCTCTTTGGCCACATCCTGTATCGTCATCGACCGGCATCGCCTCACTACAAAAAAGGTAAACCTCTTTGTGTAGAAAGGATTTCTCGAAAGCCATTCTAACTCCTCCCGTTTCACCTTCCCACATCTTCGACATTGGACACGCCGAATCTCCACCTCCAGGCAAATCCGCATCTCTCCGCAGGATAAGTCTCGTACCCGCCGCACCTTCTTGTCGTAATAGCTCCGGTGTGCCACACCACAACAACAGCATACCGTTTTTTTTTTGACTCCGAACAAATCGGATAACACGCGCCTTTGCATCTCCAAATATCCCCTTTATCTCGGCCTTCGGACGAAACCCGGGGAAACGATATTCGTCCAGGAACCGTTTCTTTTTTCCCATCCCACTATCATGCCTTCTTTTCCCATCGCCTTCAACTCTTTTTCGCCTTATTTACTGCCTCTTTGCAATATCTTCCCCCTAAATTTTACCCACTCGTTTCCACGATGACCCAATATTTTCTATACTTATGAGTTTTGACTGAGGTAAACATCCGCTTTAATACCACATTGTTAAAATTATTAAATTTCTCAAAACTCCTGCCGATAATTTCGTCAGGTACCGTAAAAGTTGTAAAAGACTTGACTAGTCAGTCTGAGAATATGTGAGTTTTAAATTAATTAAACCTGTTTCTTCTCGTTATGGAATACGAGAAAAACGCAAGAACAAGGAGGTTTACAATATGAGTACAAGAATTAACACAAATATTAATGCTTTAAATGCCCTGAGGTCTTTGACTGATATAAATAATAAAATGTCTATTAGTCAATTACGTCTGGCTACAGGTAAAAGGATTAATAATTCAGCCGACGATGCGGCAGGCTATACTATTGCAAAAAAGATGAATGTGCGTGCCGAAGGTCTTGGGCAGGCATTAAGCAATATCGGCTCAGCCAAAAACCTGGTAACCGTAGCAGAAGGGCACTTAAATAATGTCGTAGATATTCTGACACAGATGAAGACAAAAGCCACTCAGGCTGCTGATGATTCACTTGGGACTGCAGAGCGTACTGCCATTAAGTCTGAACTTGCTTCGTTGTCTAACCAAATAAATCTGGAAGTCACGCAGGCCACATGGAACTCAAAATCCATATTTAATGGTACAGGTTCGAGCAACGCCACTGCCGGCAACGTCCTATTCAAATTCCAGATTGGTGCAGGAAATAGTTCAACAAACGACTTGTTGCAGTTTAATTTGCTGAAGACGGGTAATGTTAGCCTTGAGAGTGGCAATACAGGTTTTAAATCTAGTCAGTTGAGGCTTGATTCAACAAGCGGTGCTACGCGCCTCAGCGGCAATACCCTTGCTGGTTCGCTTTTAGGATCTTCAGCATCATCTCACGTTTTAATGGGTAGGATTGACAATGCTATCGCTGATGTATCAGAGGCATTGAGTTACATAGGATCAGTAGTAAATAGGTTGACCTATCAGGAAGCTAGCCTGACAGTGGCCCGGACTAATACTGAGGCAGCTAGAAGTAGAATTGAAGATGCAGATATGGCATTTGAGCAGTTGCAGTCAACAAAGTTTCAGATATTGCAACAGACAGCCAGTTCAATGCTTGCTCAAGCAAACTCTGGACCTCAATCCATTTTGAGTCTTTTTAGATAAGAAAGTGCTTACCCTGGGGATGGTACAAAAAATACCATCCCCAGTTTGTATTGAGTATTTTCAGTAAACGTCATTTCGAAAGGTTTGTATCATGGCCATATCTTCGTCTATCACATCCGCATTTAACGCTAACACAGGTCTTAACTTGTTGATTAATCAGTTTATGGCTTTAGAACGAAGGCCATTGACATCACTGAATACCAAAAAGACCAGCCTTAATACTACCGTAAACATTTATAGTGATTTAAAATCTACTCTTACTGATCTTCTGACCGCTGCAAGAGAATTGGCCAGCACTAACACAAGTTCCGTTTATAATTCAAGAGCCTCAAGCTCTAGTGATGAATCAAAATTAACTACGTCTGCTGGAGCAGGCGCTGCAGTAGGAACGTTCCAGATTCGCATTAAACAATTGGCTACTGGCGCATCAATCCAGAGTACCGGAGAACTTATAACTAAAGCAGCTGCAAAAAGTACATCAAAAGTTGCTCCAGGTTCTGGCACTATCGATGTAACAAAAAATTTTGCTAATGCAGGTTTTATTAATACCCCAGATGGCACAGTAACTATCAATAGTCAAACTTTTACTCTATCTGATTACAGTACGGTACAATCTTTTTTAGACGCAGTCAATAATGACGCTACTGCAAATAGTAATATTTATTATAATAAAACAGAAGACAAATTCTATATTGAACAAAAGAGTGGAAATACGGATCTAATTATATCACAGACAGGATCCAATCCATTGTTTTCAGAGATAAAAATAACTGCCGGCACACATACTGGCAATGGGAATACCGGTGTTCAAAGTGACGCGCTGTTAAATAAAACCAATTTCGATGGTATATTAACAAGCACTACAAACGGTAGCTTTAAAATCAATGGTGTAACTCTTACCTATAATACCAATACAGACACGCTTGATAGCGTTCTTTCCAAAATAAATAGTTCAACGGCAAATGTAAACGCATTCTATGACAGTTCTTTAGACAAAGTTGTTATCAAATCAAAAAACACCGGAAGCACAGATACGATCACCCTATCTGATGTAAGTGGCAATCTATTAAGCACATTGAATCTTTCGGGTGCCACTGCTACTAACGGTACCGACTCGTTATTTACGATCAACAGCACAAATTTTTCAGACCAGATAGCGAAAAGCACAAACACATTTATCATTAATGGTATTACCTATAATCTGAAGAATACTAACGTCACAAACTACACAGATTCAACCTATGCAACCGTTACAGTTACCCAGGACACAAGTGCTATTCAATCCAAAATTACCAATTTTCTTGATAAATTCAATTCGGCAACAGAATATATAAAAACTAAATCGAATATCGATCCTATTACTAAAACAAGAGGCCCTCTTGCAGGAAACACAACCTTTACATCGCTTTCAAATCAATTATTTCAAAAACTGTCTGAACAAATAGCAGGAATTGCTGGCGGCAATCCTGATTATCTCCATGATATTGGTATTACCATTAACAAAAGCCTAAAGGCAAGCTTAGCTGATATAACGAAATTTAACAATGCTATCACCTCAAATTCTAAGGCTGTTGAAGACCTGTTTAATTCAACAAATGGTATTGCCAACAAAATCGACACTCTCTTAAAACCATTTATAGAAAGCCCCTCTCTTTCTAGAGAATCAATTATCGATGAAACGAAAAAAATATTCAGTAGACAAATAGAAAACATTGATACGAGAATAAACAGGATGGAAGAGCGATTAAAAATAAAAGAAAATCAATATCGACAGCAACTGTATACTATGCAAGGTCTTTTGAATAGTGCAGTATTTCAAGGCAGTCAGATTATATCTTTTACAAACACTATAGTTAGTAATAATACATTTTAAGGCTAAGGTAATACCAGTAACGAATTCAGCATAGTAATTTTTACAATTTATTCTAGTCAACTTTGATGTTGAAGTTCATTTAAAATGGATAAAAAGAAAATACTAGACATGATATCAATCCTTGCGCTAGATAGTAATGCCCTCTTCAAGCATACCTTGGAGATCAAAAAGGCACTATCGGATAATATAAGTAAAAATATATTAGAAGACACTTTTAAAAAAAGAGGATTGCTGCTTGAAAAGGTGAATTCGTCAATAATGAAATTTGTCTCTATTAAGGAATTCTTTGATTTTACCGATAATAACGGATGGAATTCAGAAACAAACGAGACTTGGATGCAAGTGAAACAGGAATTAAACGCTATAGTTGTTCTGAATGAAGAAATTACATCATTAATAAAACAGCAAATTAATGATATTGTGTCCTATTTGGAAAAAATTCAAGAGGGTAGACATTTTATAAGCACTTTAAAAAAAACATCTTAGCCCTACAGACTCTTTGGTTGATATTTTTGGATAGTTTGATAATTTAGTGTAACATCTTAACATCTTTTAAAAGGAGTCATGAAATTATGCTCGCTGCTAGAAAAATGAGTAATGCTTATTTGGAACAGGAGATTATGACATTAAATCCTCTTCAGTTACTAATAAAGGCTTACGATGCTGGAATTACCGCATGCAATCGTAAAGACGAACCTAAAGCAAGTGCCGTTCTTTCTGAACTAATAGATTCTCTTAACTTTGACTACGCTGAAATCTCTAATTCTTTATTTAGATTATATGAGTATTGCATGAGAGAAGTTAAGTCTGGTAATTTTGAAGTTCCTTTAAAAATCTTAAAGGAATTACGAGAGACATGGGTTCAAGCACAAGATAATATTCGGACAGAGATACCACAACCAAACAACTTATAGAATTTAAAAAGGATTTTTTGTAATTCTTTACCGTTAAGAAAACGATAAATTCAAATAAAACTATAAAAAGCATTTAAAAATCAATTGAATGATCACTACAAGATATTCATTTGTTATGTTCTGCAAATATTGATTGTTAAAAGATTACGATACTTTTTAGGAATGAATATATGGAAACACATGACATTCATAACTTGACTACCTATAACACTTATCAAGCTTACTACAATAAAAATCCATCAATTAAAACCGCAACTACTGCAGGAAAAGACATTGCTATATCAGAAATACAGAAAGAACAACCATTTAATAATATTGGTACCAGAGATAGTCAGGCTCAACATATAAAATTACCAATTCACGACATACTACCCCTTTTAGAAACAGAAATTACTATGGCTGTTGAAAAAGATTTGAATATTGTTGTCACCACAGTAAAAAATAAGGATACCGACAAGGTTATCAGACAAATCCCCGATAAAGAAATCATCGAAAGGTTAAAATACTTTAAAAAGTACACTAAATACCTTATTTCTCAAGAGGAAAAAGACCAAGCTGCTAATAATACAAAAAACTTTTAAGAATTTTAAATCCGTAACTTATTGTCCAAGGATTTTCATCTTATTCGAGCAAGCTTTGAGTGAAATTGAGTAACTTATTTACCTATAATTAACTCGATGCATTACAAGTTGTTATTCTTCTTACCTGTTAATCTTTGAATTTTCTCTAACCAATTTTTAGCTATAATATTCCAATCATAAAGTAGTTCGGTTCGTTGCAGCGCCCCATAACTTAATCGTTGCCACATCTCGTCATCCCTCACAAGAGTAACTACGGTTTCAACAAAGCGATGTGCAAATTCAGAAGTGTGAGGATCTCCGGGAATAAGATATCCGCTCACACCATCAGTCACAGTTTCTGACAAAGCGGCCAGTGTACTAGCAATAACTGGAGTTCCTGATGCCTGCGCTTCGATTGCAGCAATACATGATGTTTCATAAAAAGTACAAGGATACAACATTAGGCCGGCTACCGATAGGTCTTTCGCGAGGGTTTCTTTAGGCAAACTCCCGCGCATATACACTCCTGGCTGTTGTGCCAACCGGTTAATCTGATTTTCCAGTCTATCACCAGATAATTGATAGGTATAAATATGCAACTCCGCATCTGGGAGCCTTTGACGGATGTGTGGAAATAGCCTCAATAAAATATCCAGGCCACGGTTGGGGCGACTCATATAAACAAAGCGATTGAGATTTCTCTTTTCACCTGGCTTGAATATCGTTATGTCCACACCATTTCGTGTTAAATAGAAACGATTGTTAGGAATTTTAAAATGACGTGACCATTCATTCATCTGCCATTGACTAATAGCAAAAATGCAGTCAATAGGGAAGTGGATAGGATTCTCACCTTCTAAGAATAGTACGTTCGTGTGATCGTGTATCCAAAGAATACGTGTTTGTGCCTTTAACGCAGTTTTGAAGGGACGGACTGAACGAGACGAAATAAACACCGGCAATGAATGTTGCTGACGATAGATGTGAAAATCAATAAGATTTCCATAATACACTCCGTCATAGTCGCCTGGTTTATCACAATTACAAAAAACGCGAATCCGACGTCCATTTGCAGCAAGGGCACGCGCTATATAAACAAGCGCGCTTTCACTACCACCGAGACCCCTTTCTTCTATGGTTCTACCATGAAAGGGGACACCTCCAGTGTAGAAAACGATATCAGCCTTGTCTCCTGCCTCAGAATGACCCAGTGCAGATGAAATAATTTTAATACCTTCGTAGGCGGCACTAAATTCAACATCACGAGTTATTGTGTCACGAAATGATTGATAAGCCTCAGTAAAACGCCCAGCTTTCAAGTGTAATTGTCCCAGATAGAAGTGAGGATTTGCGAAAGTGGGATCCGCATTAATACTTCGATATAATAAATCTATTGTCTGATTTCTTTGGCCGAGCAAGTCAACAACAACCGCTGCATTGAAAAGTACCCTTGCTTCTTCTGGATAGATATCAAGCATTTTTTCAAAATAAACTAAGGCTTGATGAAGCTTTCCTTGCCTAGTTAGATCAATGCCTTGTTGCAGGAGAGTTTCAATAGTCACTTTTATTTTTCATTTACTTATAATCTAAACGAACAAAAACGGAATATGTCAATGGAAATTAGACACTTTATTAAATAATTTAGACTCTAAAGGTAGAGTCGATATTTGTTTTGGTTGATTAATCCAGGCAGCCACAGGCATACTTGGGGGTTTAGGTGAAATTCCT